>DASWEZ010000084.1:0-40803 GCA_036394495.1 Burkholderiales bacterium
TAAGAGCGTGGATGCGCTCCTTGTGTGAAGCGCTGGTTAATCATCGTTCTGAAAAAACCGCAACTGCCGGGATCGGCATCACCTCGTAATTGGCGTGTTGCCGATGTGGCTGAACGGCAGCGAAAGCGGGCCGAAGCGGGTATTGGCGTCCATCGAACCGGAAACCTTGTAGGCGATCTGGTTGCCCTTCAGCAGGTTTACGAGTCCGATGCCGACCGCGCGAGGCGAGAACGACAGCGGAATCTCCAGCGTCGTCGCCTGTCCCGCGGGAAGCGTAACGGGATTGGCCAGCTTGCTGCCGCCGACTTCCTGTCCGCCGAGCGCAAAGCTGATGCCGAGTCTGGTCAGGTCGAGGGGGAACTGGTTGGTATTCTTCACCTGCAACTTCGCGGACGCCTTTATCTGGTCGAGGCCCAGCTTACCCATCGCGAGCGAACTCAGTTCGACTTGCGGAACGGCAGGCACCGGCAACTCCCCGCTTTTCGACAAGGGCACGTCTATCCTTCCCAACACCGGTACGTCCACGCCGATCCTGAAATCGGCGGTGTAAGGAACGATGGCGCCGGGCTTCACGCCTTTGAGCGCAGTGAACAGCGAGGAAAACGGCACCGTGGCCGGAAGCTGGATCACCTGCTTGCCGCGCGCCGGTATCGAACCTGTCGGTGTCAGCGTGCCTTGCAGAAATTTATTGCCGCCGCTGGACAGCGCATAACCGAGGTCGGTCAGAGGCAGGCTTGTGGCGTAGGGGTTCTCGACTTCGACATCGAACAGCAGGACAACGTTTTCCAGTGACAGCCCGCGGATGCTGACGCCGATGACATGTGCTGTCGGCTTCGGTGCTCCGCCGATGAGGTCCTGCATCGACTGGCAGCCGGCGAGCAGCGCGATCAGGACGAAGCCGAAACGGAAGAAAACGGTGGGGAATGAAGGCGGGCGCATGCGGGCAGGACGATGGTTTCCGCCATGCTAACGCATAATGGGCCCGCGATCGCTACTGGCTTTGCGTCGTGCCTGCCCGCTTTACGTATTGCTGATAAGCCGGAAGCGCAATCGCCGCAACGATGCCCACGATGAATACGAGCGGAAGGATCAGCGCGAGTACGACGGCGCCGGTGCCGTTGGGAGGCGTCTGCAGACCGAACCGGTTCTCTCCATCCGTTCCCGGGATGAACCAGAAGATGAGGTTGACCAGGGGAACGATCGCGAGGAGCGCCAGCCAGCCGCTGGCGTTGAAATCGTGAGCACGCTGGATGGTCAGGAGCATCATGACCACGAAGATCGCCACATAGGATGCGACGACGACGGCTGCCGCCAGATCCGGCCCCGCGATCTTTCCCAAAACGGCGGACAGTATGCCCAATGCGAGCCCCATCAGCATGGTCATGCCCACCGAGTAGCCGATGTATCGCACCCGGCCTATCCGGCCTTTGGCCGAGAACACTTTTATTTCACCGTATGCCGCGGGCGCGCCGGTGACTTTCGATCTGGGCGTGCTATAGGGATTCTGCGCTTCCACAATGCCTTCCTTTCTCTGCAGGGTAAAGGAAACTATCCGGCAAGAATGCCTGCAGCATAAGTGTGATGCCGCGAGGGTGGTAGTGCAAGGGGAAAGAGCGGTGAACAGTGAACTGCGAACAGTAATTGTCGATCTTCGGACGGAAGCGCAGCCTTATCTACCGATCACCGATCACCGATCACCGATCACGAGCGAGTTCTGACGAGCTTGCGCAGCGTCTGCAGTCCCGGCGGAATTTCCTTGTTCGGGTAGATCTGCGGCCACGCGGTGTAGGAAACCTCGCCGACGTAGATGTCGCCATGGGAATCCACGGCCATGCCGTGGGGTGCGACGAACTGGTCGGGGCGGTCGTAGCCGGCATGCGCGGCGCCGAAGCGCGAAACCAGGTTGCCTTCATTGTCGACGATGCTGATGCGCGGCCCGAGGTTGGGGACTTCACGATTGACCGGCATGGTGGGTCCTATCTCGCCGATGTAGCACAATGGCTCCTTCTTCGCTTCCATGCACATGCCGCAGGGCCGGTGCAGGTTGTGCCACTCGGTTTCGTAGTTACCTTCTCCGTCGAACACCTGCACGCGATGGTTCTCGCGGTCGGCGACGTAGACCCAGCCATCGGGATCGCAGCAGACGTTGTGCGGGATGTTGAATTCGCCCGGACCCGTGCCGGCTTCACCCCACGACTTCAGTAGTTTGCCGTCGGGGGAATACTTGTGCACGCGCGAATTGCCGTAGCCATCGGAGATGTAGATATCGCCGCGCGGGGAAAGCGCGGTATGCGTGCAGCGGTGGAAAGGTTCGCCGCTCATGTAGGGCGACGGCTTGCCGGGAATGCCGATCGTCAGCAGTACATTGCCCTCCAGCGTGCACTTGCGCACGCTGTGGTCGCCGTCGTCGGTGCAGTACAGCGATTCATCCGGCCCGATGTGCAGGCCGTGCGCGCGATTGAACACGCCTTCACCCCAGGATCGCAGGAATTTTCCGTCGCGATCGAACACCATCATGGGATGCTCGCCGCGGTTGAAGACATAGACCCGGTCCTTGAGATCGACTGCCACTGCCGCTACGTCCCGGAACGACCAGCCGTCGGGCAGCTTCGCCCAGTCGGAGATGACTTCGTATTTGAATTTGCCGCTGCCGAGCGTTGTTGCCATGGCGTGCTCCTCTTGCCGTGAATATCGTGAATGTCGTAGATGCCGTTAAAGCATCATTCAGATTAACTAGACCTTAGAACGGCATTCACGTCTTCTTGCTTCACGACATTCACGACATTCACGGCATTCCGCGTAGCTGGGGTTTTAGCGAATCCGGAATTTCCAGCTCGAACGATAGCACTCTCGCCGACAGCGATTTTCCATAGTTATCCAGGCATAGACTGCGCGACACGCCGCCGCCAAGCGCGCCTTCGGCGACGAAGTTCAGAGCCTGCAATCCATCCACGTCGTAGCGCGTAACCTTTCCCGTAACGACGCCGGCGTAGTGCGCCTTGAATTTTTCGGCGGTCAGTTGTTCCTTGAGATAGGGATATAACGCGGGGGCGTAGGCGATCACCGAGATGTTCGATGTATTGCCCTTGTCGCCTGAGCGACAGTGGGCGAGGTGTTGCAGCATTACTTTCATTGTCGTTTCCCGTTATCGAAGCGGCGTGCAATCAGAAATATATTAGCCGTGACGCGTGACGGTCGTGACGGCGTGACCCTCCTTACCCCAACCCTCTCCCCCGGTGACGGGGGAGAGGGGGCTCTAGGTTCTTACCCCGTCACGTCGTCACGATCGTCACGCGTCACGGCCTTCCCTCAACTCACGAAGTAGTTGATGCTCGGAACCACCTTCTCCCTCGGAACGAGCGACGACCACACGCCAATGATTTCCCGCGTGCGGTCCTGGTGGGGCACGCGTTTTCCCGTCATGCCGATGCCTGACACCGCCATCCCATCAACTTCGCGGCCGACCTTGATTGCTTCTTCGCGTGTCTTCGTCCGTGCGGCCACGCGCACCGCTATCTCGTAAGGTTCCGGGGCATCCTTCGGCGTCATGGCGCCGTGGATGGCGTTCAGGCCGAGGAAATCGACGCGCACTTCTTCCGCGTCGAGTTTCACGACCTTGAAACGTTCCTCCAGGATTTTCTTCGCCAGTTGCGCGCGACGCAGAGCCCCCGGTCCGGCGTAGAAGAACATGTCTTCGCCGATGAAGCCTTCAGTGCAGCCGATCGAAACCTTCAATGTCGGCGTGCGCGGCTTGCCGGTAATATTGGTGATGCGCACGCGGTCCGGTCCCATCTGTTCGAGCCTTGCGGTGGTGAAGTCGACGACGACGTCGGGGGTGATGTAGTTCGCCGGATCGTGGACCTCGTAGAGCATCTGCTCCTTGACTGTCATCAGGTTGACCGCGCCGCCTGTACCCGACACCTTGGTCAGCACGGCGGAACCGTCTTCTTCGACCTCGACGATCGGGAAGGCCAGGTTCCACGGTTCCGGCACATCCTTGAAACCCGGATCAGAGAAATAGCCGCCGGTGACCTGCGCGCCGCATTCCATCAGGTGGCCGAGGCCGTTGCCGGGGCCGAGACGCGCATGATCCAGCGCGTCCCATCCGAACTCATACATCATCGGTGCCATGAAGATCGACGGATCGGCGACTCGGCCGGACACGACGATTTGCGCTCCCTGCTTCAGTGCCTCGACGATCGGCTCCGCGCCGAGATAGACCTCGGCCGACACCAGGCTGTCGGTCAGCGACGAAGTCGATTTGCCGTTCTCGAGGATTTTGTCGGTAAGCTGCAGCACGCGATCGGTGATCAGGCTGCCGTTGACCGCCGCGACCTTGATGCCTTTTGCGCCCAGCTTCTTCAGCCAATAGACGATGCGTTCGGCCGCCGCGTCGGGATTGATCCAGCCCTGGTTGGTCACGATTCTGGTGCCGCGCTTGATGCAACCCGGCAGTACGGCCTGCATGCGATCGTCGAGGTAGGTGTCGTAACCCGGAAACGAAGGATCGCGGCGCTTGCGCACCTGGGCGGCGGAAATGGTCGCTTCCGCCATCGTTTCGAAACAGAGGTAATCGAGGTCGCCGCGCTCGGCGTTCCATCTGGCCGGTTCGATGCGATCGCCCCACCATGCCGATCCGGCACCGACACGCACGATTTTTTTCATCGTGCCGCTCCTGCGTTGCTGCAGAACATCCTTCCTCCCGCTTTAGTTTTTCTCGAGTTTTTCTTGGTCTGCGTTCGCGCTCATTTTGGCGGCGGAATACTGGATTGTCGATGCCATTGCGTCAATTCGAACCGATTCCGGGACCCGGAACCGGGTGTAATCGAATCGCTTAAGGCTTTGAAAGTTATGTCTAAGCCACTTTCAATGGATTCCACCGGTCAGAACGAATTCTTGACAAAGAGGCTTCCGGGCAACGAACATTTCTTGAAAAACCGCCTTGAGCGGCCTTTATCCGGAGGAGGAATTCATGCTGAAGTTGACCGCCGCGCGCGCCGCGCGTCTGCTGGTGTTGTCCTTTGCGTTCGCCGCGTCGGCTGCATCGGCACAATCCACGATTCGAATCGGATGGCTGTCGTCGCTGACCGGCCCGCTGTCCTCCGCGGCCATAGCGGAAAACCAGGGCGTGCAGTTCGCGGTCGACGAAATCAACGCGGCCGGCGGCGTCAACGGCCGTAAACTCGAACTCATCACCCGCGACACCAGCGGCGAGCCGACCAAGGCCGTGAACCTGGCCAAGCAACTCGCGTTCGTCGACAAGGTGGACTTCATCATCGGGCCAGTGAATTCCGGCGAGTCGCTCGCGACCGTGCCGATCGTCGCCAAGGCGGGCATCCCCAATCTCATTATCGGCACCATCGACGAACTGGTCGATGCGCAAAAATTTCCGCTCGCATTCCGCGCCATCAATACCAACAAGCAGTGGATCGAGGCGGCGAACGACTACGCGCTCAACGTCCTCAAGAGGAAAAAAATCGCGGTTATCGGCGATACCTCCGGTTACGGCACTGCCTCTTCGAAGGTCGCGCAGGATCTTCTCGACAAAGCCGGCGTGAAGCCGGTGTATGTGGCGCTGGTCGACCCGAACAAGACCGACCTGACCGACGAACTGAACAAGGCGAAGGCCGCCGGCGCCGACGTGATCATGCCGTGGTCGGCCGCGACGGGATTGCTCGCGCGCCTGTTCAACACCCGCGGCGATATGGGCTGGGACGTGCCGATCGTCGGCCATCCGGCAATGATGGCGCCGACGGTCAGGCCGCTGCTGAACAAACCCGAGTACTGGAAAAACGCCTTTGCGGCGGGCTACCTGAGCACGACGTACGACGCGAAGGGCAAGCTGCCGCCGCGGACCCAGGCGCTGATGGAAAAGATCCGGCCGAAACTCGGCAAAGGCGAGATCGACTTCATGTTCTGGTGGATCGCGCTCGGCTACGACACCGTGAAGATCGTGGAGCACGCCGTGAAAACCGCGGGCTCCACCGATGCCGCGGCGATCGGCAAGGTGCTGGAAAACACCAGGGACTTTCAAGGCTCCTACGCGACTTACACATGGAGCAAGGAAAACCGCAACGGCTATCCGGATCATGCGATCGTGGTGAATGTGGCCGGCAGTTTTAAGGATGGAAGTTTCTTGGCCGCGCCCACCTCACCCTAACCCTCTCCCTCCGCCCGCGGGCGGAGAGGGAACTTGATTGTGGTTGCGGTCGGCACAATAGGCAGGTGTTTCTGATTGGCGGACCTCTATTCAGATGCATCCTTAAAACAGATTGCTTTTTTCGCTCCCTCTCCGCCGGGGGAGAGGGCCGGGGTGAGGTGGATGTTCGTTGCTCTTATCACAGGTTTGGCCACAGGGGCCTTATACGCCTCCGCGGCGCTCACATACAACGTGATGTTCTCGACCTCGAAGGTGTTGTCGGTGACCACCGGCCACATCTCGATGCTCGGCGGTATCTTCGGTGCGTGGTTCATTTCGACGCTGGGCTGGCCGATCCCGGTCGCGCTGTTGGGCTCGATGGTCGTCGGTGCATTATTCGGGCTGCTGACCGACCTGATCGCAATTCGCCGCGTGCTGGCGCGCAGCGACGAGCATCTGTGGCTGCTCTCCACCCTGGCGCTGGCCACCATGGTGCAGCAGGCCGCGGGGTTGTGGTGGGGCACCGAGCCAAAGCCGTTCCCGCGCCTGATACCGCAGGATTTCTCGGCCGGACTGGGCGACCAGAAATACTGGCTGCCGATCGCCATCGCGATCCTGCTCGCCGTCGCGCTCGAAGTGTTCTACCGGCGCACGCTGTACGGCAAGCTGTTCGTGGCGATGTCGGAAGATGCTTTCGCCGCGCGCGCGCGCGGCATCCCGACCGGGCGCATCCGCTCGATGTCGTACGTGATCGCCGGCGCGATGGGCGGACTGGCCGGATTCGCGGCGGGACAGTTGACCTTCGCCTACTTCGCGCTCGGATTGACGCTGACCCTGAACGGTTTCATCGCGCTCGCCGTCGGCGGACTCGGCAGCAATGTCGGCGCGCTGGTCGGCGGCGCGGCGCTCGGCATCCTCAGCGCGGTGGCGACTTATTTCGTCGGCGGCGAGTATCAGCAGACCATTTCGGTAGGGTTGCTGATGGTCGTATTGCTGCTCAAGCCGGCGGGCCTGTTCGGCAGCCAGAGCGTGCGGCCGGTATGAAGTTTCCGAACAGGGCGGTGGCAATCCTGATCGTCATGGCCGCGTTGATCACGCTGCCATGGTGGTCCGGCGATCTTTACAAACTGCATCTCGCGGCGCTGATCTGTACTTACTGGGTGCTGATCGGCGGGTTGAACCTGGTCGTCGGCTATTCCGGCCAGTTGTCGATCGGCCACGTCGGACTGCTGGCGATCGGCGCCTATTGCTTCGCCATTCTGGCTGGCACGCACGGCATGCATCCGGCTTTCGCCATCGCCGCTTCCGGCGCGCTGTGCGCCTTGTGCGGACTGCTGCTCGGCCTGCCTTCGCTGCGACTGCCCGGATTCTATTTCGCGATGGCCACGCTGGCCTTTGCGTTGATCGTCACCGAGATCACGCTGGCGCAGGGCAACCTGACCGGTGGCGGCGTCGGTCTGCCGGTTCCGGGATTTCCGCCGCCTTTCGATACGCCGCGGGGCACTTACTGGCTGATCCTCGCCATCGCTGTTCTGGTGACCTGGCTCGCGTGGAACGTGGCGCGCCATACATGGGGGCGCGGACTGGTCGCAGTGCGCGACAGCGCCGTAACCGCGCAGGCAGTCGGGGTGCCGGTGTTCCGCGCGAAGCTCACGGTGTTCGTTTTCAGCGGTTTTACCGCCGGCGTGGCCGGCGCGTTGTTCGCCGTGCTGCAAAGTTACATCACGCCGGACACCTTCGTGTTCGACCTCGGCCTGTTCTTTTTCGTCTGCATCATCATCGGTGGCCGCGGGCACATCATCGGCCCGGCCATCGGTACCATCGTACTGACCGCGCTGCCGGAGATGGTCGCGCCGCTGGCGAAGCTGGGCAATTTTTTCTATGGGTTGTTGCTTCTTGCCGTGGTGCTGCTGGTGCCGGAAGGCATTGGCCGGGTCTTCGAAATCCTGATCGAGCACTTCCGGCCTCGCCGGGGCGAAAGCCATGTCGTGAAGCCCGACCTGGAGCGGCTCGCCAGGGCCATCGAGAACGGACAGTCGAAATGACCTTGGCCGCGCGCGACATCACCAAGCGCTTCGGCGGATTGACCGCGTTGGCGCAGGTATCGCTGGAACTGAAACCCGGCGAAGTGCACGGCCTGATCGGGCCGAACGGGAGCGGCAAGACTACTCTGCTGAATCTGTTTTCCGGCTATTACCGTCCGGACGGTGGAAACATCGTCATCGACGAGACCGAAATTTCCGACGCCACGGTGCAGAAACGCGCCGGCCTCGGCGTTGCGCGCACTTTCCAGAAGCCGCGGCTGTTGCCCACGCTCTCCGTGCTGGACAACGCCATGCTCGGCGGCTGGCGCGACGCGCGCGCCGGTTTCCTCGCAACCGCATTTTCACTGCCGCAGGTGAAAGCCGACGAGCGCGAATTGCGCAGCCGCGCCGAGGAACTGCTGCATGGTGTGGGCCTGTCGCATGCAATCGGCCGGCGCGCGAATCTCCTCGAACATGCCGAGCAGCGCTTCCTGGAGATCGCTCGCGGCCTGGCGCAGCGGCCGCGCTTCCTGTTGCTGGACGAACCGGCGGGCGGGCTGACCCCGGCCGAGATCGAACACCTCGGCGCGGTGATCCGCGTCATGCGCGAGTCCGGTGTCGGCGTCCTGCTGGTGGAGCATCACACCGATTTCGTGTTTCGCATTTCCGATCGCGTGACCACGCTGGACGTCGGGGCCGTGATCAAGCACGGCACGCCGGACGAAGTGAAACGCGATCCGGAAGTCATTCGCGTGTACCTGGGGGCTTAGAGTGTTCTATTCCGCCAATTCGCGAATGAAAACCCGACGAGAATCGGCGTCATGCTGTGTTCCGAGTCCTCGCCGTGGGGCCTGCCACTGTCGAGGACTCGCGCCTTGCCTGACGCCGATTTCGCAGGTTTTCTACGCTATGCGGGTCCGCCGACGCCCGAGTTCTCATTGCAGTCGTCTGAACATTGCGCGCGTCTTCGCGAATTGGCCGAACAGGACACTCACGTGAGGACCGACAAACCGCTGCTGAAAGTGAGCGAGCTGCACGTGGCTTACGGCAAGGCCGAGGTCGTGCACGGCATTTCCCTGGAAGTGCGCAACGGCGAATTCACCGTGATGCTCGGCCGCAACGGCGCGGGCAAGAGCACCACGCTGCACGCGATTTCGGGCCTGATTCCGAAAAAGTCCGGCCGCGTCGAATTCGACGGTCGCGACCTGACCGACGCGACGCCGCGCGACATCGTGCGCGCCGGCATAGTCCAGGTGCTGGAAGGCCATCGCGTCTTCACCACGCTGACGGTCGAAGACAACCTGCTCATTGGCACTTATGCGCGCAGTCCCCATGGCGACCGCGCGAAGCTCGGGCGTATCTATGATCTGTTTCCGGAACTCCGGGAAAAGCGCAACGATCCCGCCTCGCGCCTGTCAGGCGGGCAGCAGCAGATTCTCGCGGTCGCGCAAGGCGTGATCGGCGAACCGCGCCTGCTGATTCTCGACGAACCGTCGGCCGGACTGGCGCCGCTGGTCATCGACCGGATTCTTGCGGTGGCCGCGGAACTGCGCAAAAGCGGCATGGCGATCCTGCTGGTGGAACAGCTCGTGGAAAAGGCGTTGCGCCACGCCGGCTATTGTTACCTGGTGGAGACCGGCCGCGTCGCCGCCGCCGGCACGCCGAAAGAAATCCAGGCAAGCGACGTATTGCATCAGACTTACCTCGGCGGTCACGCCGCTGCAGGTTGAATCTCACATCAAAGCACGGCAAATTAAATCTCACCACGAAGGCACGAAGGACACGAAGTGGCACGAAGAAAAGCGAAGACAAGAAGGGAGGTTGGATCGGCTATGACCATGCTTCCACGAACAAGAGATGCCGGCGGATCGGCCGTGCGACCCCCCATGTTCAATCTTGGTCTTGCCCTTCTTCGTGTTCCTTCGTGTCCTTCGTGTCTTCGTGGTGCGCATTTCGGTATGGTTTTTTAAGAATAATAAATAAGAGAGGGGAAGCGATGGCCGCATCGACACGCTGGAAAAACAGGCCCGAGGGTTCGACCTGGGGCGATTTCGGTCCGGACGATCAACTCGGACGGCTGAACCTGCTGACCCCCGAGAAAGTGAAGCAGGGCATCGCCGAGGTGAAGGAGGGCCTGGTCTTCTGCCTGAGCCTGCCGCTGGATTATCCAGGCGGCAACCTGCTCAACCCGCGGCGCCATCCGCCGATCCTGCGCCCAACCTTGCGCAACGGCCGGCCGAACATGGTTTACGTCGTGCAGCGCGACAACCCGGACGCCACCGACGTCATCAACGACGACGCGGTGATCCTGCACCTGCAGTACTCGACGCAGTGGGACAGCCTGGCGCACGTCGGCCAGTTGTTCGACGCCGACGGCGACGGCAAGCCGGAACCGGTGTTCTACAACGGCTATCGCGGCGGCAAGGAGATCTCCGGGCCGACCGATCCGGACGATGCCGGGGCCATCGGCAACGTGCCCGCGAAATCCACGACGGCGGTGCATGCGCTGGGCGTCGAGAACATGGCGGTGAACTGCGTGCAGGGCCGCGGCGTGATGATCGACCTGCATGCGCACGTCGGCCGCGCCGGCACGGCGGTCGGCTACGACCAGCTCATGCGCATCATCGAGAAGGACAAGGTCGTCGTCGAAAAAGGCGACATGGTCTGCCTGCACACCGGTTTCGCGCAGATGATCCTGGAAATGAACAAGCAGCCCGACCAGCACAAACTGGGAAATTCCTGTGCGACGCTGGACGGGCGCGACAAGAAGCTGCTGCAGTGGATCACGGATTCCGGGCTGGTCTCGCTGATCGCGGACAACTACGCGGTGGAGGCGCATCCGGCCACCAGCCACGACGGCTGCTGCGCGACATTGCCGCTGCATGAACACTGCCTGTTCAAGCTCGGCGTGAACCTCGGCGAGATCTGGCACCTGACGCCACTCGCCAACTGGCTGCGCGAACACAAGCGTTCGCGTTTCCTGCTCACCGCGCCGCCGCTGCGCCTGCCCGGCGCGGTCGGCTCCCCCACCACACCCGTGGCAACCGTTTAACCGACTGACCGAGGAGTTCGCCATGCCAACCCGTGCATCCGCCATCAACTCCGTACAGAAATCCTGTCGCATCCTGCGATCGCTGACCGAACCCCGGGTCAGCCGGCTTTCCGAAATCGCCGCGCAGGCCGGGCTCAACAAGGTCACCACGCTGCGCATCCTCGAAGTGCTGACCCGCGAGGGATTCGTGAGGCGAGACGAGAAGACCAAGACCTACTCGCTCGGCAACGAGGTATTCATTCTCGCGGCGGCACTGCGCGACCGCGACGACTTGCGCGTCCGCGCGCGGCCTTCGCTGGTGCGCCTGGCCGCGATGTCCGAGGATTCGGTGCTGTTGTCGGTGCGCAGCGGCGGCACCGAGTCGGTCTGCGTGGACAAGGAAGTGGGCTCCTTTCCGATTCGCGCGAATTACCTGGACATCGGCAGCCGGCGCCCGCTGGGCATCGGCGCGGGCGCGATGGCCATGCTCGCCTGGCAATCGGAAGCCGAGATCGAGGCCATCCTGCCGCTCGTCGAGCAGCGGCTGCCGCAATATCCCAAGGTCAGCATGACCTGGCTGAGAAACGAGATCGATCGCTCGCGCGAGCGCGGCTATGCCGTGTTCCTGAACATGCTGGTCGATCGCATGGGCGCGATCGGCGTACCGATTTTTGGCGCTGACGGAAGACCGGTCGCCGCGCTCAGCATCGCCGCGCTCTCCGACCGGCTGTCGTCCCGCATGGACCAACTGGTCGACATGCTCAAGCGCGAAGCGGAAATTGTTGGCAACCCGAAAAGAACGTAAAGGCCGTGCCCGACTTCGCTGGATACCGGGCTTCGCCCATAAATGACGTGAATATCGTGAATATCGTAAAAGGCGAAACCGACCGCATTTGGGCTTGGCAAGACTGCTCTTCACGACATTCACGGTATTCACGCTCACGGGGTTGCCCGTGAGCTACATCACCGGCGTCGGGCTGATGCCCTACGGCAAGCACCCGGGCAAGAACACGCTCGACCTGATGGGCGAGGCGGCCACGATGGCGCTTGCCGATGCGCAACTGGAGCGCGGCGACATCGACGGCCTGGTGTGCGGTTATTCGACGACGATGCCGCACCTGATGTTGTCGACCGTATTCGCCGAACACTTCGGACTGAAGCCCGAATACGCGCATGCGATCCAGCTCGGCGGGGCGACCGGTTTCGCCATGGCGATGCTGGCGCATCACCTGGTCGAATCCGGCGTGGCGAAGAACATCCTGGTGGTGGCGGGCGAAAACCGGCTCACCGGGCAAAGCCGCGATTCCGCGATCCAGACGCTCGCCCAGGTCGGCCATCCGGTTTACGAAGTCCCGCTGGGCGCAACCATTCCCGCGTATTACGGCTTGCTTGCATCGCGCTACATGCTCGAATACGGCACGACGGAAACGGATTTCGCCGAGCTTGCCGTGCTGATGCGCAGGCACGCCAGCATGCATCCCGGCGCCCAGTTCAAGGAGCCCATCACGGTCGATGCGGTGCTTGGCTCGAAACCGATCGCTTCGCCTTTGAAGCTGCTCGACTGTTGCCCGGTTTCCGACGGCGGGGCGGCCTTCGTGGTGAGCCGTGCACGTACCAACGACTTCAACGTGAAAATCCGCGGCACCGGCCAGGCGCATCCCTACCAGCACCTCAGTGCCGCACCCAGCCTCACACAATCGGGTGCCGCCCCCGCCATGGCGAAGGCGCTCGCGGCGGCGGGCGTGAAGGCTTCCGACGCGGACTACGCCGCCATCTACGACAGCTTCACCATCACGCTCACCATCCTGCTCGAGGAACTCGGTCTGGCGCCTCGCGGCGGCGCGGGAAAGCTCGCGCACGAGGGACATTTCAGCCACGACGGCAAGCTGCCGCTCAACACGCACGGTGGACTGCTCTCGTATGGCCATTGCGGCGTCGGCGGCGCGATGGCCCATCTCGTCGAGACGCACCGGCAACTGACGCAGCGCGCGGAGAACCGCCAAGCGAAGAATGCCAGTCTCGCGCTGCTGCACGGCGACGGCGGGGTGTTGTCGTCGCATGTATCGCTCGTGGTGGAGTCGGCGACATGAATGTTCTCGACTGGACCAAAGACGGCGACGGCATTGCCTATCAAACCTGCGGCAACTGCAAGGCGATCTGGTATTTCCAGCGCAGCTTCTGTCCGGAATGCGGCACGTCCACGCCGACCACCTTGCAGGCGTCGGGACGCGGCACAGTCCACGCTCGCACCCTCGTCACTCGCGCCCCGACCGAGGAATTGCGCGCGCACGCGCCTTACTTGATCGTATTGATCGACGCGGAAGAAGGCTTCCGCCTGATGGCGCACGGCGATGCCGATCTGCAGATCGGCGACCGCGTGCTCGCCCGCTTCACCCAGCTCGCCGGTCACAAGATTCCGTATTTCGATAAAGCTTAAACCAGCCGTCCTGAGGACGGCATTAGGAGCGTTGACACAGATACCCTACGTGCCTAGCACGTCGGAGTACCCTTTTAGGACACAGAGGAAGGGCAAGAGAGGGCACAGAGGAAAATAAAAGAGAGAGAAATTCGGCAGCCCGGGTGTCATTGTGACCACCACGTCCACTATTCCCGACGCCTGCATTTCTCCCTTTCCGGTTTTCTCTGTGTTCTCTGTGCCCTCTGTGTCTCTGTGTTGGGTGTTGATTTTTCTTAAGGACAACAAAAAATGAAAGATGTATTGCGCGAATCGCTGCGCACGGTATTGAACCCGAAGTCCGTCGCAGTCATCGGCGCTTCCGAGAATGAAAATAAAATCGGCGGCCGCCCGTTGCTTTATCTGTCCCGCCACGGCTTCAAGGGCAAGGTCTACCCGATTAATCCGAAGCGAGCGGAGATCCAGGGCTTCAAGGCCTACCCGTCGCTTGCCGATGTGCCCGACGCGCCTGAAGCGGCCATCGTCGCGCTGGCCGGCGACGCGGCCATCGAGGCGGTCGAGCAGTGCGCGAAGCGCGGGGTGAAAACCGCGGTGGTGATGACTTCGGGGTTCGGCGAGACCGATCCGGTCGGCGGCAAGGCCAAGGAAAAGCGCATGCGCGATGCGGCGCACGCGGCGGGGATGCGCATCGTCGGACCGAATTCCCAGGGGCTGGCCAATTTCGGCACCGGTGCGATCCTGTCGTTTTCGACCATGTACATCGAAGCGCCGCCGATGGACGGTCCGATCGCCGTGGTCAGTCAGTCCGGGGCAATGAGCGTGGTGCCCTACGGCTTGCTGCGTGCGCGCGGCCTCGGCGTGAGGCATTCGCATGCCACCGGCAACGATGCCGACGTGACCGTCTCCGAGCTGGCCTCGGTGGTCGCCGAAGACCCGGACCTGAAATTGCTGTTGCTCTATCTGGAAAGCATCAACGACCCGTTCTTTCTCGCCGAGACCGCGCGCATCGCCCACGAGCGCAACCTGCCGGTCATCGCGTTGAAATCCGGCCGCACCGCCGCCGGCCAGGAAGCGGCGAAGTCGCACACCGGGGCGCTGGCAAACGAGGACAGGACGGTCGACGCTTTCCTCGCCAAACACGGCATCTGGCGCGCACGCGACACCGCCGAACTGGTGGCCAGTGCGGAGATGTACCTGAAAGGCTGGAAACCGAAGGGCCGCAGGCTGGTGGCGATCAGCAATTCCGGCGCGGTCTGCGTGATGGCAGCCGACGCCGCCAGCACGGTCGGCATGCCGCTGGCCAGACTCGCAGAGGGAACGCGCGCGGAACTGGGCAAGATCCTGCCGGGCTTCGCAACGACCACCAATCCGATCGACATCACCGCGGCACTGCTGACCAACAGCGGGCTGTTCTCGCAGATCCTGCCCGTGCTTGCGCGCGATTCCGCGGCCGATGCCTTCCTGATCGGCATTCCGGTCGCAGGACAGGGTTATGACGTCGAGGCCTTTGCCCGCGATTCCGCGGATTTCGCCAAGGCGACGGCCAAGCCGCTGGTCGCGGCGATTCCGCAACCCAATATCGCCGCGCGTTTCAAGGCGCATGACCTGCCGGTGTTTCCGACCGAATACGAAGCGGTTGCGGCCCTGAACCAGTTCCTGTCGCATGGGGAACTCATGCAGGCGTCGAAGGGCAGGTCGGCTGCCAGCACGCGCGCGCCGGCTGCGGCTGCAACGACTTCCGCGATGCTGAACGAGGCGGACAGCCTGAAGTTGCTGGCCGATGCCGGCGTACCGGTCGTGAAGTTCAAACTATGCCGCAGCGCCGACGAAGCGGCAGCAGCGGCTGCGGAACTGTGCGGTCCGGTTGCGGTGAAAGGCTGCTCGGCCGACGTCGTACACAAGAGCGAGCTCGGCCTGGTGCGCCTGGGCTTGAACGACGCTGACCAGGTACGCAAGGCATTCGCGGAAATCCAGCAGGCGCTGGCGAATCATGGTGCCCGCTTCGACGGCGCCATCGTCGCGAAAATGGCTCGCGGGCGCCGCGAAATGATGATCGGCGCGCGCGTCGATCCGGTGTTCGGCCCGGTGGTACTGGTCGGCGATGGCGGGAAATACGTCGAGGCAATGCCGGACGTGCAATTGCTGATTTCGCCTTTCACCGCGGCTGAAGTGAAGCAGGCCCTGGGACGCCTGCGCATTGCGCCGCTGCTCGCCGGCGTGCGCGGAGAGCCGGCGCTGGACGTGGAGGCATTCTGCGAGGCGGCGCTCGCCGTCTGCCGGCTGATGACGAATCCGCAGTCCGGGGTGGTGAATCTGGATCTGAACCCGGTGCTGCTTGGCGGTAAAGGCGAGGGCTGCGTGGCGCTCGACGCGGTGGTCTATAGAAGAGTCGTGACGGCGTGACGATCGTGACGACGTGACGAGGTAAGTTCAAGACCAAAACGCGACTCGCAATCGCGAGTTCGTCGCATCTGGCAATAGGCTTTTAGCGTCCCTCTGCACATACGTCGTCACGCCGTCACGTCGTCACGTTCGTCACGGCGCTTCTTATTGACGAACGCCGCCATTTGCGCGAATGTTTGTGTATACGTGCGCACACGGTTGCGAGGTCTGTTCAAACCCGTGCACACAGGAAACAATTTGACACACCATCCCGGGTCGCGGCAGGTTGCCGCGGCAAAAAAGGAGCAAGTAGCTATGATCCAGCCGACCCTGTTGCAAACGCATAGGAATTTTTCACTGATCCTGATCTGTGCGATGCTTGGCGCCTGCGCGACAACGCAGAGGGGCAGCACCGGATCGGGAGACCAGGCGGCGGCGCCGATTTCCGAGGCGGCAAATCCGCAAGATGCGGCGAAACCCGGAGAGACGCCGAGTTCGACCGCCGCCGGCGCGGCCGGCACTTCTGCGCCATCGAATTCCACCAAGCCCGCGGGTGCCGCTGGCGCGGCCGGCGCGAACGCAGGCACGAAACAAGGTTCGTCCGAAGGCACTCCCGCGAGCCGCGACAATGAAGAAGCGGCGCAACTCAAGCGCCAGCTCGCCGATCAGGACGCGCAGATCAACAAGCTGCGCACCGAACAGCAGGCGGAAGCCGACCGGGAGGAGACAGAGGCGGCGAAAATGCGGGAGCAGCAGGCCGCCGCCGGGGGCGTAAAAGACCAGCAGTCCGGCGCTTCCGCCGCTGCGTCCCAGGACGAAGCGGCAGTCTTTCCGGCCAATGCCAATACCGCGGAATCCGCGGGCGCCGGCAGCGAATCGGTGGTGCAACGCACGATCGAGCACAGCGTGTATTTCGGCTACGACCAGTACTCCGTGGCGGATGAATACGACGAAATGCTGCTGGCCAATGCCGCTTATCTGAAAGCCCATCCCGCGCTGAAAACGGAAGTGCAGGGCAATTGCGATGAACGCGGCAGCCGGGAATACAACCTCGCCCTCGGTGCTCGCCGGGCGCAGGCGGTCAAGCGGGCGCTGGAACTTGCCGGAGCGGACGGCGACCGCATCGTTGCCATCAGCTACGGTGCGGAGAAGCCGGTGGCCACCGGCAAGGATGAAGCGAGCTATAGCCAGAATCGCCGCGCGGACATCGTTTACTGAACAAGCTGCACCCATGAGATTTTTTGTCGTTCCGGCGGGGATCATTCTGACCCTGGCCGGCTGCGCCACGCAGGACCAGTTGCGCCAGAACGAGGCGCAACAGGGCCAGGCCGTGCAGGCATTGCGCGCAGATGCGAACCGGAGCGAAAGCGGACTCTCGGATCTGCGGGCGGAAATCCGGCGTACGCAGGACACGGTGCATGAGCTCGAAGTTGCGCTGACCGACGCGCGCGCCCGGACGGACGCGGCGAAGGTTCAGGCCGACAATGCGCTGGCGACTTCCCGGGAATTCCTTGCCAACCTGATCGCGGCGCGGGAGGAGCAACGTCACCAGCTCGACCAGAACGGCGTTGTTTTTGCGGATCTCAGGCGCAAGCTCGCCGACCTGGAAACGCGGCTGCAGGCGCAGCAACGGATGCTGGAACAGAACGCATCCGTATTGAGCGATGGAACCCGGCGCCTGTATGCGGTCGAGGCCGGGCTGCAGGAGGTCGGCCGCCGCTCCACGCTGCTCGAAGCCAAGGCAAAAACAGCGCAGGAGACCGGCGATGGTCTGACCCGGCAACTCGCCGGCATGCGCAAACAGGTCGAGGACACCCGCGCGGCAATGGGTTCCGAAAGCCTGCTGCAGATGATGCGCGAACTGGAAGACATGCGGCGCAATTCCGCCTCGTTGCGCGGATCGATCGATGAACTGCGCAAGGCGCAGGCGGATTCTGCCGCGCAGTCCAAAAATTATTACCTGGATCTGGATTCGCGGGTCCGGCAGCTGAAGCAGCCCGACCCGCCGCCGGTGCGCCAGATCGAATCGACTGCTCCGGTAGGGCCCGAGCCCGCGCCTGCCAGTCAGTGACTTGCAGAGGGAAGAGACGAGAGGAAAGAGGAAAGAGGAAAGGAAGTACCTGGTTTCCCGTCTTTAACCTTTCTCTTTCCTCTCGCCTCTTTCCTCTTTCCTCTCTGCGGGAGCGGTTTACCAGTTCCCGCTGGCCCCGCCACCCCCCGACCGTCCGCCCCCGCTGGAAAATCCACCGCCGCTCGAGAAGCCGCCGGAACTGCTGCTGCCGCCCGGACGGATGGTCATGCCGCCGATCTGGGCGACGCCCTTGGTCTTCAGATCTTCGTGCGCCTTGAGATACCAGGGCATGCGGGAGATCACGATCCTGGCGATCGGGTAGAGCAGGGCATAGGTGCCGATGATGAACAGGGCGGCATGGCTGCCGAAGATCGCCATCGGAAACATCGACCAGAACGGGATCAGGAAGACATACATGAACCAGCCCATCCCGCCCGGGGTGACGAGGCCGATGAAGGTGAACAGCCCGATGATGCCGAACACGAACAGGCTGATGAGGATGCGCTCGGCCAACGGCATCGGCGCGGGTTCGACTTGGAAGCCGGCGCCAGGCTTGGCCGGCGCAGCCCATTCGGCATCGGGGGTCGTCGGCAGCCCGCCTTCCAGGACCTGGACCACCGCCGTGGCGCCGGCTTCGACGCCGACGTCGTAATTGCCCTCGCGGAAGCGCGGCGTCATGAGATTGCGGATGATGCGGTCGGCAGCAACGTCGGTCAGCTTGTCTTCCAGGCCATAGCCGACCTCGATGCGCATGCGGTGTTCCTGCGGTGCAACGACGATCAGCACCCCATTGTCTTTTTCGCTGCTGCCCAGCTTCCAGGTTTCGAACACCCTCACGGCGAAATCCTCGATGCTTTCCGCGCCGATGCCGTTGATGGTGAGGATCGCGATCTGGTTTCCGGAGGCCTGCTCGTGGGCCTGCAGCATGCTGTCGATGCGTTCGCGCGCCGGCGCGGTCAGGATCTCGGCCTGGTCGACGACGCGGCCGGAGAGATAGGGAACGGCAGCGTCGTCGGCTGCCGACAATCCGGCCCAGCCGAGCCAGAGCATCACCAGCACGTGTAGGGCGCGGTTCATCGTCCGTCCTTTATCTGCAGCACCGCATCGGGCAGTTCGTTGGCCGTCCCGGCGCCATAGAATCCACGTTCGAGCAGCATTGCCTCCATGGCCTCCAGCCCTGCACGCAACGCGATTGCGGTGGTGCGGTGTCGCAGCAGCAGGGTGATGCGACGGGTCAGCGCGCCCCAATCCGGCGCATCGATGCGCCCGTCGAAACCCTCGTCGGCAAGGATCACGACCTTGCGTTCGAACAGGCTGACGAGCACCAGGATGCCGACGCGGCCGCGCGTACGGTCCAGCCCGTGCTGGAAAAACAGCGACTGGGCGAACTGGATGACTTCTGCATCGCGCCGGGTACGGTCGATGAACAGACGCGCGAACCGCTGACAAAGGATGGCAAGCAATGCAAGAAACACGCCGCTGCCGAGTATGACCAGGACATGCCCCATTCGGGCGGCGTCGGCGGCCCAGTTGCCGGCGGCAAGTTGCCAGATGACGCATGCCAGCGCCGCTGCGCCGGTGCCGAGGGCGTACGCCTTCCATGGCGCTTCCGGATAGGAATCGGATTTGCCGACGACGGCAGTGACCACTTGCGCCCCGGTCCTGGCCTCGAGAGCGGCAACGCGGCTGGTAATGATCGAGCGTTCGAGTTCGGTCAGTTGCATGCTTGTCTATGCGCGTGGAATGGGGCCGGCACGCATATTGTGAACGTGTTGGAGCCGGTTCAGGAAGCGATTCTCGCGGGGGAAAACCACCGGCCGACGCACCGCCGGTTGCGGCGGACCATGACGCGCGCGTCACAATTTCGCGGCGCTTCCCTATGAAAAACGTGCATTCTCTGATTGACAACGCACTCTCCTCTCGGCATTCTCTGCTCGCCGTGCCTTTGCTTCTGGCAAGGCAACGCAAATTTCAGATACGTGCAAACTCAAATTGGAGGCACCACGATGGCCGCAAAGAAGAAGACCGCGAAGAAACCCGTCAAGAAAGCCGTGAAGAAAGCCGCGCCGAAGAAGGCTGCTGCGAAGAAACCCGCGAAGAAGGCTGCTGCGAAGAAGCCTGCAAAGAAGGCTGCTCCGAAGAAAAAGGCATCCGGCGCCAAGCGCAAGCCGAATGCGGCTTTCATGAAGCCGATGACGCCCAGCGCGTCGCTCGCCGCGGTAATCGGCAGCACGCCTGTGCCGCGCACCGAGGTCACCAAGAAACTGTGGGCCTACATCAAGAAGAATGACCTGCAGGACAGCAAGAACAGACGCAACATCAACGCCGACGACAAGCTGAAGGAAGTCTTCGGCGGCAAGAAGACGGTGTCGATGTTCGAGATGACCAAGCTCGTCGCTGGTCACCTCAAGTAAGCTTCTTGCGTTGATTTTCGGCAAACCGGGCCGGCGAGGCTGGCCCGGTGGCCGATACGGCTGCGGCTGCCGCAGTCCGGAGGGTGCGCTTGCAGGAGCTTCTTCCTGCCCTCCCCCCGGGTGAGGAATTCCATCACCAAATAGCCGCGGACGGAAACGTCCGCAGGCGGTCCGTGTCATATCCCTTCCTGAATCCGTTTGTGGAGAGAAATCATGGTTGAAACCACGCGCCTGCCGCTGCTGCTGATCGGCCTCATGCTGTGTACCGCCGCGGCTGCGGACGACCTGGTGGGAAAGATGGGGGATGTCGAGCTGCACAGTTCCGAGCTGAAGGCGGTCCTGGAGGCGCAGCCGCCGGAGATGCGCCGCCAGCTTGCCACCGATCAGTCGGCGCTGGAACGCCTGGTACGCAGCGAACTGATGCGCAAGGCGGTGCTGAACGAAGCCAAGCAAAAGGGTTGGGACAAGCGCGCGGAACTGCAGCCCCTGATCGACAGGGCGCGCGACCAGATCGTCGTGAGTTCCTTCGTGGGCAACGTCGCCCAGCCCGGCGACGGCTATCCGTCGGAAGAAGAAATCAAGCAGTTCTACGAGGGGAACAAGGCGCAGTTGCTCGCGCCCGCCCAGTATCAACTGGCGCAGATTTTCCTGCCTGCCGCCGAGGGCACCGACAAGGCGAAGGCCGAGGAAGCCAAGAAGAAGATCGGCGAGCTGAGCGCAAAGATGGGCAAGTCCGGCGCCGATTTCGCAAAGCTTGCGAAAGAAAACTCCGCCCACAAGGAAAGCGCGGAAAAGGGCGGCGAACTCGGCTGGGTCAGCGAAGAGCAGATGGTTCCGGAAATCCGCCGCGCCGTGGCGGGCATGAGCAAGGGCGAAGTGAGCCCGCCGATCAAATCCGCCGCCGGCTGGCACCTCATCAAGCTGCTGGACAAGAAGCCGGCGGCGACGCGCCCGCTGGCCGACATCCGTTCCCAGCTTGTCGTGGCGATGCGCAATCGCAAGGCGCAGGACATGGAGCGCGCCTATCTCGAGGCCTTGTCCATCAAGCTGCCGCCCACCATCAACCAGATCGAACTCGGCAAACTGCAAAGCGGGTTACGCTGAGCGCATAGCACGGGATACGCCGGCGCACAAAAAGCAGAACGGGCTCAGGCGCCGGTATCGAGCGGTTCCACACAGGGGAGGGCACCATGTTCGCGTGGGTCCGGGAACTGTCAGCGCAGGAAAAAAAGACACTGATCGCCGCCTATGGCGGATGGTCGGTCGACGCCTTCGATTTCATGATCTACACCTTCGTCATTCCTGCGCTGATCGCTGCCTGGGGAATGAGCAAAGGCCAGGCCGGCTTGATCGCCACGTCTGCGCTCCTGATGTCGGCGGTGGGCGGCTGGATTGCCGGCGCGTTGTCGGACCGCTTCGGCCGGGTGCGCATGCTGCAGATCACGATCGCCTGGTTTGCGTGTTTCACCTTCCTGTGCGGTTTCACTCAATCCTTCGAGCAACTGCTGGTGGTGCGCAGCCTGCAGGGCCTGGGCTTCGGCGGGGAATGGGCGGTGGGCTCGGTGATGATCGGCGAGATGATCCGCGCGGAGCACCGCGGCAAGGCGGTGGGTACGGTGCAAAGCGGCTGGGCCATGGGGTGGGGAGGTGCGGCGCTGGCTTTCGCGGCTTTTTTCACGCTGCTGCCCGACGACATCGCCTGGCGTGCATTGTTCTGGATAGGCTTGGCGCCGGCGCTGCTGGTGTTGTACATCCGCCGTCACGTGAAAGACCCCGAAGTGTTCACCGCCACGCGTAAACGCACCGGTGGGCAGCCCACAAATTTCCTCGAAATCTTCTCGCCGCCGTTGTTGCGCATTACGTTGCTCACGAGTCTGATGGCGACCGGCATGCAGGGCGGTTATTACGCGGTGACCATCTGGCTGCCGACCTACCTGAAGACGGTGCGCGGCCTGTCGGTGATCGGCACCGGCGGCTATCTCACGGTCATCATATCCGGCGCGTTCGCCGGCTATCTGACGGCGGCCTGGCTGACAGACCGCATCGGCCGGCGCAATACCTTCTTCCTGTTCGCCGTCTGCTCGGCATTGACCGCGGTGACTTATACGCTGTTGCCGATCAGCGACGCGCAAATGCTCGTACTCGGCTTCCCCCTGGGATTTTTCGTATCGGGCAATTTCAGCGGCGTCGGCGCGTATTTCACCGAGCTCTTTCCCAGCCGCGTGCGCGGTTCCGGACAGGGCTTCGCCTACAATTTCGGACGCGGAATCGGCGCACTGTTTCCCGCGCTCGTCGGCTATCTCAGCACCAGCATGGCGCTCGGCACGGCGATAGGAATATTCGCAGGCTCGGCTTTCGTCGTCGTCATCATCGCCGTCTCCCTGCTGCCCGAAACCCGCGGCAAGCAGCTCGCTGTTTACGACTAAAGCCAAGGCATGTTTTCACCGCAAAGGACGCAAAGGACGCAAAGGGACGCGAAGGAACGCGAAGGAAAAGCAGCAGCGAAGGAAGGAAACCGGGACAAAATACTGTGGGGATAGGTTTCAATATGGCTGCTGGCATTCAGCGCGACGAATCTTCGGCCAAGAATTGATCGCGAAATCTCCTTGTTACCGTATTTCCTTCGCGTCCCTTTGCGTCCTTTGCGGTGAATGGGTTTTGCGTGGAGATCGCGAAGCGCGGGTGAGTTACGATACGGTTCCCGATCACACGCAGGAACCGCAATATGAAACCCGCTTCCGTCGCGCCGCAGATCCTTGAGCAGCTCAAGCGCATCTCCACCGCCACCCTGACTTCCCAGTTGTTCAAGCTGGGCTTCCGCAACACCTACCTCACCGGCGTGAAGCCGCTCAACCCGGCGCTGCGCATGGCCGGCGAAGCGGTCACGGTGCGTTTCGTGCCGGCACGCGAGGACCTCGCGACTTTCGAGGCGATCGGCAAACCAGGCTACCCGCAGCGCAAGGCGATCGACGAAATCCTCCCAGGCCAGGTGCTGGTGCTCGATTGCCGCAACATCGACACGGTGGCGGCCGGCGGGGAAATCCTGATGTCGCGCCTGCAGTCGCGCGGCGCCGCGGGAGCGGTGACCGACGGGGCGATGCGCGACTACGCGTCGATCCAGAAGCTGGGCTTTCCCGTGTTCGCGAAAGGCATGGCCGCTTCGGCCCACATCCATCGCCATTTCGCGATCGACATCAACCTGCCGGTCGGGTGCGCCGATGTGCTGGTGATGCCGGGGGACATCATGGTGGGTGACGAGGAGGGGGTAGTCTGCATTCCGCGTCACGTAGTCGAGCAGGTTGCGCAAAGCGGACTGGAGATGGAAGAACTGGAATCCTGGGTACTGGAAAAAGTCCAGGCCGGTGCGCCGATCGCCGGCACTTATCCGCCGAACGAGACGATGCGCGCCGAATACGAAACCTGGAAGAAGAAACGCTGAACGGGGTGGGCACGATGTCGTTCGATACGATTCTCTTCGATCTCGGTGCGGTGCTGGTCGACTGGAATCCGCGTTACCTGTACCGGCCGCTGTTCGAGGGCGACGACAAGTCGATGGAGCACTTTCTCGCCGAGATCGCGCCGCCCTGGTGGAACCTCGAGATCGATGCCGGCAAGACCTTCGACCAGGCGGTCGCCGAGCGTGTCGCCCTTCATCCGGATCACGCGGACAAGATCGCCCTGTGGCGGGACGAATGGGAAAAGATGCTGCGCGACGAAATCGCCGGCAGCGTGGAAATCCTCGCCGAACTGCGCGCCAAGGGGCATCGGCTGCACGCGCTGACCAACTGGTCGGCCGAAACCTTTCCTGTCGCGCGCCGCCGCTTCGAATTCCTGAAATGGTTCGAGCACATCGTGGTGTCCGGCGAAGTCGGGATGGCGAAGCCCGATCCGCGCATCTTCGAACTGGCAATCGAACGCTGCAAACTGGTGCCGTCGCGGACCGTGTTCATTGACGACAGCCTGAAGAACGTCGAGGCCGGCCGCAACGCCGGCCTGCATGCGCTGCATTTCACCGATCCGCAGCAGTTGCGAGCGGACCTGAACCGGCTGGGCATGCTGTGAATAGGGATTAAACGTTTTCCCCGCAGATACCCTCGCGTAGCGTGGTGTACCCTTTTGGGCGCACAGGCGCAAAGGGTACGCAAAGAGAAGCAATACGAGAGAACGGTTCGTTGACGTTAATTTTGACATCGGCTACCAGGAATTGTGTCCCATGAGCGCCGTTCTCCAGTTGTATCCCTCTCTGCACTTTTGCTTTCCTATGCGCTTCCTCTGCGCCTTTGCGCCTCCGCGGTTAGTATTAGTTTGGTTTGTCGAAGCGGCCATCAATCCAGGAGATAACCCATGAAAACGAACAATCTGCCGGCCATTCTGGCGACGTTACTGGCCGCGTTGCTGGCGTGCACCTTCGCCGCGCGTGCCGAGGATGCCATCAAGACCGTGTATCACCTGCCCGACGACCGGCTGGCAACGCTGGCGATGAACAACATTAACAACCACCTTAGCGCGGATCCGGGGGTGAAGATCGTCGTGGTGGCTTTGTCGACCGGCGTTCGCGCATTCACGTTCGGCGCGCAGGACGCCGGCGGCCGGCCTTACGCCGAGTGGGTCGACCAGCTCACCGCCAAAGGCGTGGAATTCCGCATTTGCCAGAACAGCATGAATGCGCTGAAGCTCACCAAAAAGGACTTGATCGACAAAGTCGAGGTCGTGCCTTCCGGCGTGGCGGAGATCGCGCGGTTGCAGGCCAGGGAAGGATATGTCTATATCCATCCATGAGAGCGGGGTCGTAGAATTGCGGCTGATCATGGAAAACCGGGAACGAGAACATGACTGCATCCACAGCTAGGAAGATCGTCGGGGAGACGGCAACGACTTACCAGAACCTGATCGGCGGCAAATGGCAGCCCGCTTCCGATGCCCGCACGGTCGACATGGTGAGCCCCAGCGACGGCCAGGCGTTCGCCAAAATCGCACGCGGTACCAAAGCGGATGTCGATGCGGCGGTCAAAGCCGCGCGCCATGCCTTCGAGGAAGGCGCCTGGAGCAAGCTGACGGCCGTGGAGCGCGGCCGCCTGATGACCAGGCTCGGCGAGGCCATTCTCGCCAACCATGAAGAGCTTTCCCAGCTCGAAGCGAGGGATTGCGGCAAGCCGATGAAACAGGCGCGTGCCGATATCACCGCAGCGGCACGCTACTTCGAGTTCTATGGCGGCGCAGCCGACAAGGTTCACGGCGATACCGTCCCGTTTCTCGACGGCTACATGGTGACTATCCTGCGCGAAGCGAAAGGCGTGACCGGCCACATCATCCCGTGGAATTATCCGGCGCAGATGTTCGGCCGCAGCCTGGCGCCGGCACTGGCGATGGGTAACGCGGTAGTCATGAAACCGGCCGAAGATGCCTGCGTGACACCGGTACGCATGGCGCAACTCGCGCAGGAAGTCGGCTTTCCGCCGGGCGCCCTGAACGTCGTCACCGGCATCGGCGAGGAAGCCGGCGCGGCGCTCGCCAGCCATCCCGGCATCGATTTCCTGTCTTTCACCGGTTCGCCGGAAGTCGGCACGCTGGTGCAGAAAGCGGCGGCCGAAAACCATATCGGCTGCACCCTGGAACTGGGCGGCAAGTCGCCACAGATCGTATTCGAGGATGCCGATTTCGATGCCGCGGTCCCGGTCGTGGTCAACGCCATCGTCCAGAACGGCGGCCAGACCTGCTCTGCGGGCAGCCGCGTGCTGGTGCAGAAATCCATCTACGAGAAATTCGTAGCACTGGTGGTCGCGCGCTTCAAGCTGTTGCGCGTGGGCAGCCACGCGATGGACCTGGATTGCGGTCCGCTGATCTCGGAGAACCAGAAGAGGCGCGTGCACGGTTTTATCGATCGCGCGAAGAAGGACGGCATCCCGGTGCTCGCCGAAGCGCAGATCGCCGATGGCGCGCCGTCCGGCGGCTTCTACGTCGCGCCGGTCCTGTTTGGGCCCGTACCCCGGAACAACTCGCTGGCCTGCGACGAAGTGTTCGGTCCGGTGTTGTCCATCATCCCCTTCGAGGACGAAGCGGATGCCGTGAAGCTCGCCAATTCGACCGAGTTCGGGCTGGTAGCCGGCATCTGGACGCGTGACGGCGCGCGCCAGATGCGGGTGGCGAAGAAGATGCGCTGCGGCCAGGTTTTCGTGAACGGTTACGGCGCGGGAGGCGGCATCGAACTGCCCTTCGGCGGCGTGAAGAAAAGCGGCCACGGCAGGGAAAAAGGCCTCGAGGCGTTGCACGAGTTTTCGCACACCAAGACCATCGTGTTCAAGCACGGATGAGGACTACGCCGAAACCTTTTTGGTCTAAATCTCACCACGAAGGCACGAAGGACACGAAGGTTCACGAAGAAAAACTTAGGTGTGAAGGAATTTCGCTTCTGCGCAACTTTCGTCGCATCTCCGTGTATCGCGGATGTCTATCACCGACCGTTGTCACCCTTCCGTTCTTTTGCATTTCTTCGTGCCACTTCGTGTCCTTCGTGCCTTCGTGGTGAGAATTTGACCAGGCTTTCGGGTTATAAGCAGCCTATTGGGTATATTGGCGGCCTGCTGATCGTGGCAGGCCGTTGTGTTATTTACCGAAGGAGAAGTCGTTGCACCTGATTCGCCCATTTACCGGTTTACGGCCCGCACCAGGCCGCGCCGCCGAGGTTGCCGCGCCGCCTTACGACGTCCTTTCTACCGAAGAAGCACGTGTCCGCGCCGCCGGCAAGCCGTGGAGCTTTCTGCATATCTCCAAACCGGAGATCGACCTTCCTCCGGGCACCGATCCTTACGCGCCCCAGGTCTATGCAAAGGCCGCGGAAAACCTCCAGCGCATACTTGCGCAAAAGGTGCTGGAGCGCGACCCGAAGCCCTGCTATTACGCCTACCGGCTGATCATGGATGGTCAAGCGCAGACTGGCGTGGTGGCGGCAGCCTCGGTGGCGGAATACGACAGCAACCGCATCCGCAAACATGAGTTCACCCGGCCGGACAAGGAGGACGATCGCGTCCGCCAGATCGAAGCGCTGAACGCGCAGACCGGGCCGGTTCTGCTGGCTTACCCGAATGCGCCGGATGTGGACGCCTTGCTTGCGCAGGTCGCGAAAGGCGAGCCTGTCGCGGATGTAACGGCGGATACCGGGGTGCGTCACAGCCTGTGGCGCATCGAAGATGCACAGTTGCAGGACAGGCTTACGCAGGCCTTTGATGCGATGCCGGCCCTGTATATCGCCGACGGCCATCACCGCTCCGCTGCCGCGTCACGGGTCGCCGCATCACGGCGTGCTTCCGGAACGGAAAGTTGTAACTTTTTTCTTGCTGTCGCGTTTCCGTATCATCAGATGCGCATCCTGCCTTACAACCGCGTAGTCACCGACCTGAACGGACTCAGCCGGCAGGAATTTCTGTCCAAAGTCGGCCAGAGTTTTGCGCTGCATGCCGCATCGAACGCCGTAACGCCGGCGAAACCGGGTGAATTCGGCCTGTATCTGATGGCCCAATGGTACCGGTTGAACATCCATCCCTCGCTGGTGCCGATGAACGACCCGGTCCAGCGCCTCGATGTCAGCCTGCTCGCCGACCGCCTGTTGGCGCCTTTGCTCGGCATCACCGACCCCAGGCGCGACAAGCGCATCGATTTCATCGGGGGCATCCGTGGCCTGGCGGAACTGGAGAAGCGGGTCGACAGCGGCGCAATGGCGGCGGCGTTTTCGATGTTTCCGACCCGCATGGAAGACCTGATGGCAGTCGCGGATGTCGGCGAAGTCATGCCGCCGAAGTCGACCTGGTTCGAGCCCAAACTGGCCGATGGACTGGTTTCGCATGTTCTGGATTAGTACAGGACTGTAACTACCGGGTTACAACGAGTTACACTATGCATCTGGGCAGCCAAGAACCCGCTTTTCGAATGAGTTCCGAGCCGATCGGATCGGGCGGGCAATAAAAATTCGCAGGCAACCGCCCAGCCGGAGGAGCACTTTTTGAAGCCCACCGATATTGCTGAACCCGCCTATTTCCACAAGGTCGTGGATTGTCAGTGGGCGTGTCCCGCCCACACCCCCGTTCCGGAATACATCAGGATGATCGCCGCAGGACGTCACGGCGACGCCTACATGGTCAACTGGAACTCCAACGTCTTCCCCGGCATTCTCGGCCGCACCTGCGATCGTCCCTGCGAACCGGCCTGCCGGCGCGGACGGGTCGAGGAGCACAATCAGGCCAAGCCCGAGCCGGTCGCGATCTGCCGCCTCAAGCGCGTCGCCGCCGACAACAAGGGCGACATCCGCTCCCGATTGCCGAGAGCCCCCTCAAGCAAGAACGGCAAGCGCGTGGCCTGTATCGGCGGCGGGCCTGCATCGCTGACTGTGGCGCGCGATCTGGCGCCGCTCGGTTACGAAGTCGTGATCTTCGACCAGGACCCCAAGGCCGGCGGCATGATCCGCACGCAGATTCCGCGTTTCCGCCTTCCCGAAGAGGTGATCGACGAAGAAGTCGGCTACGTGATCGACATCGGCGTCGAATTCCGCGGCGGCGTGCGCATCGACAGCATGAAGAAGCTGCTGTCCCAGGGGTTCGATGCGGTCTTCGTCGGCTCGGGCGCGCCGCGCGGCCGCGACCTGGACCTTCCAGGCCGCAAGGAAGCGGCGAAGAACATCCACATCGGCATCGACTGGCTGTCGTCGGTGTCTTTCGGTCACGTCGAAAAGATCGGCAAGCGCGTGATCGTGCTCGGCGGCGGCAACACGGCGATGGACTGTTGCCGTACATCCCGGCGCCTGGGAGGCGACGACGTCAAAGTCATCGTGCGCAGCGGTTTCGACGAAATGAAGGCCAGCCCCTGGGAGAAGGAGGATGCGGCGCATGAAGGCATCCCGATCCTGAACTTCCTGGTGCCGAAGGCCTTCGAACACCGCAATGGCAAGCTCACGGGCATGACCTTCGAAAAGGTCAAGGCGGTGTTCGACGACAAAGGGCGCCGCAAACTGGTGCCCACTGGCGAACCGGATCAGCGCTTCGACTGCGACGATGTGCTGGTTGCCGTCGGCCAGGAGAACTCGTTCCCGTGGATCGAACGCGACGCCGGCATCGACTTCGACCAATCCGGCATGCCGGTCGTCGACAAGGTCACCTTCCAATCCTCGAACCAGAACGTGTTCTTCGGCGGCGACGCGGCATTCGGCCCGAAGAACATCATCTGGGCGGTCGCCCATGGCCACGACGCGGCGATCTCGATCGACAAATTCTGCAACGGCGAGGACGTGCGCGTGCGGCCCGGACCGCTGGTGAACCTCGTCAGCCAGAAGATGGGCATTCACGAGTGGAGCTACGACAACGATGTTTCGGGAGATCTGCGCCACAAGGTGCCGCTCAAGGACCAGGCGATCGCGCTGAAGAGCATCAAGGTCGAGGTCGAACTCGGCTTCGACGCGAAGCTGGCTTTTTCCGAAGCGCAGCGCTGCCTGAACTGCGACGTGCAGACGGTTTTCTCGCCGCCGCTTTGCATCGAATGCGACGCCTGCGTTGACATCTGTCCGATGGATTGCATCACCTTTACCGCCAACGGCGAGGAAAACGATTTGCGCGGCCGGCTCAACGCGCCCGCCAAAGAGTTGTCACAGGATTTGTATGTATCCGACCTGCTCAAGACCGGCCGCATCATGGCCAAGGACGAGGACGTCTGCCTGCATTGCGGGCTGTGCGCCGAGCGTTGTCCGACCGGCGCCTGGGACATGCGCAAATTCCTTCTGAACGTCACGCACGCGGGACCGGCATGTCGCAGCCAAAAATAAACGACTTCGTCGTCAAGTTCGCGAATGTCAACGGCTCGGGTTCGGCCTCGGCCAACCAGTTGTTCGCGAAAGCCATCCTGCGCATGGGCGTGCCGGTCAGCCCGCGCAATATCTTTCCGTCCAACATCCAGGGCCTGCCGACCTGGTACGAAGTGCGGGTTTCGGAGGCGGGCTATCTCGGCGCGCGCGGCGGCGTCGACCTGATGGTGGCGATGAATCCGCAGACCTGGGACAAGGATGTGCTCGGCATCGATCCGGGCGGCTATCTGTTTTACGACTCGACCAAGCCGCTGCCGAAATCGAAATTCCGCGAGGACGTGCGCGTCATCGGGGTGCCGCTCACGGAGATCGGCAACCGCGAGTATTCCGATCCGCGCCAGCGCCAGCTGTTCCGCAACATCATTTATGTGGGTGCCCTGGCGGCGCTGCTGGACATGGACATTGCCGAGATCGAAAAGCTGATCGGCGAGCAATTCGAGGGCAAGGACAAACTGATAGCGCCGAACATCCGTGCGCTGCATCTGGGGCGCGACTATGCGAAGGCGCATTTCGAGTGCCCGATCGGCCTGAGCGTGCGCCGCGCCTCCGCCGTCGGCGACAGCATTTTCATCGACGGCAACACGGCCGCCGCACTGGGCTGCGTGTACGGCGGCGCGACGGTCGCGGCGTGGTATCCGATCACGCCGTCGTCGAGCCTGGCGGAAGCGTTCGCGCGGCATTGCAGGACTTATCGCAAGGATGAGTCCGGCAACAATCGCTATGCGGTGATCCAGGCCGAGGACGAACTTGCATCGATCGGCATGGTGATCGGCGCCAGCTGGAACGGCGCACGCGCCTTCACCTGCACCTCCGGCCCCGGCATCTCGCTGATGCAGGAGTTCATCGGGCTGGCCTACTTCGCCGAAATTCCCGCGGTGATTTTCGACGTGCAGCGCGGCGGGCCTTCGACCGGCATGCCGACCCGCACGCAGCAGGCCGACGTGCTGGCGTGCGCCTATGCCTCGCACGGCGATACCAAGCATGTGCTGCTGTTTCCCGAAGACCCGGCGGAAAGTTTCGATTTCGCAGCCGATGCATTCGACATCGCCGAACGCCTGCAGACGCCGGTGTTCGTCATGCTGGATCTGGACATCGGCATGAACGACCGCCTGAGCCGGCCGCTTGCCTGGGATGACGCGCGCCGCTACGACCGCGGCAAGGTCGCGACCTTCGACGCGCTGGAGTCCGGCAAGGAATTCGGCCGCTATCTGGACGTCGACGGCGACGGCATTACCTACCGGACCTATCCCGGCACGCACCCTTCGCGCGGCGCGTTCTTCACGCGCGGCACCACCAAAGACCGGTACGCGCGCTACAGCGAGGCCGGGCCCGACTACATGGACAACATGCAGCGGCTGCTGCGCAAGTTCGAGACGGCCAAAGACTTGTTGCCGAAACCCGAGGTCCGGCCGGCATTGCAACCGAGCCGGCTTGGGGTGCTCTACTACGGTTCGACCAGCCCGGCAATGTACGAGGCGCTCGATAGCCTCGAGCAGCAGGGCATCCATTTCGACGCAATGCGCGTGCGCGCTTTCCCTTTCCACGATCAGGTCGAGGATTTCATCGCCGGGCACGACCACGTGTTCGTGGTCGAGCAGAACCGCGATGCGCAGCTGCGCATGCTGCTGGTCAACGAATGCGGCGTCGATCCCGCCAAACTCACGCCGGTGCTGCACTACGATGGCACGCCGATCACGGCGCGTTTCATCGTCAAGGAAATCGCCGAGGACGCGAAGGCCCTGAAAGTCACTCCCATGCGCAAGGTGGCTCCATGACCTACATCACCAAACCGAAACTCCATCATCCGCAACTGCCCGCCAATAAACTGGGCTTTACGCGGCGCGACTACGAAGGCGCGATTTCCACGCTCTGCGCCGGCTGCGGCCACGATTCGATCAGCGCCGCGATCATCCAGGCCTGCTTCGAACTCGACCTGCCGCCGCATCGCATCGCCAAGTTGTCCGGCATCGGTTGCTCATCGAAGACGCCGACCTATTTCCTCAGCAGTTCGCACGGATTCAACAGCGTGCACGGACGCATGCCCTCGGTGCTGACCGGTGCCAACCTGGCCAACCGCGAACTGATTTACCTGGGGGTATCGGGCGACGGCGATTCCGCGTCGATCGGGCTGGGCCAGTTTGCGCACAGCGTCCGGCGCGGCGTGAACATGGTCTATATCGTCGAGAACAACGGCGTGTACGGGCTGACCAAAGGCCAGTTCTCGGCGACTTCGGACCGCGGTTCGAAGAGCAAGAAGGGCGCGACCAACACCGACGCCGCCATCGACATGGTCCTGCTCGCGATGGAGCTGGGCGCAACTTACGTGGCGCGCAGCTTCTCCGGCGACAAAGCGCAACTGGTGCCGCTGATCAAAGGCGCGATCCTGCACCGCGGCGCGGCGTTCATCGATTGCATCTCGCCCTGCGTGGCTTTCAACAACCACGCCGGTTCGACCAAGAGTTTCGACTACGTGCGCGAGCACAACGAAGCCGTCAACCAGCTCGACGTGATGCTGCCGCGCGAGCCGATCACGGCGGACTATGCGCCGGGCGCCGTCGAGGAAATCACCCAGCACGACGGTTCGGTGCTGAAACTGCGCAAGCTTGCCGCCGAATACGACGTACACGACCGCATCGCCGCGATGAACTACCTGCAGGAACGCAAGGCGGCGGGGGAGATCGTGACCGGCGTGCTGCACGTCGATCCGGATCCGGAAGACCTGCATGCGCATCTCGGCACCGTCGAGTCGCCGTTCAACAAGCTCGGCGAGAAGGAGCTCTGTCCTGGCAGCGTTTCACTGGATCAATTCAACGCCGCGCATCGTTAGTCCGGCTGAATGATTCCTAAGGCACGAAATTCTCACCACGCGCCGCAAGCGGCACACACCCCTGCGGGTGCATATGAGTGTTCCCTTGAGGCACGAAGGACACGAAGTTGCACGAAGAAGGGCAAGATCGGCATGGCATTGCATGGCATTGTGTTGTATATAGTTATTTGACCATGGCTGACGCGCTATCGTGGCGATGTGCAGACGCGGAATGACTCTCCCCCGGTCTTCTTCGTGTTCCTTCGTGTCCTTCGTGGTGAGATTTTAGTTTTACTCCGCATTCTTTTTTTCGCGCCTATCCCTTGAACGGTTTTTCATCCGCAGAACTTAGCCAGTTCGCTCGCGACGGCTTCGTGATCGTGCGCGGCCTCGTCCCGCAGGCCTCCTGCGAAGCGATGAAGGCGCTGGCATTGCGCCATCTCGCGGCCGAAATCCAGCCGCTGGAATACGAGGCGCAGGTGCGTTATCCCGGAGCACCGGCTGCGCTGGATGCTCCCGGCGGCCGGACGGTGCGCCGCGAATTGCAGGCCTGCGCGCGCGATGCGCTTTACAGGGACTGGGCAACGTCGCCGCAACTCGCAAGCCGGTTGCATCACATACTCGGCCCGTCGCTGGAGCTGTCGCAGGCGCACCACAACTGCATCATGACCAAGAACCCCGCGTTTAGCAGTGCGACCGGATGGCATCAGGACATCCGTTACTGGTCCTTCCAGAAACCCGAACTGGTATCGGTGTGGCTCGCACTCGGTCCGGAGCACGAGGAGAACGGCTGCCTGTGGCTGGTGCCGGGTTCGCAGCGCATGGAATTCCGTGCCGGCCAGTATGACGACGACCGTTTCTTCCGTGCCGACCTGGACGAGAACCGCGGGATCCTGCAAGGCAAGGTTGCCGCCGAACTGGACGAAGGCGACGTGTTGTTCTTTCATTGCCGCCTGTTGCACGCGGCCGGACAGAATCGAACTGCGCTGACGAAATTCGCCGCCGTCTTCACCTACCATGCGGCGGCCAACCGGCCGCTGGCCGGGACGCGTTCCGCTTCCTTGCCGGATATTCCGCTTCTTTAGACGTGCAACCTGACGCAGAGCGTTACCTGCGCAGGTGACATGTACTTGCGATCCGGAAGGCGGCGCTATATATATATGCAATGGCAACCACCAAAGACAACCGACTGACAGACCGGCAGTTTGCGCAGATCTCCCGCGCCCTGGCGGAGCCGCGGCGCTATGAGATCCTCAAGCAGATCGGCGCTTGCAACGCGCCGATGCAGTGCAGCGCGGTGCTCGAGGCGCACGATATCAGCGCCGCGACCCTGTCCCACCACATCAAGGAACTCGAAACGGCGGGACTGGTGGAAACCGCGCGCGAAGGCAAGTTCATGAATCTCGTCGTGAAACGCGACGTCTTGCGCGCTTACCTAGACCGTCTCGCAAAAATCTAGCGCCGTCACTGAAAGACCTCTTGACTTGCCCGTCCTTCAGTTAGATACTTATCTAATCGTCGAATTGAAGACGCAATATTTTTCAGGAGAATCCAATGAGCAAATTGACTGGCAAGGTGGCCATCGTGACCGGCGCGTCCAAGGGCATCGGCGCAGGGATCGCGAAAGGCCTGGGCGCTGAAGGCGCTTCGGTGGTAGTGAATTATTCTTCAAGCAAGGAGGGCGCCGATCGCGTCGTTGCGGAAATCAAGGCCAAGGGCGGCAAGGCCATTGCAGTCCAGGGCGATGTCTCGAAGTCAGCCGACGTGACGCGGCTGTTCGCCGAGACGAAGAAGGCCTACGGGACTTTCGATGTGCTCGTGAACAACGCCGGCGTGTACGAGTTCGGGCCGCTCGAAGCCGTGACGGAAACTGAGTTCCATCGCGAGTTCAATACCAATGTCCTCGGCCCGATCCTGGCTACCCAGGAAGCGCTGAAGCATTTCGGTCCCAAAGGCGGCAGCGTGATCAACATCAGCTCCGTCGTAAGCACGACGCCGGTGCCGAATTCTGTGGTTTATTCCGCGACCAAGGGCGCCCTGGATGCGGTCACCCGTGGCCTGGCCAAGGAACTCGGGGCGAGAAATATCCGCGTGAACACCATTGCACCGGGTGGCGTGGAAACCGAAGGCACGCATAGCGCTGGCGTGGTCGGCAGCGACTTCGAAAAGCAGATTGTCGCCGCGACACCGCTTGGCCGATTCGGGCAGCCGGAAGATATTGCACAGGTTGCAGTATTCCTCGCTTCCGACGATTCCGGATGGCTTACCGGCGAGCGCATCACGGCTTCCGGCGGCTTCTGACAAAACCGCGGACTTCCCGCGGCAATCTCGTTCCACAGACGCAAGACTCTCTCCCGAGATAGTGCGCTCTGTTTCCGGGGAGGCGCTCGCCTCCCCGTTTTTAATGGTTGCCTGCGTTATTCGACATCGTCGATCGAGCGCGGCCAGCTTTTCTTGAGCAGGCGCGATAGCGCGCGGTCGGCGAGCACCTTGCCCCCGGTCTGGCAGCGTGCGCAATAGTTGGTCTCGTGGGCGCCGTGGACGATGCGCTGCACCGGCGAGCCGCACACCGGACAGGGTTTGCCGTAGCGGCCGTGAACCGCCATTTCCTCGCGAAACGCCGTTACTTTCTCCGGAAATTTTCCGTCCGTCTGTTTTCTCAGGCGCTCGGTCCATTCGTTCAGGGTTGACCGGATCGCGTCGTAGAGCTCCTTGATTTGCGCCTCGTCGAGCTTCCGGGTCATGGCGATCGGGGAAAGCCGTGCGCGATGCAGGATCTCGTCGGAATACGCGTTGCCGATGCCGCTGAAGATATGCGGATTGGTCAGGGCGCGCTTGAGCGTATGGTTGTGCGCCTTCAGCTGCCGCGAAAAAGACGCGAGATTCACCTCCAGCACTTCCATTCCCGCGACGTGCAGGGCATCGAGCGCGGATTCGCCCTCGACCAGGTGAAGTGAAGCCATCCGCTTGGTCCCGGCTTCGGTAAACACCAATGCGCCGCTCTCGAACTCGAGCACGGCCAGCGCATTGCGGCCTGGAAGCTTGGCTTTCGCCTTTGTGTCGGACCAGCGCAGCCGGCCGGCGATCATCAGGTGAAGCACCAGGAATAGCCCGCCCTGGAGTTCGAACACGATGCGCTTGCCCAGACGCCGGAGGCCGAGGACCTTCCTGCCTTCGGCGGCGGATATCGGCGGCACCGCCGTGCGCAGGATGAAAGGATTGAGTAGTTGCACGCGTTGCAGGACCTTGCCCCTGACGCGGGCTTCCAGGCTCTCGATATAGACGACAATGTCGGGCAGTTCGGGCATGGGTGTTTCGCGGGTGGCCTGCTAATTTCAAGGTTTTCCGCGTTCAGATCAAGTCCGGGAACGCGGAAGCCCCCGGCTGCATCGAATGATCAGACAATCCACGGAGCGCATCGTGCCCGTCAATGCTGAAGTGAAAGTGGCCCTCTCGAACGACCTCGCCGACGGTGAACTCGCCCGACGCGTGGCGACCGGCGACGAATTGGCGTTCGAAGTGCTCATGCGCAAGCACAATCGCATGCTCTACCGCGTTGCCCGTGCCATCCTGCGTGACGACGCCGAGGCGGAAGACGCCTTGCAGCTGGCCTATCTGCACGCCTACCAGGCGATCGGCCGCTATCGCGGCGAATCCAGGCTTTCGACGTGGTTGACCCGCATCGTAGTGAATGAATCGCTGATGCAGGCGCGCAAGCGCCGCCGGGAAAGCATGGTCATTCCGCTGGAGTCCCTGTCGGGGGAATCGGACATGGCGATGATCGAGAACATCGAGAGTTCTGCCGAACTTCCCGATAGCGCCGCCATGCGCGGCGAAACGCGGTTGCTGATCGAACGCCATATCGATGCCCTTCCCGAAATATTCCGTACCGTCTTCGTCCTGCGCGCGCTCGAAGAGTTATCGGTGGAAGAAACCGCGGCCAGCCTCGACATACCGGAAGCCACCGTGCGCACGCGGTTTTTCCGCGCGCGCGGCCTGTTGCGCGAAGCACTCGCACGCGAGATCGACGTCGCCACCGGAGAGGCTTTTGCATTCGATGGCGCGCGCTGCGATCGAATCGTGAGCGCCGTGCTCGGCCGCATCCACCCGCCCGATACCACCTGACCGCCGTCCGGCGGTCGTTCCGATCCCGGCGCCGTATGTGCCGGATTCCCTCAAGTCCCCTGAATCTCGAAGGAGAGGTCCATGTCTTTTCTAAATTTTGTCCGCAATGATTGTTCGAACCCCTCGCGCCGCGCGTTTCTCGGAGAATCCGGCCTGCTGCTGTCCGCGTCCGCCATTGCCCTGCTTGCAGGCAGTGAAGCACTGGCTGCAGATCAGAAGAAAACCGACGGCGGCAACGATGTCGCGATCCTCAACAGCGCGCTCGGCTCCGAACGGGAGGCAATAGCGGCATACCAACTCGGCGCGGACAGCGGCCTGCTGGAGCCGGCGGTGAAAATCGTGGCGCTCAAGTTCCAGGGCCACCATAAGGCGCATGCGGATCTGCTTGCCGCGACCGTTTCGAAGCTGGGCGGCCATCCCGTCGAAGCCAGAAAGAAGTACGATTTTCATACGGAAAAACTCAAGAACCAGACCGATGTTCTGCGATTTGCCGCCCAACTGGAACAAGGCGCAATAAGCGCGTATCTCGGTGCAGTGCCGGCATTCGGCAACCGCGACCTCGCGCATGCTGCGGCGAGCATCCTCGGCGACGAGGCGATGCATTGGGCGATCCTGCGCAACGTGCTGGGCGAGGATCCCGTGCCTGCGGCTTTCGTGGGCTAGCCCGGCGCAGCAGCAGGGGCCGGCGATGCGGTAGACTTCCGCAACACGCATAGTTGCTGGAGGCTGCATGCCGGTCATGGAATGGAGCGATACCCTGGTGCTGGACGAGGGGATCATGGACGATACCCACCGCGAGTTCATCGAATTGCTGAACCGCGTTGCGGATGCGCCGGACGAAAGCATGCTGGCAGCGCTTGACGAGTTCATCCGGCACAGCGAGGAACATTTCGCGCAGGAGCAGCGCTGGATGGAACACATGACCTATCCGCCGCTGACCTGCCACGTAAAGGAACACGATGGCGTGCTCGAGACGGCGCATGAAGTGCGCCGCCGGGTTGCGGCCGGGGAAACGCGCTTCGGAAAAGTGCTGGCGCGGGCCGTGGCGGAATGGTTCGCGAACCATGCGTCAAGCATGGATCACGTGCTGGCCTTGTACATGAAGGAAAAGGGATACGACCCCGCGGCCTCTCCCCACTAGCATGCAAGAGCACAAAAAAAGGGCGGCCTGATGGCCGCCCGTTTTTTTGATGCGAAGCGCTTTGCAGTTACGCCGCTGCGGCCAGTTCTTGTGTCGAAGCCGCTTCGGCCTCCAGCGTCACCGCCACGGCATGTACCACCGCGGCAATACGCACCGCAGCCTGTACCTGCTCCACGGTCAGCCCCGCTGCGCGCACGACTTTTTCATGCGCCGTGATGCACATGCCGCAACCGTTGATCGCCGAAACAGCCAGTGACCACAGTTCGAAGTTTTCCTTCGCGGTGCCGGGGGCGCCGATCACATTCATGCGCAGCTTGGCGGGCAGGCGCACGTACTCGTCGTTTTCCGCCAGGTGCAGGAAGCGGTAATAGACGTTGTTCATGCCCATGATCGCCGCAGCCGCCTTGGCGGCGGTGAAATCCGCCGGCGCCAGCTTTTCGCCGAATTCGGCGTTGATCGCCGCGATGACTTCCGGGTTGCGCGAAGCGAATGCCGCGGCGACGAAGGTGCCCGCCTTCAGCGTATCGTTCAGCACGGTTTCCGCCGCCAGTGAGCCGAGATTCAGCTTCAGGTCCTTGGCGTACTCGGGCAGGCGGTCCTTGAGGGTCTGGATAGACATTTTCAATCTCCTTTCAATGTGTTCGATCGGGCTCCGGCAGGTTGCTAAGCGGCCCGGCTCCGCAGAGCCGGGCCCGCCGATCAGGCAGCCTTGAGGAACTCGTCGCCCTTCTTCCAGTTGCACGCGCACAATTCGTCGGTCTGCAGCGCATCGAGCACGCGCAGGACTTCCGCGGGATTGCGTCCCACGCTCATGTCGTTGACCGACACGAAGCGGATCACGCCTTCCGGATCGACGATGAACGTGGCGCGCAGAGCGACGCCTTCATTCTTGTCCAGTACACCCAGCGCGGAGGATAGCTCGCGCTTGATGTCTGCCAGCATCGGGAAGGGCAGATCCTTCAGATCGGCGTGGTTGTTCCGCCACGCCAGATGCACGAATTCGCTGTCGATCGATGCGCCATAGATGACGGCGTCGCGGTCGTTGAATTCGGTATTGAGTTTGCCGAACGCGGCAATTTCGGTCGGGCAGACGAACGTGAAGTCCTTCGGCCAGAAGAACAGCACTTTCCACTTGCCGGCATTGGACGCCTGGTCGATGCGCTGGAACGCCTTGTCAGGATCGATCGAAACGACGGCGTTGAGGTCAAATGCGGGAATGCGGTCACCGATGGTCAGCATGCTTGGCTCCTTTGAAAAGTGGTCTGGAAATGTTGTACGCGGCCACTTTGCGCCGTCCCGGTCGATCGATAAAGCGAGAAAAATCGTTTATACTGATCGATAAATACGATCAACGCCTCAGACCCCGATACCATGGCCGCACTCCCCTCACCGCGACAACTGGGCTACCTGGTGGAAGTCGCCGACAAGCTGAATTTCCGCGCGGCGGCCGAAGCAAGCTTCGTCACCCAGTCGACGCTGTCCGCCGGCATCAAGGAACTCGAATCCCTGCTCGGCGTGGAACTGGTCGAGCGCGATCCAAGGGGTGTGCGGCTGACTCCGGCCGGCGAGGAAGTGGTGCGGCGCGCCCGCACCATCCTGGCTGCGGCTCAGGATCTGGTGGATTCGGCGCGCGATGCCGGCGCGCCGCTTGGCGGCATTTTCCGGCTGGGCGTCATCCCGACGGTTGCGCCGTTTCTGCTGTCCGGCGTGATGTCCAAGATCAGGGACGAATACCCGGAACTCAAGCTCCATCTTCGCGAGGATCTCACCGAAAGGCTGCTGGAGAAGCTGCGCGCGGGAAGTCTCGACGCGGCGTTGATCGCGTTGCCCTTCGAGACGGCGGAGTTGACGGTGATCGAACTGTTCCGCGATGAATTCTGGTTTGTTGCCCGCCAGGACGATCCGCACGCCAAAAAGAAGGAAATGCTGGTGCGCGACCTCGAGCCCGGCAGCGTGGTGTTGCTGGAAGAGGGACACTGCCTGCGCGATCACGCCATCGCGGCTTGCGGTTCCCGGGGCGCAAAAGCCAGGGCGTTGCTGGAAGCGACCAGCCTGACGACGCTGATCCAGATGGTGGAGGGCGGATTGGGCGTGACGCTGCTGCCGGAACTGACCATCAAGGCCGGCATCCTCAAGGGAACCAAACTGATCGCCAGGCCGTTCTCGACCCAGGTTCCCGCTCGCACCGTCGCGTTAGTCGCCCGGCCCGCGGGCGCCAGGCGCGTGGACGTCGAAATGCTCGCGTCGTTTTTCCAGAAACACTACCGCGAACAATCCAAAGCCCGCCCCGCCTCCCGCCTCAAGACGCGTTAATGCGGATTACACCCAACGCAGAGGCGCAGAGGACGCGGAGGACGCAGAGGAAAACGAAAGAAAAGAGAGGGAAATAGTAGCCATTCTTACGGCGCCG
>DASWEZ010000085.1:0-3432 GCA_036394495.1 Burkholderiales bacterium
GGCACGGCAAAACTCGGAATGATCGTCGCTCGAACGCTTCGCAAAAACAGAAAGATGACCAACACGACGAGCACAATCGTCAGCATCAACGAGAACTGCACGTCGCTAACGGAAGCGCGAATCGTGGTGGTGCGGTCGGTGAGTATTTCCACTTGCACCGCGGCGGGCAGAGCGGCCTGCAACTGCGGCAGCAATTTCTTTACGCGGTCCACAACGGCGATGATGTTGGCGCCGGGCTGCCGTTGAATGTTCAAGATGACAGCGGGATTCTGGTTCGCCCAGGCCGCTTGCTGCACGTTCTCCACGCCTTCCAGGACGGTGGCGACATCAGACAGCCGAACAGGCGCGCCATTGCGATAGGCGATAATCAGTGGCCGGTAGCTGTTGCTCGAAATGAGTTGGTCGTTCGCGCCAATGGTATAGGCCTGATGAGGACCGTCAAACGTTCCTTTGGCCATGTCTACGTTGGCTTGCGTCAGCGCGGTGCGAAGATCCTCGAGGCTCAATCCATACGAAGCCAGCGCGGTGGGATTGGCCTGGATGCGCACCGCGGGACGCTGTCCGCCGCTGATGCTGACGAGTCCTACCCCGGTAAGCTGCGAGATTTTCTGGGCCAGCGTCGTGTCCGTAAGATCTTCGACTTTGGAGAGCGGCAGCGATTTGGAAGTAATGGCCAGCGTGAGGATCGGCGAATCGGCGGGATTAATCTTGCTGTAGATCGGCGGGTTGGGCAGGCCCTGTGGCAAAAGATTGGAAGCGCCATTGATGGACGCTTGCACTTCCTGCTCCGCGACGTCGATGTTGAGATCGAGGTCGAACTGCAGCGTGATGATCGAGCTGCCGTAGGAGCTGGTCGACGTCATTTGGTTCAGGCCCGGAACCTGGCCGAACTGGCGCTCCAGCGGCGCCGTTACGGAGGACGCCATCACATCCGGGCTAGCGCCGGGATAAAACGTTTGCACTTGAATGGTCGGATAATCGACTTGGGGCAGAGCGGAAACCGGCAACTGCCGGTAGGCGACAAAGCCCACGAGCAAAATCCCCACCATCAGCAAGGTGGTCGCGACTGGCCGCAAAATGAACGGCCTGGATGGACTCATTGCGCCTTCCCGGAGGGTTGGCCTTGCTGCGGAGCTTCCGTACCGCGCCGCCCGCGTTGCGTGTTGCCCTGCTGCGGGGGGGGCTGTTGCGCTCCATTGGGGTTTTGCGCGCTTGGTGCGCCTGTGGGCGCCGAGGTGGGATTGACCTTGCTGCCGTCTTGCAGCTTGTCTTGCCCGTCGACGACCACGACATCGCCGGCATTCAATCCAGCGCTGAGCCCAACGCTATTCGCCGTCGTTAGCGCTATCGTAACGGTTTGGATCTTGGCGGTGTTACCGTTCTGCACCACATACACGTACGTGCCCTGCGGGCCGCGCTGGATAGCGGATGCCGGCACGATAACCAAGTTCTTTTTCACATCGGCAAGCAGGTGCACATTCACAAATTGATTGGGGAACAAGGTGTTTCGATCGTTGTTGAAGACCGCTTTCAACTTGTAGGTGCCGGTGGTGGTGTCGATCTGGTTGTCGATCGTCAGCAGCTTGCCTGATTCGATCTTTGACGTATCGTCACGGTCGTACGCATCGACGATGAGTTGCACGCCGTCACGGAGCTTCGTGGCCACCTGCGGAAGTTGGTCCTGCGGCAAGGAAAAAATCACCGCGATGGGCTGCAACTGTGTAATCACCAGCAAGCCGTTAGTATCCGTAGCGTGCACAATGTTCCCGATATCGACCAAGCGTAACCCGATGCGCCCGCTGATCGGCGCGGTTACGCGGGAATAGACCAGTTGCAGCTTTGCGTTGTCGATCAGGCCCTGATCGGCCTTGATCGAACCTTCAAATTGCCCCACCTGCGCCCCTTGCGTGTCGAGCTGCTGCTTGGGGATTACGCCTTCTTTGTACAGAAGCTGGAAGCGCTCGTAATTCACTTGCACGTCGCGGAGCTGCGCTTGATCCTTGGCCAGCTGCCCTTCCGCTTGCTCGAGCATCACCTGATAGGGGCGCGCATCGATTTCCAGTAGGCTGTCGCCCTGGTGAACGAATTGCCCTTCCTGGAAGTTAATCTTGGTGATTTGGCCGTCCACGCGGCTGTGAACCGTCACAGTATTAAACGCGGTGACGGTCCCGAGACCGTTGAAGTAGACCGGAAGGTCGCCGCGTTGCGCCGTGGCGACTACCACCGGCACAACCATTCCGCCTGCTCCTTGCCGGCCCTGCCCCTTGCTGGCTCCGCCCGGCGCCGCAGGTCCCTGCGCTTCGGTGCTGGCGTGTGGTCCGCGGAAATACCAAAAGCCCACGCCGACCAGAACCGCCAAAGCCAGAATCCACAACCATCGATGGCCCTTGGACTCAGGCTCCCGCCGCACAAGTTCTTCGGCCGAAGGGTTTGGCCCGGTCGGATTAGCGCTCAAATGGCCCATTCCTATACTCCTATATCGCATGGTTGTGCGAGCAAGTCTGCCACTAATAAGACAATCGGGGGCGACGCCGAGCGGCTCCAGGTGACTAACCAAGTCCTATCGGAAAACCCTGCCCAGTCTATATTAGGACGGCTTCAGGGCCGAAAAGGTTACGAAGGTCGGTGTGAGCCTTCGTCAGTTTTCGGCGTGCAAATCCTCGTGCACAAATGGCTCATTGACAGTACACTATCGCGCGTTCGGTGCCTCCCTTGTCGCGCGAGTGAGTATCTCGACCTGGCGGCAGGCGGTTTGACAATTCTAGCGGGAGAATAATGGATCATGCTCAAAGCCTTTGTGGTCGGGATTGTGATCGGCGTGTTGTTGATGATCGGCGGCGCTTGGTTTTACTTCACCACGGGATGGGCGCCGGTCGCGGTGGCGGACCCTCCTATGCTGTTTGAGAAAAAGCTTGCCCATGGCGCACTGAACGCTCGGATCGGCAAGGATCCCCACACCGATCCCCCAGTCGCGGCTGACGAAACCACATATCTCGCAGGCGCCGACATTTACAAACAGAACTGCGCCGTGTGCCACGGGTTGCCGGGGCAACCCAAAAGCGCAATCGCACAAGGCATGTTCCCTAAGCCCCCGGAACTTTTCCATGGAACCGGGGTGACCGACGATCCTGCGTGGGAAACGTTCTGGAAGGCCAAGAACGGCATTCGTCTGACGGGCATGCCGGGCTTCAAAGCGTCCCTGAACGATACGCAGCTTTGGCAGGCCAGCGTCTTGTTGGCGAATGCGGACAAGATTTCGCCTGCGGTGAAAGTGGTCCTGGCTGGGACGCCATCTGTAGCCCAACCGGCACAACCCGCATCGCCCCCGACGGCGCCCGCGAAAAAGTGATCGTCTCGGTCGACCAAGCAGCTCTTCCCGCTGACGGCAGCAGCGACGCAGCTCAGTGGATCTCCGGTTCGGGGATCGGTGCG
>DASWEZ010000086.1:0-10819 GCA_036394495.1 Burkholderiales bacterium
CTGGTGGTGCTGTTCCGCAACGTGCGCACCATCAACGTCGACGATCTGGACAAGTTGAAAGGATGACTACGGTGCTGCGTACTGTGTGCTGCGTGCTGGGAAAGATCAAAACCACGGGAGGCGTTGAGGGCTGCCTCTCAGCACGCAGCACCTATGGGCGCAGCCCGGTTATGGCGAAGCCGGTATCCCATGCGGAATCCAGCGAAGTCGGGCGGCACCCAGCACTCGGGAGAGCCCAATGAACATGCCGGCGCTCTATCTTGTCGTTCCCCTCGCTCCCCTTGCCGGGGCGCTGATCGCCGGCCTGCTTGGCTGGCTCATCGGCCGGCGCGCCTCGCATGTGGTAACCATCGCCGGCATGGTGGTTTCGGTGGTCGCATCCTTCCTCGTGTTCCGGGATGTGCTTGCCGGCAATACCTTCAACGGGCCGCTCTACACCTGGATCACCAGCGGCGACATCACGCTGCAACTCGGTTTCCTGATCGACAAGCTGTCGGCCACGATGATGCTGGTTGTGACCTTCGTGTCGCTGATGGTGCACGTCTACACCATCGGCTACATGGCCGACGATCCCGGTTACCAGCGTTTCTTCAGCTACATCTCGCTGTTCACCTTCTCGATGCTGATGCTGGTGATGAGCAACAATTTTCTGCAGCTCTTTTTCGGCTGGGAGGCGGTGGGGCTGGTGTCCTACCTGCTCATCGGTTTCTGGTACACCCGTCCGACCGCCATCTACGCCAATCTGAAGGCCTTCATGGTCAACCGCGTGGGCGATCTCGGCTTCCTGCTCGGCATCGCTCTGATCCTGGTTTATTTCGGCACGCTCGATTACGCAAAGGTGTTCGGCCGGGCGCCGGAGCTGGCGCACGAAACGCTCGGCGTGGCCTTTACCGACTGGCCGCTCATCACCACGATCTGCATCCTGCTGTTCATCGGTGCGATGGGAAAATCGGCGCAGTTTCCGCTGCATGTCTGGCTGCCGGACTCGATGGAGGGCCCGACGCCGATTTCCGCGCTGATCCACGCGGCGACCATGGTGACGGCCGGCATTTTCATGGTTGCGCGCATGTCGCACCTGTTCGAGTTGTCGGAGGCGGCGCTGTCCTTCGTCATGGTCATCGGCGCGATCACGGCCTTGTTCATGGCGCTGGTGGCGATCGTGCAGACCGACATCAAGCGCGTGGTGGCTTATTCGACGCTCTCGCAACTCGGCTACATGACCGTCGCGCTGGGCGCCTCGGCTTACGCGGCCGGAATGTTCCACCTGGTTATCCATGCCTTCTTCAAGGCACTGCTGTTCCTCGGTGCGGGCTCGGTCATCATCGCCATGCATCACGAACAGGACATGCGCAAGATGGGCGGTCTGCGCAAGTACATGCCGATCACCTACGCCACCATGATGGTCGGCGCCCTGGCAAGCGCGGGCATTCCGGGTTTCTCCGGATTCTTTTCCAAGGATGCGATCATCGAAGCCGTCGGGCTGTCCCATTTGCCGGGCAGCGGGTTTGCGTATTTCTGCGTGCTGACCTGCGTATTCGTCACTGCGTTTTATACCTTCCGGCTGATGTTCATGACCTTCCATGGCGCGGAGCGCTTCGCTGCGCATGACGATCACGCTGGACACGTCGATGCAAACCGGCATGCGCACGCGCCGCACGAGTCGCCAGCCGTCGTCACGGGGCCGTTGATCGTGCTGGCGATCCCGTCGCTATGTATCGGCTGGTGGATCGGTTCGGTGCTGTTTGGCGATTACTTCGGCGACGCGATCGTGGTGAGCGAGTCGCACGATGTGCTTGGCGAGATGGGCAGGGAGTTTCATGGCGTTGCGGCGATGATGCTCCACGCGCTCGGCACCTGGCCGTTCTGGCTGTCGATCGCCGGCATTGCATCGGCCGCATTCCTCTATCTGAAGCGCACCGATCTGCCGGAAAAACTGCGCGGCATGTTCGGTCCGGTCTACACGCTTCTGGACAACAAGTATTACTTCGACCGCTTCAACGACTGGTTCTTCGCCGGCGGCGCACGCCTGCTCGGGCGGGGATTCTGGAAGGGCGGCGACGTGGCGGTGATCGACGGCTTCTTCGTCAACGGTTCGGCGCGCGTGGTCGGCTGGTTTGCGCAGATTGCGCGCAAATTGCAGTCCGGCCTGATCTACCACTACGCATTTACCATGATCATCGGCGTGTTCGTGCTGCTCACGCTCTGGTTCGCGAGAAGCTGAAAACATGCCCGGACTAGCCCTGCTCAGTACCGTCGTCTGGTTGCCGATCCTGGCCGGAATCGCCGTGCTCTTCACCGGTTCCGACCGCAACGCCAATCTCGCGCGCTGGCTCGCCTTGGCGGGCGCGGTCGCCGGCTTCGTCGTAGTCCTCCCGCTCTACGTCAAATTCGATTCTTCCGCACAGGGCATGCAGTTCGTCGAGCTGACGCCGTGGATCGAGTCCTACAACATCAACTACCACCTCGGCATCGACGGCATTTCCTTGCTGCTGATCCTGATGAACACCTTCACCACGGTGCTGGTGGTACTGGCCGGATGGAAAGTCATCGACAGCCGTGTCGGGCAATACATGGCGGCTTTTCTGGTCTTGTCGGGAATGATGAACGGGGTGTTTTGCGCAATGGACGCCGCCCTGTTCTATGTGTTCTTTGAGGCCACGCTGATCCCGATGTTCATCGTCATCGGCGTGTGGGGCGGCCCGAACCGCGTTTACGCCGCATTGAAGTTCTTCCTGTATACGCTGCTGGGTTCGTTGCTCACGCTGGTCGCATTCATCTATCTCTACACGATGTCCGGAGGCAGTTTCGCGCTGCTGGACTATTACGGACTGCAGATTCCGCTGGCCGCGCAGATCCTGCTCTTCATCGCGTTTTTTGCGGCCTTCGCGGTCAAGGTGCCGATGTTCCCCGTGCATACCTGGCTGCCGGACGCGCACGTCGAGGCGCCGACAGGGGGCTCGGTGGTGCTGGCCGCGGTCATGCTGAAACTTGGCGCTTACGGCTTCATCAGGTTGTCCCTTCCGATTCTTCCGGATGCGAGCCACGTGCTGGCGCCCGTGGTCATCGGCTTGTCGCTGATTGCGGTGGTCTACATCGGCCTGGTTGCGCTGGTGCAGACCGACATGAAGAAGCTGATCGCCTACTCGTCGATCTCGCACATGGGATTCGTCACCCTGGGCATCTTCATCTTCAATACGCTGGGCATGCAAGGCGCGGTCATCCAGATGGTGTCCCACGGCTTCGTCTCGGGCGCGCTGTTCCTCTGCGTTGGCGTGCTCTACGACCGCATGCATTCGCGCCTGATCTCGGACTATGGCGGCGTGGCCAACAAGATGCCGGTATTCGCCGCCTTCTTCATGCTGTTCGCAATGGCCAACTCCGGCCTGCCGGGCACCAGCGGATTCGTCGGCGAGTTCCTCGTCATCATGGGCGCGATGCACACTAATTTCTGGTACGCGGCCATTGCCGCAACGACATTGTTGTTTGGCGCGGCCTACACGCTGTGGATGTACAAGCGCGTCGTGTTCGGCGCAGTCGCCAACAGCCACGTCGATGCGCTCACCGATATCGGCGCTCGCGAAGGACTGGTGCTCGGCCTGGTCGCAATCGCGGTGCTCGGCATGGGACTGTATCCGCAGGCCTTCGCTTCGGTGCTGCACAATTCGGTCGGCGACGTGCTGGCGCTGGCGTTGAAGAGCAAACTCTAAAATGGACTACGAGATACCGGATTTTCTGCTGGCGGCCCCCGAGATCTTCGTGCTGACGATGGTCTGCGTGATCCTCATCGTCGACCTGTTCCTGCCCGACCGGCTGCGCGTCTGGACTTACATCCTGACCCAGATCACGCTGGTCGCAACCGCCGTAATCATTTTCATGGCCGGCGGCGAAGACGTGGCTTATACGTTCAACGGCATGTTCGTCGGCGATCCGATGTCGGACGTCCTCAAGATCACGGTGTGCCTCTGCGTGGCCGTGATGCTGGCCTATTCGCGCTCCTACGCGAAGCTGCGCGGCATCTACCGTGGCGAATTCTTCGTGCTCTCGCTGTTCTCCACGCTGGGCATCATGATCATGATCTCGGCGAACCACTTCCTGGTGCTCTATCTCGGCCTCGAATTGATGTCGCTGTCCCTGTATGCCATGGTGGCGCTGCCGCGCGACTCCGGCATCAGCACCGAGGCGGCGATGAAGTACTTCGTACTGGGCGCACTCGCCTCCGGCATGCTGCTCTACGGCATGTCAATGATCTACGGCGCGACCGGCTCGCTCGAAGTGACCGAAGTGGCACAACGCATCGCCGACGGCGACTTCATCCCGACCATCCTGATCTTCGGCCTGGTTTTCGTGGTGGCCGGCATCGGCTTCAAGCTGGGCGCCGTTCCCTTCCACATGTGGGTGCCGGATGTCTACCACGGCGCGCCGACGGCGGTGACGCTGCTGATCGGCACCGCGCCCAAGCTCGCGTCGTTTGCCTTCATCATGCGGCTGCTGGTAGAGGCGCTCGGCGCCCACCAGCTGATGGTGGAATGGCAGCAGATGCTCGTACTGCTCGCCGTGGCTTCGCTGGCGATCGGCAACGTCACGGCGATCGCGCAGACCAACCTCAAACGCATGCTGGCCTACTCGTCCATCTCGCACATGGGTTTCCTGCTGCTGGGCATTCTCAGCGGTACGATCGAGGGTTTCGGCGCGGCGATGTTCTATTCGATCGTTTATGTGCTGATGGGCCTCGGCACCTTCGGCATGATCCTGCTGCTGTCGCGCGAAGGCTTCGAAGCCGAAAACATCGAGGACTTCAAGGGTCTGAACCAGCGCAACCCGTGGTACGCCTTCATCATGCTGCTACTCATGTTCTCGATGGCCGGAATTCCACCGACCGTGGGCTTCTGGGCGAAACTGTTCGTCCTGCAGGCCGCACTCTCGGCAGGCTATACCGGAGTGGTCGTGGTCGCGGTGATGTTCTCGCTGGTCGGCGCTTTCTATTACCTGCGCCTGGTCAAGGTGATGTATTTCGACGCGCCGACGGACACGCACGCAATCGAGCCCTACGCCGACGTTCGCGCACTGATGTCGGTCAACGGCCTTGCGATCATCGGCCTCGGGTTGACGCCCGGCGCACTGCTGGCGATCTGCCAGCACGCGATCCAGCTTTCGCTGTGAGTTCCGATTTCACGGAAAAGAAAGTGACTTCGCGCGCCGCTTATCGCGGCCGCATGCTGAAGGTCAACGAAGACGAGGTGAGGCTGCCGGACGGCAGCCTGGCATTGCGCGAGTATGTCCTGCATCCCGGCGCGGCGATCATCCTGCCCCTGTTCGACGACGGGGCCGTATTGCTCGAGCGCCAGTTTCGTTATCCGCTCGGCCTGCATTTCTATGAGTTGCCGGCCGGCAGGCTGGAACCGGATGAAGCATCGATCGAGGCGGCGAAACGCGAACTGCTGGAAGAGACCGGCTATGTGGCCGCCGAATGGCGCGAACTGGGCCGCCTGCATCCGTGCATCGGCTATTCGAACGAGCGCATCGATTTTTTCCTGGCGCGCAAGCTGGAGTTCAGGGGCGCGCGTCCGGACGAGGGCGAGTTCCTGGAAACCCTGCGCGTGCCGCTGACCGAGGCGGTGGGCTGGATCCGCGGCGGGCGCATCACCGATGCAAAAACCATCCTCGGCCTGTTCTGGGCCGAGAAGCTTCTCAAGGAAAACTGGTAGGGATTGCGCTGACGGCGTCTGGTTTCAGGCGCGCTTGCCGGCTTGCAGCGGTTGCTCGACCGGAATGACGGCCGGGAAAGGCAGCGGACGGGCAAACAGGAAGCCCTGGCCGTACTGCACCCCCATTTCCACCAGGATATCCATTACCGCCTGATCCTCGACCCATTCCGCGACGACCTGTTTGTTCAGGCCGCGGGCCACGTCGCACAGCGCGCGCACGAACAGCCGGCTGGCATTGTCGGAAGCGAGGTCGCGCACGAAGCTGCCGTCTATCTTCAGATAGTCGACGTCGAAGCGCTTCAGGAAATAGAAGGAACTGAAGCCGGCACCGAAATCGTCCAGCGCGAAGCGGCAACCCATCTCTTTCATCTGCGCGATGAAATCCTGGGTGACGTCGACGCTCGACATGGCCGCCGTTTCCGTTATCTCGAACACCAGTTGCGAATGGTCTATCGGCGCGGCGGCGAGCATGTTCTGGAAACGCCGCACCCAGTGCGGGTCGGAAATGCTGGTGCGCGACAGGTTCACGAAGAAGCGCGTCTTGCGGCCGCGGAAATCCGGGTCCTGCAGCACGTCGATGACCTTGCCGACCACGCGCAGGTCGATCTCCTGCGCCATGCCGAGCGACTCCGCCACTTCGATGAACTGTCCCGGCAGCACCATGGCGCCGTTGCGGTCGAGGATGCGCACCAGGATTTCCTGGTGCACCGACGTGCGGTCGGCGAGCCGGACCACCGGCTGCGAGCAAAGCATGACCCTGTTTTCGTCGAGCACTTCGCGCAGTTCGCGTGCCCAGTGCACGCGTTTGTGGGTGCCGCGCAAATCGTCCGGATTGTGGTCGTGCATGCGCACGCGGTTGCGGCCGTTGTCCTTGGCCTGGTACATCGCGATGTCGACGTTGGCGAGCAGCGTGGCGACGTCCGCGCCGTTGAAGGGATAGGTGGCGACGCCGATCGAGCCGGTCAGCGTCGACAGGCATCCCTTGCCCGACACCAGGAATGTGTAATGGCGCAGCGCCGACAATGCCTGTTCGCCGAGCTGGGCGGCCTCGCCGCGCAATGCGTTCGGCAGGTGCAGGGCGAATTCGTCGCCGCCCAGGCGGAATACCTGCGCGTTCTTGTCCTTGACCAGATCCTTCAGCAGTCCGCTAATGGCGATCAGCAACTGGTCGCCCGCACGGTGGCCGAAATTGTCGTTGATGTACTTGAAATGATCGACGTCCATCAGTGCCACGGAACCTTTTTCGCCGTCGGCCAGCGCCGCTTCCAGCGCTTTCTGCAGGGACACGCGATTGGGCAGCCCGGTCAGGCCGTCGTGAGTGGCCAGACGCTCGATCTCCAGCGCCGCGTCATGCTGTTCAGTGACATTGCGCGCGGTTCCGCGCAGTCCGACGATGCGGCCTTCCTCGTCGTGCGTTACGCGCGCGTTGATGCCGACCCAGCGGTCCGTGCCGCCGGTGGAAATCAGGTGCGTGAGGTAGTTCTTCACTTCGCCATTCTTGCGCAGCGCCGACAGGAAGCGGCGGTTGGACACATGCTGGGGGCGGGCTTCGAAATCGAAGAAGCAGCGGCCGAGCAGGTCCCTGGGCCGCAGGCCGAACAGATCGACGCAGGCGTTGTTCAGGTAGGTGAAGCGGCCCAGCGCATCGGTCGTCCAGATCAGGTCGTGGGAAGTCTCGACCAGGTCGCGGTAGCGCGATTCGCTTTCCAGCAGCAACTGGATGATGCGGCGTTTTTCCTTCAGGGTGCGGCGCGCGGCGGCGAGCTGGTCTTCGACCTTGCCGGTTTCCGGTTTGGCGGGATCGTGCTTCTCGGGGCCGGGGACTGCGGCCGAACCGGCCAGCCCGTCGATGATTTCACGCGAATAACGGCGGTGGCCGCCTTCGGTCCGGCGCGCGACTAGCACGCCCTGTGCATCCCAACGCCGCAATTTCTGCAGTGGAATGCCGAGCCTCGCCGCCGCTTCCTGAATCGTGTATTCGGGAAGGCCCTGCGCCATGCTGCGCATGATGCTCCGTTTTCGCCGGTTGATCGGGCCGGCGGAACTCGCTCGCCGGTACATTCAGTGCAATTGCCTGCCCATGACGCCGTCGTCCTGGAGGGGCATCTGGCGCAGGTCGTTCTGACGGGATACCAGGCGCTGCATGAGTTTCAAGTCGCGGCTGCTCAGGCTGAGCGCCGTATCCACCCAAACCTCGACCACTCCCAGCAGTTCCTCGTAATCCAGTTTGTGGACACGGCGCCGCGCTGCCGCGATGCCCGCCATTGCGTTGCGGCTGCGGCCGCGCGACCTGATGAAATTTCCGATTTCGGCCTCGCCGCGGCCCTGGTCCACCACCAGATCCACCACACCGAGCGCCAGCATATCATCGGCGCTGTAGAGTCGGCCACTGGAGATCAGCTCTTCGGTCACGCGTTTGCCGACTTTGCGTTCCAGGAAGGAATAAGCGCCCATGCCGGGGAACATGTTGAACAGGATCTCGGGAAAGCCAAAGCGGGACTGGCGCTCGGCCACGATCACGTCGGAAGACAGCGCCGCTTCGAAGCCCCCGCCCAGGCATTCGCCCTGGACCAGTGAAATCGTCGTAATGGGCAGTCCGTGGCCGAGGTAGTTGCGATACAGGACCTGTACGCAGGCGCGACCGTATTCCAGCAATCCTTCACGGTCGTGCGCGTCGATCAGCCGCTTGAACAGGCTCAGGTCGCCGCCAAGATTGAACACGCGCGGCACTTTCGACGCCAGGACCGCGTATTCCAGGGGAATGCGTTCGCCCTGGCACTCGATGGCCCCGCCGCTGTGTGCCATGAACTGGCAGTAGCGGTCGAGATCCTGCAGCAGTTCGGGGTTGAAGTTCGGTCGCGGGTTGGGATTCCATCTCAACCACATCGCGCGCTGGTCCCTGTCGTAGAGGGCGGAAAGCTGCTCGGAGAAGAAGTACTCGGTAGTCGGAGCGACAGACGATTGGCCGCCTGCGGATGCGGGAACGAGTAGTTCCTGCGGGACGTTCATGTCCATTTTAGTTCTCCCTGTGCGATGGTTGAGGACGACGGGATCAGCTTCGTACTTCCCCCTGAAGCAGTTTCCGTTTTGACTCTAGACGAAGATGCGATCGAAAAGCAAATCTAACACTCTGATAGGTTTACCTTTTTTGCTTTGTAGTCAATGTGTTGGATTAACTTGTCAGCGTAAAGCGACAAAAGCTTCACAAAAATTGTTTAAACGCGGACACCCATGCCATCTGCGTAAGTGATTTAATATAGCGGCCCAAGTCATGGATTTTGTTTGTCAATATCAGAATGCCATAAGAATAACGAGATGCCCTTCCTGATCCGTCTGCTGCTGCGCCTGCTGTTCCGCGTCCGTGTCCTCGGCGACCTTGCGCCGTTCGGGCATGCCGATCGCCTGCTGATCGTCGCCAATCACCATTCCCGCCTCGACGCCATCGTGCTGGCCTTGTTCCTGCCACGGGAACCCGTCGTCATCGTGCCGCCGGATGAAACCGGGAGCTGGTTCACGCGCTGGTTGCTGTCCCATATCCGCCACGAAATCCTCGATCTCAACAATCCATTGAGCATGAAGAGGGTGCTGCGCCTGCTGCGCGCCGGTCGTCCGGTCGTGCTTTTCCCCGAGGGGCGCATAGTCAATAACGGCGCGGTCATGAAGATCTATCCGGTGCCGGCCCTGATCGCCATGAAAAGCGGCGCCAGCGTATTGCCGGTGCACGCCGAAGGCGCGGGGCAGTGGTTCAGCCGCTCCGGTTCGGCATCGCGGCTGCGGCGCTGGTTGCCCGCGATTACGCTGCGGGTGTTTTCACCGACGCGCATCGACGGCGGCGCCGCCGGCAGCGCGCGGCGTCGTCGCGCCTTCGCCACCCGGCGGCTCGCCGCGGTCATGCAGACGATGGCGGTGCAATCCCATGCCTGCAAGCCGCTGTTCGAATGCTTCCTGGACGCCGTCTCGGCGCACGGCCGCAAGACCGTGCTCATGGAAGACCAGGGCGACAAGGTACACAGCTACGGAGACATCCTGCGCATGAGCCTGGCGCTGTCGCGCCTGTTGCGGCGGCTGACCGCCGACCGCGAAAACATCGGCCTGCTGCTGCCGAATGTGGTCAGCGCCGTTGCGGTCGTGATGGCGTTGTCGGCAGCCCGGCGTGTTCCGGCCATCTTCAATTACTCGGCCGGGCCGCTGGCGGTGGAAAGCGCACGCGTCGCGGCGGGTGTGCGCACCGTGATCACGTCGCGCCGGTTCATCGAACAGGCGCATCTGCAGCCGCTACTGGACGTATTGCCGGGTTGCACCATCATCTATCTCGAGGATTTGCGCGGCCAGTTCGGATTTACCGACAAACTCTGGCTGTTCGGATTTGCGTTGCGCTTCCCCCGACTGGCCATCGCAAAACAATCGACGCTGGATCCCGCGGTGGTGCTGTTTACCTCCGGTTCTGAGGATCGGCCCAAGGGCGTGGCGCTGTCGCACCATGCCATCGTCGCCAATGTCGCACAGATCCGCGCGGTGTTCGATTTTTCGCCCGCTGACAAGGTGCTCAATCCGCTGCCGCTGTATCACGCCTACAGTTTTACCGCCGGCGTGATGCTGCCGCTGATCACCGGCACCCGGGTGCACCTGTTCATATCGCCGCTACGCTACCGGGCCATCCCGGAAATCGCCTACAAACGCGATTGCACCATCCTGTTCGGGACCAGCACTTTCCTGTCGTTCTACGCGCGCTACGCCAATCCGATGGATTTCAGCCGGCTGCGCCATGTGATTTCCGGCGGAGAAAAGCTGTCGCCGGAAGTGGCCAGGGTGTGGATGGAGAAATTCGGCGTGCGCATCATGGAGGGCTACGGCTCGACCGAATGTGCGCCCGTGATCTCGCTGGCCACGCCTGCGGCTTTCCGCCGCGGTGCGGTCGGCAGCTTCCTGCCCGGCGTCGAATATCGGATCGAACCGATGGAGGGCATCGACAAAGGCGGCGTGCTGCATGTGCGCGGACCCAACCTGATGCTGGGCTATTACCGCTACCAGAATCCGGGCGAGATCGAAGCACCAAAGTCGTCGATAGGCGAAGGCTGGTACGACACCGGCGACGTTGTCGATGTCGACCACGA
>DASWEZ010000087.1:0-6906 GCA_036394495.1 Burkholderiales bacterium
CCTGAACAAGAAAAGCGAAGCGGCCTGATCTTCGTGACAGACTCTGAAGCTCTTAGGCACAGAACAGTTTGCCGCTTCGCCGCCGGGTGCCCCCGGATTATTGCCAGCTTTCGCTGAAACGTAAACGTATAAGGCACGAAGAACACGAAGGACACGAAGTTGCACGAAGAAAGCCGGAAGAAATGAAGAGTTCATCGTTCTTCCAGGCTTCATCGCAGCAGGACCACCGACATCTCAATTGCGCCGCGAAAACAGATCAGCCTTGCTTTTCTTCGTGTTCCTTCGTGTCCTTCGTGCCTCAAGGGAACACTTGTGCCGCTTGCGGCGCGTGGTGAGACTTAAACTGCATTAGCATAAGGCCATGCCCGACTTCCGCGATCCGACCTTCCTGCTCGACCACATCCGCCATACGATGGCGTTCTACCATCCGCGCGCGATCGATCCCCGCGGCGGATTCTTTCATTTTTTCCGCGACGACGGCAGCGTCTACGACACAAATACCCGGCACCTGGTCAGCAGCACGCGTTTTGTCTTCAACTATGCGATGGCGTTTCGGCGCTTCGGCGATGCTGCGTATCTGCAGGCCACCGTTCATGGCGTGGACTTCCTCAGAAACCGGCATCGCAATGCGCAAACGGGCGGGTATGCCTGGCTGCTCGACGGCGAGCGTATCTCCGACGGGACCAATCATTGCTACGGGCTTGCATTCGTCCTGCTGGCTTATGCGCACGCATCGATGGCCGGCGTCGAATCTGCGCGTGAATGGATCGGTGAGACCTTCGACCTCATGGAGCGTAAATTCTGGTCGCCGGCGTCCGGCCTGTACGCGGATGAAGCAGCGGCGGACTGGTCCTCCGTCTCCCCCTATCGCGGGCAGAACGCCAACATGCACGCGTGCGAAGCCATGCTGGCGGCGTTCGATGCCACGGGGCAGGCACGCTATCTCGATCGCGCGGCGAAGCTGGCGCGCAACATCACGGTACGGCAGGCGGCGCTGGCAAACGGACTCGTCTGGGAGCATTACCACGCCGACTGGTCGGTGGATTGGAACTACAACAAGGACGACAAGACCAACATTTTTCGTCCGTGGGGTTATCAGCCCGGACATCTCACCGAATGGGCCAAGCTGTTGTTGATACTGGAGCGCCACGCGGATCGGCTGACCGGCCCGGAATGGCTGGCACCCCGCGCGGCCGAATTGTTCGACGCCGCGATGAAACACGCATGGGACGATGAACACGGCGGCATCGTCTATGGCTTCGCGCCCGACGGCAGCGTCTGCGACGGTGACAAGTATTTCTGGGTGCAGGCCGAATCGTTAGCGGCCGCGGCGCTGCTGGCAAAACGCACCGGCGAGGAAAAATGCTGGAGTTGGTACGAACGCATCTGGGACTACAGCTGGAAACATTTCGTCGATCATGAACACGGCGCGTGGTACCGCATCCTCACGCGCGACAACCGCAAATACAGCAACGAGAAATCCCCGGCCGGCAAGACCGACTATCACACTATGGGTGCGTGCTACGAAGTGCTCAACGTAGTGGAATGAGCCGAACCAGCTTGCGCGGCCGGTACAACGTTGCAGCCTAGCGCTTGCCGCCAAAGCTGCCGGTGATCGATTCGACCGAACCTGACGCTGACGTGCTGGTCAACCGGAAAGTCCCGCCGATTTCCTCGGCATTCGGCCCGTAAAACACGCCGGTAGCGTCGCCGCTCATGGTCGGACTTCCAGTGGGCCCCATGGTGGCGGTTCCCGTGAAGCTATTCGTGCCGGCCGCGTAAGTCAGCACGCCGGAAATATTCAATGTGGTTGCCGGCGACAACCCGCCGCCCGAATTCCACGGCCGGGTCGTGGTGCCCGTCGTGAGAAAATTGATGGTTCGTACAAAGGGGTCGAAGTTAACGACCGCCGACATGACGGCATTGTGTTCCTGAAGCACCCCTGTCGGGTCCACGTAGAGGCCGCCGGAAATGCCGTTGTACGTGAACGTGCCGGTCGTGGGAACGCCACTGACCAGAGTTGCTTTTCCGGCTGAAATGTTCGCTGCAATATTCGCCGGAAGGCCGGTGTCGGCGAGCCAGTAGCCGAAAGTCTGGAAATTCCAGCCGACGCTGCCGAACGCATTGACGAGCACCCCGGCCGCCCCTTCCCCTGAAGCGGAACAGAACTGTGCGTCGCAAGTCACCGTCTGGGTGCCCCTTCCGTTATTCCACATCACGCCCGTGCGCGGGGTGGAAAACTCGATTCCGGTCAGCACCAGCGGCGAACCGGGCCCATAGGTCCATTTTGCGCTGACACCGTTCAGGTCGGGCGTGTTCATTGACTGCGCCGTCACTATCCCCGAAATCTGGGTCACATTCTGTGTTTGCGACTGGCCGTCCGCTCTGACGGACTGTCCCGGTTGCACGTCGCTGAAGGCGGTGAATGCCACGGTCGATGCCGTACTGCCACTGTCGCCACCGCCCCCGCATGCGCAAAGGACGACAGATAACAGGGACGCGAAGATCAGACGGATTTTCATATGCATTCCTGCACTTCAAGGAACGACGGTAAGGCGAGCTCCGGGCAGCCTCTAAGCCCAGAGACAATGCAGGAAATGTTTTGTTCAATCACCGCGGGCCTACTTTTGCGTGGTTCGCGGGATGAAGACATCGGTCGTCAGGGCCATGGCGCTTCCCAGCAGCAGGATGCCGGCGCCGATCAGCAGCGCGCTCACGCCGTTTTGCACATCGGCGACCGCGCTCACCAGCAGCGGACCCGCGATCTGCCCCAAAGCAAAAGCCGCGGTCATTGCCGCGATCAGGCGCGACGCATGATCAGCGGCCAGGATGCGCGCCTCCTGCAAGCCCGTCATGGTGGCCACCATGAACGTCCCACCCACGCAGCACGCTGCAATCACGATCCCGGTCATGCCGGGAAGCAGCACCGGGACAGCCACGCCGATGGCCATGACGACGTGCGACAACGCCCAGATCAGCCGATTCGACAAATGCGCCGACAGCCGGCCTGCCAAAAGCGTGGAAATGAAGGCCGTGCCGCCGAATATCGGCCAGGCCCAGCCGAACACCGCGGGGTCGGGCAGGACCTGTTTCGCCATGGCCGGCAGGAAGGTGCCTGGAATGATGTAACCGAACCCGAGGATTCCATAGCACACGATGACGAGCAGGTGCGTTCGCAACCGCAGCGGTGAGGCGTTCGACTTCGATACTGCCCGCGCTTGCGTTGCGTTTCGGAAACCCGACCAGCAGCACAGCCCCAGCAACAGCGCGATGACGCCTGCCGCAAGCCAGACCTGGTCAGCCGACCACGCCAGGTTCAGGAAAAGCAGGCAGAATGCCCCCGTCAGCGCGATGCCGAATCCGACGCCGCTGAATACCACGCCTCCGAGGCGGCTTTTACCCGGCACGGCGAGTTCCGCAAGCACATAGGCAGAAGAAAATATGAGAACCCACGCGCTCACGATGCCGGCGAGTCCGCGCAGCAACAGCCATGCTGCAGGATGGTGAATCAATCCCATTGCGCAGGTGAGCACGACCGCCGCCAGCAAGGAAAAGCGCACTACCGTCGCCGTCGCCGCCCGGATCCAGATCGCCGACAGCGCGCCGATGAAATAACCGACATAATTCGCCGAGGCCAGCAGACCCGCCATGCGCAGCGTCACGCCGTAGTCCTTCTGCATCATCGGCAGGATCGGCGTGAATGCGAAGCGGCCGACGCCGATGGCGATGGCCAGCGCCAGCATGCCGGACATCGCGAGCCGCAACGCGGAGGGTTTATTCACTTCGGCTCCTGGTTGGTTGCAAAGCATGCAGTTTAGCGCGGCCCGCTGGTTTTACGACTCAATTGCAAAATACGAAGGCGCTCACCACAGAGGCGCAGAGAAGACTGAAATAAAGTGATTGCTCTATTGTTATGAGGTGCGGCGACCGACTCTGCGCCATTCCTCAACCTAACATCATCCTCGATTGCTCCTGCCCATAAGGCCCTTGCATTTCTCTGTGCCCTCTGTGCCTCTGTGGTGAAAGGGTTTTCACGAAAAACAAGGTTCCGGGTTGCGCGGGCGCGGGCCTTGGACTATAAGAGCGAAGCGGCACGGCGGCCGATACGCCGTTCCATGACAGGAAAACCGGAGGAGCTTCATGCATGATCTCGTAATCCGCAACGGGTCGGTCGTCGACGGCACCGGCGCAGCGCGCCGTGTCGCCGATATGGCGATCGATGGCACACTCATCACGGCGGTCGGCGGCGAGATCAGCTGCGGACGCCGCGAAATCGATGCCCGCGGATTGCTGGTCACGCCGGGTTTCGTAGACATCCATACGCATTACGACGGCCAGGCCACCTGGGATCCGTATCTGACGCCCTCGACCTGGCATGGGGTAACCACGGTCGTGTTCGGCAACTGCGGTGTGGGGTTCGCACCGGTGCGCAAAGGCGCCTCGCCCTACCTCATCAACCTGATGGAAGGCGTGGAAGACATTCCCGGCACCGTGCTCGCGGAAGGCGTGAAGTTCGACTGGGAATCCTTCCCCGATTATCTCGATGCACTCGACCGGGCCCCCAAAGTCATCGACGTCGGCGCCCAAGTCCCGCATTCCGCCCTGCGCTTCTACGTGATGGGCGATCGCGGCGCGGACCATGCGGCCTTGCCCAGCGACGAAGAAATCGCGCAGATGGGCGAGTTGCTGGAGCAGGCATTGCGCGCCGGTGCGCTCGGCTTCACCACGTCGCGCACCATCAAGCACCGTGCTGCCGACGGACGATCCACGCCTAGCCTGTCGGCACGCGAACCCGAGCTGTTCGGCCTTGCCGCCGCCATGAAAAGGGCCGGGCGCGGCGTCATCGAAGTCAATTCCGACTTCGGTCCCGGCGAATTCGAGATCCTGCGCTCGGCGGCGGAAATAGCCGGCCGGCCTTTGTCGGTGCTGCTGCTGCAGGTCAACAATGCGCCGGAGCTGTGGCGCGAGACCCGTGCGCAGATCCACGAGGCGCGCAGGGCCGGCGTCGATGTGAATGGCCAGGTCGGCTGCCGGCCGATCGGCGTGATGATGGGGCTGGAGACCACCATCCATCCGTTTTCCTCGCACCCGGCCTGGACTGCGATGAATCGCATGACGCCGGTCCAGCGCATCGATCAGTTGAAGCGCGATCCGGAACTGCGGCGCAAACTCGTCGAGGAACGGCCGGCCGACGAGCACACCAAGCGCATTGCCGACGCGCTTCACCGGATTTACGTCGTCGACGACACGTACGACTACGAACCGCATCCTTCCCTCAGCATCGGCGCGCGGGCGCAAACTGCCGGCACCAGCCCATGGGCGCTGGCACTCGAAGCGATGATGGCGCGCGAGGGCAAGCAGCTGCTGGTCGAAACTTTCGAGAACTACACCGAAGGCAGCCTCGACAACATCCGCGAGATGATCGAAGACGAAGCGACCGTCATGGGCATCGCCGACGGCGGCGCCCATGTGTGCACGGTCTGCGATGCCAGTTCGCCGACCTTCCTGCTGACCCACTGGGCGCGCGATCGCAAACGCGGCGCGCAACTGCCGCTGGAATTCCTGGTGCGCAAGCAGACGCTGGATTGCGCGCTCGCCTACGGCCTGAAAGACCGCGGCGTGTTAGCCCCGGGCTACCGGGCCGACATCAATATCATCGACTTCGACAAGCTCGGCATGCGCAGGCACGAAGTCGTCTACGACCTGCCCGCTGGCGGGCGCCGCCTGATGCAGCGCGCGGACGGCTATCGCCATACTTTCGTCGCCGGCACCGAGACGCTGTGCGACGACCGGCACACCGGTGCGATGCCTGGAAAACTGCTGCGCTGAGCAGATCAAATGGGCAAGGTCTTTCGCGTCGAATACCCGATCCGTTTTTCGCATTGCGATCCCGCGGGCCAGGTCTACTTTCCGCGCTTCTTCGATCTGCTGCATGATGCGATCGAGGACTGGTTCAACGTCGGGCTGCAGGAGCGCTTCTCCGATTTCCTGATGAAGCAGCAGCTCGGCACGCCGACGGTCGGCACGCAATGCGACTTCCTCAGTCCGGCGCGCTTCGGCGATACGCTCGCCATCGAACTTTCGATCCTGCGTCTGGGCCACAGCTCCATCGAACTCGGATTCAATGCCAGCATCGACGGACGCGCCTGCCTGAAATGCCGCCACACCATCTGCATTTTCTCCAAGGAAACCGCGAAGGCCGTTCCCATTCCGGAAGCACTGCGCAACCGCATGCAGGACTACGTTGTCGCCGCGATATAGTCACCTCATCCCAACCTTCTCCCCTGAGCGGAGAAGGAGATGAAATGCAGGAACGAAGTGCAAGAACGCGACGAATGGTCGCCTGCTGTTCCATCTCCCTCTCCCCCGGTTACGGGGGAGAGGGTTGGGGTAAGGGGCGGTTATGACAGGGAACTTTCCCGTTCGGGGCTTGCCATACGCATACGACGCTTCCCCCGGAGTATGCAATGAATACCGATATCCTGAAAATCACCGCACTGACCTTGTTCGTCGCCCTTTTGCTGGCTGGCGCGCCGATGTCTTTTGCCGCCGATAACGGCGACAAGACCGCCGGACAAAAACTGGACGAAACGTCACAATCGATCAAGAACTATTCGGCCGAGAAGCGCGACGAGGCGCTGAAGAGCGCCAAGAAAGTCCTGGCGGATGCCGATGCGCGCATCGATCACTTCGAAAACGAAATGAGCAAGAACTGGGACAAGATGGATGCGTCGGCGCGCAAGCATGCGCAGGAAACGATGAGGACACTGCGTCGCCAGCGCCAGGACTTGTCCCAGAGCTACGGCGAATTGAAACGCAGCTCCTCGAACGCCTGGGATGAAGTCAAGGGCGGCTTCTCGAAAAGCTACGACGCGTTGCGCGACTCCTTTTCGAAGGCGGCGAAGG
>DASWEZ010000088.1:0-11807 GCA_036394495.1 Burkholderiales bacterium
GAGATCGGACCGAAGATGCACCTGCGAGGCGCCGGAGGCTCCGATGAGACCGGAATCAGTCGAGCCGTAGAGGGTGACCGAGGGCACGTTCAGGGCCGCGGCCAGGTGGCTCAATCCGGTATCCATGCAGACGCACGCTTGCGCCCGACCGAGCACATAGCCCATCTCTGAAAGCGGGAGCCTTGGCAGGACGTGGACGCCGGGGTGGATTGCAAGCCGTTTCGCTCGTGCCTCCTCCTGATCATTTCCCCAGGGCAGGAGCACGCTGAACCCCGCCTGGACCGACTTTCCGATGAGATCCGCCCAGTGTGCTTCAGGCCAGAGCTTCGTCTTCCAGCTCGCGTTGTGAACAAAGACGAGATACTCGCGCGGAAGATCGATTTTCGGCCGGATCAACCGGTCTGTCCGGATCCCGAAATCGGGCGGTGATTCGGGGACCGGGTAGGAGAGCGCGGCAGCGAACAGGCGTCTCAACCGTTCGATGGCGTGTGCGCTCTTGGTCACCGCGTAACGTCTCTGATAGGCGAGGTGGGCGACCCATTCCCGCACCGAATGACGATCGAAGCCGGCCCGCGGTCCGTTGGCCAACAGCGATAGCAGCGCCGTCTTGAAATTGCCCTGCCCGTCTATCACCAGGTCGTATCGGGTTGCCTTGAGCCGGGAGATGACACTCGATACAGACCCCAGCGTCGACGGGTGCGCCAGGGCTTCGCGCCACTCGCGATGGTTGGTCGCGATGACGCCCTTTACCGCCGGGTGCCACGTCGCGATTTCCTGGAAATTTTCATCGATTGCCCAGTCGAACTCGATCTGCGGGTGGGCGCGTAGCGCGTCGCTCAGGGCGGGGAGCGCATGGATCAGGTCGCCCATGGACGTGAGCTTGATTAACAGAACCCTTTTCATTAATTCCGTGAAAAGAGTTTTTTCAGAAAGGCGCTGAAACGGTGGCGTTTGAGATGGCCCTGGCGGGCCTCGTCGGAAGTGACATAGTTGAGTTGCACCGAGCGCCGCTCGCCGATGAAAACCTCGTGGCCGTGCCAGCAATGCGGTGTGACCTTGAAGATCACGCAGTGGCCCGCCTCCGGCGAGATCTCGGCAGCGTAGCGGCCTAGATCCTTGTTGTTGTACAAAAGCCGCAGCCTTCCGCCGGGAGCCTGCCAGCCGGGGTTCAGATAGAGAAGCAGGGTGACGAGCTTGGATTTCGAGTCGGTGTGAATTTCGCCGTCCTTGGTGTCCGTGTGCCCGCGCAGCGTGATCAACGGTGGCTTGTCGCTGAGATCCATGCCCAGGCGCTCGCCGATCAGGTCTCTCAACTCTGTGCTATGCATCTCCTGCATTAACGTCGCAAAAGTACCGGAGCACGACACGGCATCGAGCGTGACGCTTCCTCGTTTGGGGACGCCGGGAAAGCTCTTCACCACCCCGGCGAGCGCCTCCGGGCGAATGAAGTTGTCGATAATCAGATACGGAAAGGGCTCCGCGACCACAGCCGCTGTTCGGAGCGTAGCGGCATTGATGACTTGCCAGGAGTCGGGCGTGGCCAAGCGGGTTCCCTTTCTAGATTCCGATATCGAAGCCAAACAGGTATTTTACTCCCCCGCGTCGCCTGGTTTCGCGCCGAAACTCCCGTCCGGAACCCCTGCGCCGGAGCGGGCATCCTGGTTCTGCACTGACGCGGAAAGCGCGAATTCTGAAATGCCGCGTAAAATTGAGGTAACGGACTTCAACCGCACGATGAAAGGGTTTTTACCGATGGAAGTGGGCAAGAAATTCGCGGTGTTCGCCATCGTGCTGGCACTGTGTGCGCTGGCAGCGGGCGTGTACACCGGCTGGAATCGACCGATAGCAGCGGCCGAGGTGGATTTCATCGGCGTGCGCGGCGAAAAATTCGCCCTGTCGTCGCTCAAGGGCAAAGTCGTGCTGGTGAATTTCTGGGCGACGTCCTGCACGGTCTGCGTGGGCGAGATGCCGAAGATGGTACAGACCTACGAAAAATATCGCGACCAGGGTCTGGAAACCGTGGCCGTGGCGATGTCTTACGATCCGCCGGACCGGGTGTTCGCCTACGCGCAGCAGAACAAACTGCCGTTTCGCGTGACACTGGATATTTTCGGCAAGGCGATGCAGGCCTTTGGCGGCGTACGCGGCACGCCGACGACTTTTCTGGTCGACCGCCGTGGCATGATCGTGCAGCGCTTCGAGGGGGAGCCCGACTTCGGCAGACTTGGTGCGCTCATAGAGCGCGAGCTCGCCAAAGGGTGAACGGTGATCGGTAAACAGCGAACGGTGATCGGCGAACAGTAATCAGCGAACAGTGAACAGTGATCAGAGAACTAAAAATAGCGTCGCAACATAGTTCACCGTTCACCAGCGAGGCGTCAGGCGACGCCGGCCTCATGCGCCTGCTGGTCGGCGTGGTAGCTGGAACGAACCAGCGGTCCGCAGGCGGCATGGCGAAAGCCCATCGCCAGCGCTTCCTGCTCGAACTGGCCGAAGCGCGCCGGTTCGACGTAACGCAACACCGGCAGATGGCCGCGCGTAGGCTGCAAATACTGACCCAGCGTGAGCATTTCCACGTCGTGGTCGCGCAAGTCGCGCATCACCTGCAGGATTTCCTCGTCGGTTTCGCCCAAACCCAGCATCAGGCCCGACTTGGTCGGAATGTCGGGGAAACGCAGCTTGAAATCCTTCAGCAGTTTCAGTGAATTCGTATAGTCGGCCCCGGGCCGCGCCTGCTTGTAGAGTCGCGGCACGGTTTCCAGGTTGTGGTTCATCACATCCGGCGGGTCGGCCGACAATTTTTCCAGTGCAATCTCCAGCCTCCCGCGAAAATCCGGCACCAGCACTTCGATGCGGGTCTGCGGGGAGAGCTCGCGTATCGCGCGGATGCAGTCGGCGAAGTGTTGCGCGCCGCCATCGCGCAGGTCATCGCGATCGACGCTGGTGATGACCACATATTTGAGTTTCATTGCCGCGATGGTCTGCGCCAGATTGGCAGGCTCTTCCGCATCGGGCGCCAGCGGACGGCCGTGCGCGACGGCGCAAAACGGGCAGCGGCGCGTGCACAGGTCGCCGAGGATCATGAACGTCGCCGTGCCTTTGCCGAAGCATTCGCCGATGTTCGGGCAGGACGCTTCTTCGCATACCGTATGCAGATTGTGGTCGCGCAACGCCTGCTTGATCTCGTAGAAGCGCTGGCTGGCGGGCGCTTTGACGCGGATCCAGTCCGGTTTTTTCAGCGGGACGATCGGGATGATCTTCACCGGGTTGCGCGCGGTCTTCTGTTCACCGGTCTGGCGTTCCACCTTCGTCGTGGTCATCGGATTGCGTTCAAATTCCTGTGGTGAGGTTGCGGAGCAATTTTTCGGCAACGGCTTCGGCCCGGTCTGACACCCCGAGATCGCGCAGTTTCGTGACTTTGAGTCCCGGGTAGCCGCAAGGGTTGATCACATCGAACGGCGTCAGGTCCATCTCCACGTTCAGGCTCAGCCCGTGATAGCAGCAACCGTTGCACACCCGAAGCCCAAGCGCCGCGACCTTAGCACCGGCGACATAGACACCCGGCGCATCCTCGCGTCCGCTTGCGTCGATGCCATAAGCCTCCAGCAATTCTATCACCGCTCCCTCCAGCCTCCGCACCAGCGCGCGCACGCCGAGATTGCGCCGGCGCAAGTCCAGCAGGGTATAAATCACGACCTGTCCCGGACCGTGATAAGTAATCTGCCCGCCGCGGTCCGTCCTGATGACCGGAACGCCGTTGTCGGTGCGCGGCAGATGCTCCGGTTTCGCCGCCACGCCGAGCGTATATGTGGGCGGATGCTCGACTTGCCAGAGCTCGTCCGGCGTCTCGGCAGTGCGAGCGGCCGTAAAGGATTGCATTTCGCGCCAGACTGGCTCGTAGTCGGCGAGTCCAAGACGGCGAACGGTGAACGGTGAACGGTGAACAGCAAGCGATAGGGCGGTTCCCGTCCCTGGCTTCGCGACCGGATTCGATTTAGAAGAAATTACCGCTCCTTTGGCCATTTCCGTTTACCGTTCACTGTTCACCGTTCACCGGTTCTAAAGCACCATGACGATCGCAGGATGGTCGCAAAGGTCGCGATACAGCGCATCGAGTTGCTCGCGGGACGTGGCGCGCACCGTGCAGGTCACGCTAAGATAGTTGTTCTTCTTGCTGGTGCGCATCTCGACCGTGGCCTCGTCGAAATCCGGCGCATGCCGCTGCACGATCCCCACGATCGTCTGCACCAGGCGCGGTTCGCGCCTTCCCATGATCTTGATCGGGAAGTCGGTCGGATACGCGATGAGGGATTCTTCCGCCATGTTCAGCCCGAACGCATGACCCGGTTCTTGTACTCCTGGTAGAGCGCATACATTTGAGCGAACATCGGGCCCGGTGTTCCCTTGCCGACCGGTTTGTCGTCCAGTCGCGTGATCGCAAGCACTTCCCTGGTGGAAGAAGTCAGCCAGATCTCCTGCGCGCTGCGCAACTCGGCTTCCGGGATCTGCCGTACTTCGTGGCGGATGTTGTTCGCCTGCGCCAGTTCCAGCACGACGTCGTAAGTGATGCCCGGCAGCATCAGATGGTTCTTGGGCGGTGCCAGCAGGACGCCGTTCCCGACCACGAAGATGTTGCTGGCCGCGCCTTCGGTCATGAACCCTTCGCGCAACAACACCGCTTCCACGCATCCGGCTTCTACCGCTTCCTGACGCAGCAGCACGTTCGGCAGCAGGGCGATGGCCTTGATGTCGCAGCGCAGCCAGCGGTTGTCCACAGCGGTGATGGCGCAGACGCCTTCGCTCACCTGTTGCCGTGGCGGAATCGTCAGCGCGTTACTCATCATGAAGATGGTGGGCGTGATGTCTTTTGGAAAAGCGTGGTCGCGTTTCGCCGGTCCGCGCGTAATGTGCATGTATACCGACTGGTCTTCCGGTTCGTTCAAATCTATCAGGCGCCCTATCAGGCGCATCCAGGTCTGGTCGTCGTGCGGATTCGCGAGCTTGATGCTGTTCAGGCTGTCCTGCATGCGCCGCAAATGCTCGGCCAACCGGAAAGGATGGCGCGAATACACCGGGATCACCTCGTAGACGCCGTCGCCGAAAATGAAACCGCGATCGAGCACCGGGATCCGCGCCTGCTCGATCGGCATGAACTCGCCGTTTAGATAGATCATTGAGGGGCCGTGATGGGTAATGGGCGATAGGGAAAGGGGAATGGGGAATCGAAATTACTCATCGCGCATCACCCATGACTCATTGCCGGACTTGGTTGAACATCAGCCTCAGGCTATGCCAGCTGCGGATGAAAAGATTGGCGATGCCCACGTTTTCGAGCGCAACGACAGCCTGATCGGCAAAGGGCTTGCCGTCGAACGTCAGCCGCAGCGTACCGACGCGATCTCCCATCCGGATCGGCGCCATCAGCGGCTGCATGCTTTCCATCGTCGCTTTGAGCCGATCGGAAAAGCCCTTCGGCAGGGTGACGAAGTAGTCATTGGGCAGGCCCGCCTGCAATTCGTTGCTGTTGCCTTTCCATACCGGCAGCGCGTGAATCGGCTGGCCACCGGCATAGAGCTTGACCGTCTCGAAAGCCTCGAATCCGTAGTTCAATAATTTCTGCGCGTCGACCGCGCGCCCGTTTTCCGAACCGGCGTTGAGCACTACCGCGATCAACCGCCTGTCCTTGCGCAGTGCAGTGGCGATCATGCAGAATCCGGCGCTCTCGGTATAACCGGTTTTAAGCCCATCGACAAAGGGATCGCGCCCGAGCAGCCGGTTGCGGTTGTACTGCGTGATGTTGTTGTGCCGGTACTCGCGCACCTTGTACATCGGAAAGTATTGCGGGAATTCGTCGATGATCGCGCGCGACAGCGCCGCCAGATCGGACGCAGTGGAATAGTGCTGCGCATTCGGCAGACCCGTCGCGTTGATGAAATGCGAGTTCTTCAGCCCGAGCCGCGCCGCTTCCCGGTTCATGGCGTCGACAAAGGCTTCCTCGCTGCCGGCCACGCCCTCGGCCAGGGTGATGGCCGCGTCATTGCCCGACTGCACGATCATGCCACCAAGCAATTCTTCGACCGACACGCTTTCGGCGACCGTAAGAAACATGCGGGAACCCGGCGCATGCCAGGCCTTTTCGGAAACGCTGAACGGTTGCGCCAGCACAATGCGTTTCTGGCGCAAGGCGTCGAATACGACGTACGCCGTCATCAGTTTGGTCAGCGAGGCGGGTTCGACGCGCTCGTCCGGATTGCGGGCGGCCAGAATCTGCCGGCTTTGGAAATCAACCAGGAGGTAGGATTTCGAGGACAGCGCCGGGACTTGGGCAAAGGCCAGGTGGCTGCTGAGAAGCGCGAGAAGGACGAGGAATTTCATCATCGTGAAGCCTGCGAATTATACAGGACGCCTGTCGCATTCCCGATTGCCCCATGGCGCCGCGTCTGGAACAATGCGCGCAGTTGGCGATCCCAATCCCTCATGACGAAACCTTTTTTCAGACACGGTTATTGCGCTGCGGCGATGCTGATCGGCCTGCTGGCAGGGGCGGCGCACGCCGCCGACCTGGTCAAGGTGCTCGACCCCTGGGCACGGGCCACCGTGCCGGGACAGAAGGTGGGCGGGGTCTACATGGAAATCGTCGCCCGCGAGAACCTGCGATTGACCGGCGTGAAGAGCGCGGCGGCGGAGACGGCGGAAGTGCACCAGATGAAAATGGAAAAGGGCATGATGAGAATGCGGCCCGTCCCGTTCCTGGAATTGCCCGCCGGCAAGCCGGTCAAGCTCCAGCCGGGCGGCTATCACGTGATGCTGTTCGATCTCAGGCAATCGTTGGTGCCGGGACAAAAGCTCAAGCTCGAACTGACTTTCGAGGATGAAGCCAGGCGCCGGCATCGTGTCCCGGTCGAAGCCATAGTGCGCGACCGCGACGCCGGGACCGCAAGCGGACACGACCACTGATTAATTGCCAACAGCAGTGAAAAATTGATCCAGTATTTATCCCGTCAATCCTGTTCATCCTGTCCAATCATGAAGCAAGAGAGAAGAGCAGGACAGGATTAACAGGATGAACAGGATGGAAATCGGGAATACCAAATTGGCTCCCCTTTCATCTCGACTCTGTCATCTCCTGTTCAAAGTTTGAAGCCATAAAGTCTTTTAAGACAGGTTTCAGTCCGCAATCAGCAACCCCGCAATCCAGCCTTCCTCGACCCAGCCGCGCAGCATGACGGCGGCGCGTGCCGCCGCCTCTTCTTCGGCAGCCCACTCGCATAGCCCGCCGCAGATTTCACCGAAGCTTGCCTGGGCAAGCATGGCCTTCAGTGCCCAGGCTTCATCTTTTTCCAGCGAACGGAAGAAAGGCGAATGCAGTTTCCGCCAGATCGCCCAGGTGACGGGTTCGGGCAGGATTTCGGCTGTGGACGGACTGGCTTCGTTGCCGATTTCCTTCCAGATCGTGACCGCATTCGTACGCAGGTCCAGCGTCCGCAGGCTCGGGTGGGGCCCGAAGCGAAGATCGGCCCAGGCCTCCGGCGGTATGGCCGCGACATCTTCGAAGCGCACGGCCTCTTCGTCCGTGGAATCGAAAGCCTGACCCAGAGACCACTCGAATTGAGCCAGCTCCGCCAGCTCCGGATGTCCGGCGTAGCGCGGCATGGCTTTCAGGAATTCCGCCAGCCTGCCGCCGAACCAGCGCACATTGCGAAACGTCGACGGATGCGCGGCGACGTAATCGCCGGCGAGGGTGTTGAAAAGCTCATCGCCCAGGTAGGTGTGCACGATTTCGTAGTCGGTGGCGAGGACCTCGACCAACCGCAAGCGGTAGGCATCGCGGTAGATCGCCAGCCGGGCGTCGCGGAACTCCTCGCTGGCGCCCGCGATCTCGCCGGCGATGGCGGGATTGCCGGTCAGCACGTGGTCCTGGAAAAGCGCTTCGGCGAGGGCGAGCCGCTTCATGTTGCCGCCTCCACTACCATCGTCGGAGGGCACGCACATTCTTGTCGGCGGCCGGCAGCAATCGCGGGCGGTCGCATCCCATGAAGTGGGGCTGCCGGTGAGGCGGAGCAGGGGCCACATCGCTTTTGATGGGGATGCGACCCGAGACGGACGCGTGGGGCTGCCGGCCGCTGATGTCTGCCTCCGCGGTCAGATCCCCATAAATGAATGGGGCCCCTCTTCCGCGCTCCGGCAGCCCCTGCTTCCTGCTCATGCTGCTGCTGCTCCAGCTCGCAAAGCAAGCGCCGCGATTTCGCGTGCCCGGCCGAGCTCGGTCACCAGGTCGGCCAGCGGCGGGATATGGTCGTCGCGTTCGATCATGGTGGCGACATTGCCGAAGCGGCGCACCGCAGTCGCATACAAGTCCCAGACCGGATCGACGATGTCGGCATCGTGCGTGTCGATGATGTGGGTGCCGCAATTGCTGTGGCCGGCCAGGTGGATTTGCCGGACGCGTTCCACCGGGATGCCGTTCAGGAACTCGAGGGCATTGAAACCGTGGTTGAACGCGCTAACGTAGATGTTGTTCACATCCAGCAGCACGTGGCAGTCGGCGCGCCGCGCGATCTCGGAAAGAAAATTCCATTCGCTCATTTCGGATCCGCGAAACGTCACGTAGCTCGAAACGTTCTCGAGCAGGATCTGGCGGTCGAGGAAATCCTGCACTTCGCGCACCCGGGCGGCGACGTGCCCGACCGCTTCTTCGGTGTAAGGGATTGGGAACAGGTCGTGCAGATTCTTGCCGGCGACGCCGGTCCAGCACAGATGATCGGATACCCATGCCGGTTCCACGCGCTGCGCGAGTTGCTTCAGGGCCTTCAGGTAATCGCGGTCGAGGGGATCGGTGCTGCCGATCGAAAGCGATACGCCATGCAGGACAATCGGATAGTCGGCGCGGATGCGATCGAGGAAATACAGCGGCTTGCCGCCGGGAACCAGGTAGTTCTCGCTGAGCGCCTCGAACCAGTCGACGCGCGGACGCGTTTCGAGAATCGACTCGTAATGGTCGGTGCGCAGGCCGAGACCGAATCCCAGTCCCGAAGTCGATGTCATGAAGAAACCTTCGATCTGTAGTCGATGCGGGCGTCGGGCAAGCCGGACCGCCCGCCCCCAGGCATTACGAGCGGTTGGTCGCCTTCTTGCATTCTTCCGGCGTCAGGGAAACGAAACCTTGGCCCTTGCAGGCATTCTGGCCCTTGCAGGAGCTGTTCGCACTCTTGCATTCACTCTGGCCTTTGCACGCGTTGCCGCCATTGCAGGCGACCTTCGCCTCGGTCCCGGCATTGGCCCCGCCCATGCTCGCACAACCCGTAATGAAAAGTGCCGCAGCGGACGCCGCTACCGCCAAGCCCAAGATTTTCTTGCCTTCCATGGTTTGCTCTCCTTCGAATGTGAATGACGACCTGCCTGGTTACGGCCGGACTGCCTGCCGTAGAACCAAGTACGCGATGCCCGGCCAATTGGATGCGGAGCCCTGCGACGCCCCGTTTGCGCCTGCGGCCGCCTTGAATCCGGAAACTTCGTCCCCATAGCGCGAGTCCCGCCATTCCGGGAGCCCGCGAAGAGGCTCTTGAAATGGTCGGGCGGGCGCTCATATAGCGGTCAAGGGCGATACGCGCCCGCACTAATTCAAGGAGACACACTATGGCAAGTTTGACCCGATATACCCCTTTCGATAATGCCTTTGACGGCCTGTTCAGGAGCTTTGTTGCGCGTCCCTCGGCGTTCGACGCAGAGCCGGTTGCGAAGGCGCGGATGGACGTGACGGAAGACGAAGCGGCTTACACCGTGCATGCCGAAATTCCGGGTGTGAAGAAAGACGACATCCAGGTCACCATCGACGGCAACCAGGTCGCAATCACGGCCGAAGTGAAGCACAACCAGGAAGACAAGCAAGGCGAAAAGGTGCTGCGCTCGGAACGCTACTACGGCAAGGTCCATCGCGCGTTCAGCCTGGCGCAGGAAGTCGACGAGGCCGCGTCGGAAGCCAGATACACCGACGGCGTGCTGGAACTGCGACTGCCGAAGAAGGCCGCTGTATCGGCGAAGAAGCTTTCGATCCAGTAACGGGCAGCATGGTTTTACGACGAGGGGCGGCTGCGGCCGCCCTTTGTCTTGCGGTGGTTACCGGCGGGTCGGTCGGTTAGAATTCGCGCGTCCCATGCACAACCCGGTGCGCCATGTCCCTGTCCGCCAATGAAGTAGCGCAGAAAGCGCAGATCCTAGCCGAAGCGTTGCCCTATATCCGCCGCTTCCACGGCAAGACGATCGTCGTCAAATACGGTGGCAACGCCATGACCGACGAAAGGCTCAAGCACTCCTTTGCGCGCGACGTGGTGTTGCTCAAGCTGGTCGGCATGGATCCGGTGGTCGTCCATGGCGGCGGGCCGCAGATCGACGACATGCTCAAGCGCGTCGGCAAGAAAGGCGAATTCATCCAGGGCATGCGGGTCACCGACCGCGAGACCATGGACATCGTCGAGATGGTGCTGGGCGGGCTGGTCAACAAGGAGATCGTCAACCTGATCAACCAGGCCGGCGGCCGCGCCATCGGCCTGACAGGCAAGGATGGTTCGTTCATCCGCGCCAAGCGGTTGCTGCTGCCGAACAAGGACGATGCCACCGATATGCTCGACATCGGCCAGGTCGGCGAGATCCAGAGCATCGACCCGGAAATCATTTCGCTGCTGGAGAGCCGCGAATTCATTCCGGTGGTGGCGCCCATCGGGGTGGGCGAGGACGGCGAGTCCTACAACATCAACGCCGACCTGGTTGCCGGCAAACTGGCCGAAATCCTGCACGCCGAAAAACTGATCCTGCTGACCAATACCCCCGGCGTGCTCGACAAGAACGGCAAGCTGCTGACCGGACTGACGCCCAAGCAGGTGGAAGAGCTGTTCGCCGATGGTACCATCCACGGCGGCATGCTGCCGAAGATCGGCTCGGCGCTGGACGCGGCCAAGAGCGGCGTCAAGAGCGTGCACATCATCGACGGACGGGTGGAGCACGCCCTGCTGCTGGAAGTGCTCACCGATCAGGGTGTGGGGACGCTGATCCGCAATCGCTAGCCGCCGCCCAGGTTGCCAGCTGACATGGGTGTTCCAGTTGCCGGTAAGTCGAGGGTGTGGATTTTCGACCTCGACAACACGTTGCACGATGCTCGCCCGCACATCTTTCCGCACATCAACCGTTCGATGACTGAATACGTCGCCGGGTTGCTGGACCTCGGCGAACGAGACGCCGACGCGTTGCGCGATTTCTACTGGAAGCGCTACGGCGCGACGCTGACCGGCCTGATCCGGCATCACCGCGTCGATCCCGGACATTTCCTGCGCGAAACCCATCATTTTCCCGACATCGACCGCATGGTCGTGGGGCGGCGCGACCTGCGCTCCGTGCTGCGGCGCCTGCCGGGCCGCAAGATCGTGTTCTCGAATGCGCCGGGACACTACGCGCGCGCCGTGCTGGATGCGCTGGGGGTGGGCGATCTGTTCGACGATGTCTTTTCGATCGAACGCACCCGCTATCGACCCAAGCCGCAAGCGCACGGATTTCTGCGCCTGCTGCACGCGCACCGCCTGGTGGCTTCGCGCTGCATCATGGTGGAAGACAGCCTGGAAAATCTGCGCACCGCCAAGCGGCTGGGAATGAAAACGGTGTGGGTATCCGAATCGAATTGCGCTCCGGCGTGGGTGGACGCCAGCGTGCGGCAACTGTTCCGTCTGCCCAGGCTGCTGCATCGTCTTTGACGCACGCCGCTTCGCACAACGGCGGTTCGTGTTAAATTTCACGCCGTTGTGCGAAGCGGCGTGCGT
>DASWEZ010000089.1:0-14141 GCA_036394495.1 Burkholderiales bacterium
ACCTGCGATGCGGAAATGTGCGCGACCGACCTGCTCGGCCAGGCGGAACACGGACCGAATTCGCCGGCCATCCTGCTGACCAATTCGCGCAAGCTCGCCGAGGACACCATCAAGGAAGTCGAGCGGCAACTGCTGACCTTGCCGACCGCCGCGATCGCGGGACAGGCCTGGAAGGACTACGGCCAGGTGATTCTGTGCAAGGATTATCCGGAAATGGTCAGGGAAGCGGACCGCATTGCGTCCGAGCACGTGCAAGTGATGACCAAGGAACCGGACTACTTCCTGCGCAACATGACCAACTACGGCGCGCTGTTCCTCGGCCCGGAGACCAACGTGTCCTATGGCGACAAGGTGATCGGCACGAATCACACCCTGCCCACGCGCAAAGCGGCGCGATACACCGGCGGATTGTGGGTCGGCAAGTTCATCAAGACCTGCACCTATCAGCGCGTGAAGCCCGAAGCGTCGGCGATGATCGGCGAATACTGCTCGCGCCTTTGCGCTGTCGAAGGTTTTGCCGGCCACAAGGCACAGGCGGATCTTCGCGTGAAACGCTATGGGCGGCTGCGCGCAGCGTAAGGGCCGTGAATGCGTAAATGTCGTGAATGACGTGAATATCGCAAGGGCCTGGTGAGGCCTTTCCGGATTACGACATTCACGGTATTCACGACATTCACGAACTCCAGTAATTCATCCAGGTCATGGCCGTCCAATTTCCTCTGCAGGGACAAGTCTGCGTCGTCACCGGCGGTTCCGGTGCCATCGGCTCCGCGATATGCCGGCACTTTGCGGAAGCGGGTGCGGCGTGCGTTGTCACCTACAACAAGGGTGAGCGCGCGGCGAAAGACCTCGTCGCGGCATTGCCCGGCGACGGGCACTGGAGCGCACGCGTTCCGGTCGATGACACCGCGGCGCTCAACGCGCTGGCTGGCAAGGTCCTGGCCGAGAACGCAAAGGTCGACGTGCTGGTGAACTGCGCCGGCATTACGCGCTTTGTTCCCCATGACGATCTCGATGCGCTGGACGACCAGCTGATCGACGATATCTTTCGCGTGAACTGGCGTGGACCGTTCGCCGCCGTGCGTGCGTTCCACAAACTCCTTGCGGCGGGCGGCAACGGGCTGGTCGTCAACATCTCGTCCATTGCTGGCGTCACGGCGATGGGCAGCAACGTCGCGTATTGCGCTTCCAAGGCCGCGCTCGACTCGATGACGAAGTCGCTCGCCCGCGCCCTGGCCCCGGAGATCCGCGTGGTATCGGTGTCCCCCGGGCTGGTAGACACGGACTTCGTCAAGAACCTCGACAAGAAATGGCGCGACGAGCAGGCGCTGCGCACGCCGCTGAAGCGCCTGGCAACCGCGGATGAAATCGGCGCCGCCACGCTGGCCGTGGCGACCCATCTTCAATATTCCACCGGCTGCATCATCGCCATCGACGGCGGCCGGCCGCTCGCCTGAAGGACTGCCCGTGTCGGAAACGAAAAGCCTGTACAGCGAAGCCATTCTCGACCACATCAAGAATGCGCGGAATTTCCGCGAGCTTGCGGAGGCCAATCTCAAGTCGCACGGCATCAATCCGCTGTGCGGCGATACCTTCGACGTCTATGCGATGGTGGAAGGGGATCGTGTCGTCGACGCCGCATTCCAGTGCGAGTGCTGCGGGATATCGATGGCATCCGCTTCGATCATGACCGAGACGGTAAAAGGCAAGACGGTGCAGGAGGCCAGGGCGCTGTACCGGAGCTTCGAGAAAATGCTGCGCGACCCGGATTCGGTTTCCGGCCTGAACGCGGATTCCGGCCAGATGCCGATGCTGGAACTGATTCGTGAGTTTCCTTCGCGGGTCAACTGTGCGCTGCTAGGCTGGCACACGCTGGACGCCGCGCTCGACGGCCGCGAGAGCACGACGCTCGAATCCTGAGCGGAGCCGGCCAAGCCGTGGTGCAGAGCCCGTGCTGTATTACAGCCTGACGTAGATCACGACGTTCGCCGGATCGGCGAACAGCCAGTTAAGCCCCTTTGCGTATACCGATGCGTCGGGGCGATCGACGCGCGCGCCGACCGCAATCGGAACATTCAGTCCCCATTTCCCCGACGGGACCGCGGCCCCGGGCATGACGATCGCGATCTGGCCGCGATCAGCTTCCTTGAGTATGGCGACCACCGCCTTGGTTGCGGAGAGTTCGCGCGCCTTGTCGAGGACGGCCTGATCGCTGGCTGCGCCCAACGCACCCCATTTGTCCGGATGGTTGCGTATTTCCCATTCGATTTCCACGGCCATCTGGCAGCGCGATTCGACGCAGAAATCACCGATCCCGAACAGCCGGCTCAGGGCTTCTCCGGTGAAATTACGGCATACCGTCCGGTCGGCACCGGCGGCAGCGCAATCATTGATCGCACTCTTCAGGTAGCCGTCGTTCTTGGTCCAGGCATCCTCCGCCGATGCCAGCACTGGCAGCAGGAGCGCGATGGCGAAACCGAACAGGCACAGCACTTTCATTCTGGCTCTCCGTATCACAAGTCGGTTTTGTAGCGGCCGGCGACGGCCTGGTCGAATTCCCTGATCGACTCCCGGCCGATGCCGGCGCCCTGCGCAATTTCCTCGCCGAAGGAGATGGTCATCTTGTCCGGCCAGGTTGCCGGATTCCACAGGTCGCTGCGCAGGAAAGCCTTGGCGCAATGGAAGTAGCATTCGGTGACGCGCACGCGAATGACCAGCAGTGCCTTGTTGCCGCGTGCCGGCACCTTTGCGCAAAGGGCCGCGTCGTCGAGCAGTTCCGCCTCGCCCTGGACCCGCAGGGTTTCGCAGGTGCCGGGAACCAGGAAGATCAGGCCGACGCCGGGATTGGCGAGAATGTTGGTCAGCGAAAAAATCAGCTTGTTGCCCTTGCGTTCGGGAATCAGCAGCGTGCGGCTGTCTTCGACGTGAACGAATCCGGCCGGATCGCCTTTCGGCGAAACGGTGGCATTGCCACGGTCATCCGTCGTGGACAGCATCAGCATCGGCGACTTGCCGATGAACCCGATGGCGCGGGCATTCAGTTCGCCGTGGATCTTGTGCGGCACCATCTCGCTGGGCGAGCCGATCAGCTTCCGTAACGCATCCGCGTTTTCGATCCTGGCCACGGTACTCCTCCCGGGGGTTACTTGTTTTCCGTGTTCTTTTCGCGATCCTGCTTCTGCTGCTCGAGGGTCTTGCCCAGGTCCGAGGCGCTATTCATGGTCTTCGCGCCCTCCTGGATTGTTCCCGAGGGTAACCTCTCGACATTCTTTACGGGATGCGAATCCTGCACGGCGTCGGTCTTCGGAGTGGACGGAGCGTCACTCTTTCCGCAGGCAGCGAGCAATAGCATAGCGACGATAACAGATACATTCAGCTTCATTGTCGGATCCTGTCTTTTCCATCACCCTCTCCGCCCTTGGGGGGAGAGGTTCCGCCGACTCGGCGTTGGCTTGCCATCCGGGGCGGGAGGCGGAACAAGGCGCGCTGCCCGCAAACGGGTGATTTCATCACTAACGTGTCCGCGCGCCGGGGTGAGGTGGGGTTATTTCATCGTCGGCATGACGAACTCGGCACCTTTGCGGATGCCGGTCGGCCAGCGTGTCGTGATCGTCTTCAGGTGTGAATAGAAACGCACGCCCTCGGGGCCATACGCGTAGTGATCGCCGAACAGCGAGCGCTTCCAGCCGCCGAAGCTGTGGAAGGCCATCGGCACCGGGATCGGCACGTTGATGCCGACCATGCCGATCTGGACGCGCATGGCGAATTCGCGTGCGCAGTCGCCATCGCGCGTGAACAGCGAGACGCCGTTGCCGAACTCGTGTTTATTCACCAGGTCGACAGCCGTTTCGAAATCCGGCACGCGCGTAACCGCCAGCACCGGGCCGAAAACTTCTTCCTTGTAGATGGTCATGCCCGGCTTGACCTGGTCGAACAGGCAGCCGCCGAGGAAGAAACCGTTCTCGTGACCCTTGACCTTGTGGCCGCGGCCGTCGACGACCAGTTTCGCGCCTTCCTTGACGCCCAGATCCACGTAACCGCTGACTTTGTCGAGGTGCTGTTTGGTGACGAGCGGTCCCATTTCCGCGGTCTCGCTGGTGCCGGTATCGATCTTTAGCGCCCTGGCGCGTTCGGACAGTTTTTCGACCAGCTTGTCGGCGACATTCCCCACGGCGACTGCAACAGAGATCGCCATGCAGCGCTCACCCGCGGAACCGTAGGCCGCGCCGATCAGCGCATCCACCGCCTGGTCCAGGTCGGCATCCGGCATCACCACGAGATGGTTCTTCGCACCGCCCAGCGCCTGTACCCGTTTGCCGCTCGCGGTCCCAGTGCGATAAATGTATTCCGCTATCGGCGTCGAACCGACGAAACTCACCGCGGAGATCCGTGAATCGTGCAGCAGTGCATCGACCGCGACCTTGTCGCCATGCACGACGTTGAACACGCCGTCCGGCAGGCCCGCTTCCTTCAGCAGCTTCGCGAGATACAGGCTCGCCGACGGATCGCGCTCGGAAGGTTTGAGGATGAAGGTGTTGCCGCACGCGATGGCGAGCGGGAACATCCACATCGGCACCATCACCGGGAAATTGAACGGGGTGATGCCGGCGCAGACGCCCAGCGCCTGGCGCACCGAGTAGCTGTCCACGCCGGTGCCGACCTGTTCCGTGTACTCGCCCTTGAGCAGGTGAGGTATGCCGCAGGCGAACTCCACGACCTCGATGCCGCGGGTGACTTCGCCCCTTGCATCGGACAACACCTTGCCATGTTCGCTGGTGATGATCGCGGCAAGCTTTTCGGCGTGCGCGTCCAGCAATTCCTTGAACTTGAACATCACGCGCGCACGACGCAGCGGTGGCGTGGCGGCCCAGGCCGGGAATGCCTTCTGTGCGGCCTCGACGGCCGCAGAGACTTCCGCCTCGCTGGCAAACGGCACGCGGGCCTTGACGCTGCCGAGTGCCGGATTGTAGACGTCGCCATGGCGACCGCTGGTCCCGGCGACTTCGGCGCCGCCGATGAAATGGTGGATTTCTTCCAGGACGGAGGCCTGGTTCAAGGGTTTGTTCACGTTCGCTTCTCCTCTGTGTGTTCGGTTTATGCCGCCGCGGATTGGCGGCCGCCGGCGAAATTTTCATCCAACGGATAGATCGGCCGGCGCAGCTTGCGGTATTCGAATTCGGTCCAGTCCGAGGACGACACGCCCGGAGCGTCGCAGAACACCATGCCCTTCGCGATCGGCAGGAACACCGGCCGGAAATACATGCGCGACTTCAGCAGCAGGTAGCGCTGGCGCGCGGGGTCGATCCCCACACTCTCGAACACGCCGCGGTCCCACGGTTCCTGGTTGCGCTCGGAGATGACGACCAGCGCGGTGCCGGTGTCGAACACCACGGTTCGGCCCATGAAGCAGCGCATGCCGGTGAATTGCGGACCGGTGATGGTGTACTCGCCGTCCGTGATCGTGCGCACGACCCCGCTCAGCATCAAAGGCTCTCCTCTGCGCCGGATCGAGGGCATGTCCATCTTGCCGCCCACCGGCAGCGTGACCTTCGCACCCTTGCCGGCTTCGACCAGCTTCGCCACGGCTTCCGGATCTCGGATCGGCGCCACTGCGATGCCGGCCAAACCCTGGCGCAGCGCCTCGCGCAGCACGTACATCGTGTCCTGTGTTGAGCCGGAGGCGCAGTTGTCGGCGTGATCCAGCAGCAGGATCGGTCCGCCCGATTCTTCGCCCATGCGCTTCGCCTGCGCGATCGATTGCTGGAGCGGTTGCCCGCGATAGATGAAATCTTCCTTCTGTGCCCAGGCCACATCGAGAATCGCATTGCAGGCGCTGGTGGCTTTGGCCTTGGCGCCATTCGCAACGGTGACCACGCTGATGCCGGCGTCGTGAATGTCTGCCATCTGGAATCCGCCGAATGCCGTCGCAGCCAGCAGGCCGTCGCGTTCGGCCGCACGGGCGGCTTCCACAAAATCCTTCATCGCGCCTTCGGCGGTGTTCTGGCGCAGCGTTTGCGCGAGGATCGGCGCGTTGCCCCACGCCATGACTGGCTTGACCTCGCCCTTCATCATGCGCATCAGGATGGCGCCGGCGAGTTCTCCGGATTCGTACTGGTCGATGTGCGGATAAGTCTTGTAGCCGGTGATGATGTCGCAGTTTTTCACCATGCGTTCGGTGACGTTGGCGTGCAGGTCCAGCGATACCGCGATCGGCGTGCGCGGTGCGATGGCGCGGATCTTCTCGAGCAGCGTGCCTTCGCCGTCGTCGGTCCGGTCCGCCACCACCATGGCGCCGTGCAGGTCGAGCAGTACGGCATCGCAGCCCCTGGCCACGTCGTTGCAAATCGCTTCGCAGATGCGGTCATGGGCGTTGCCATCCACCGGCCCGCTCGGATTCGCCCAGGCGGCGACCGGCGTGACCACTTCCGCCCCGACCTTGGTAGCCAGGTCGAGGAATGCCGCCATGGCCATGCCCTTGCCCTTCATCGCGTCGAAGGCGTCGCGACCGAGATACGGACCCTTGGGCCCGAATTCCTCCCACGGCGTGGGCACCGGCGAGAAGGTGTTGGTCTCGTGCTGCATCTGGGCGATGACGAATTTCATTTCATGAAACCTTTAAGGCGTTGGCCACAGAGGTCACAGAGGACACAGAGAAAAACGAACCAGACGAAAACCCAATTTGCATCACCGCGCGAAAATCATGACTTGATGCTAAATTTCATGCGCAATGTTTCTTCACTTTTTCTGGATTGCGGTTTTCCTCTGTGCCCTCTGTGCCCTCTGTGTCCTCGGTGGCAAATTCGGTCTTAAGGAAGCGTCTTGAGAACTTCGCGAACCGTATCGAAGAGCTGGTCGATCTGCGCCTTTTCGATGATGAACGGAGGCGACATCGCAATCGTGTCGCCGGTGGTGCGGATCAGGACGTTCTTGTTGTAAGCGCGCAGGAAAGCTTCGAAGGCGCGCGTGCCGGGCTTGTCGGCCATGGGCTGCAATTCGATGCCCACTATCAGACCGATCGTGCGGATGTCGATGACGTGCGGCAGGCCTTTCAGGGAATGCGCCTGCTCTTCCCAGTACGGGGCCAGTTCGGCGACGCGCTCGAACAGCTTTTCATCCCTGAACAGATCGAGCGAAGCGCAGGCTGCGGCAGCAGCCAGCGGATGGCCGGAGTAGGTATAACCGTGGAAGAATTCGATGGCGGCGTCGGGTCCGCCTCGTTCCATGAAAGTATCGTAGATACCCTGCTTGACGACTACGCCGCCCATGGGCACCGCCGCATTGGTCAACGCCTTTGCGCAGGTCATCATGTCCGGCGTCACGCCGAACGTTTGCGCGGCGAAGGCCTTGCCGGTGCGGCCGAAACCGGTGATGACTTCGTCGAATATCAGCAGGATGCCGTATTTGTCGCAGATGGCCCGCAGTCGCTGCAGATAGCCTTTCGGCGGGAGCAGGACACCGGTTGAACCTGCCACCGGTTCGACGATCACCGCGGCGATGTTGGATGCGTCGTGCAATTGCACCAGCCGTTCGAGATCGTCGGCGAGTTCGGCGCCGTGCTCGGGCTGTCCGCGCGAGAACGAATTGCGCACGGGATCGTGCGTATGGCGCAGGTGGTCCACCGATCCGAGCATGTTGCCGAATGTCTTGCGGTTGCCGACCATGCCGCCAACGGAAATGCCGCCGAAGCCAACGCCGTGATAGCCGCGTTCGCGCCCGATCAGGATGCGGCGGGTGCCTTCGCCGCGGATACGGTGGTAGGCCAGCGCGATTTTCAGCGCGGTGTCCACCGCTTCGGATCCGGAATTCGTGAAGAACACCCGGTTCATGCCCTGCGGCGTGATCGAGACCAGTTTTTCCGCGGCCTGGAATGCGGCGGGGTGGTGCATCTGGAAGCCGGTCGCATAGTCCATGGTTTCGGCCTGCTGCTTGATCGCATCGACGATCGGGCGGCGGCAGTGGCCGGCATTGACCGCCCACAGGCCGGCGATGCCGTCGAGCACCTTGCGGCCGTCGTGGGTCTGGTAATACATGTCCTTGGCCGAAACCAGCAGGCGTGGCGCGGCCTTGAACTGGCGGTTGGCGGTGAAGGGGATCCACAGCGGGTCGAGATTCAGTGAAGCATTCAAATGGCGCAGGGCTTTTTCATCCGGCATGTTCATGGTGGCGTCCTCGTCGATCAGCCTCGGGCGAGGCTGCGCAAAAGCGTTGCTTATTGAACTTTCCCTAATTCACATCAGTGAATTAGGTCTGTCGCCTCCCTCTCCCTCTGGGAGAGGGTCGGGGTGAGGGTTTGAGCGTTCTGACTGTCATCTATACACGGGACGCTCAATAGAGTGGCCATTATAGTGCCGCGCGGCGTCCGGCATCCAGCCGGGATTTGCCTTCGGCTCCGGCCATCGCTTATCCTTCGTTGCCCGGCGCGGCGCCTCGCGATGGCCTGCAGGCATCCGGCCGCACCGATCCCACCAGGAATTCCCCGATGGACCTGAATTACACGAAGGAAGAGACCGCATTTCGCGGCGAGGCGCGCGAATTCATCCGCAGCCACTTGCCCGGCGACCTGTCCAGGAAAGTCCTCGAACACATGCGCCTGGGCAAGGAAGACTACGTGCGCTGGCAGAAAATCCTGTTCGAAAAGGGCTGGATCGCCGCCGGCTGGCCGGTTGAACACGGCGGCACCGGCTGGTCTTCGATCCAGCGCTTCATTTTCGAGGACGAAAGCGCCGCGGCCGGCGCGCCGCGGCTCTCGCCGTTCGGCCTGCAAATGGTCGGACCGGTGATCATCGCCTTCGGTACCGAACAGCAAAAAACGCACTATCTGCCGCGCATCCTGTCCAGCGAAGACTGGTGGTGCCAGGGCTACTCCGAGCCGGGTTCGGGCTCGGACCTCGCGTCGCTGAAGACCCGCGCCGAGCGCAAGGGCGACAATTATGTCGTCAACGGCCAGAAGACCTGGAACACCCACGGCCAGTGGGCCGACATGTGTTTCTGCCTGGTGCGCACATCCAGCGAGGGCAAGAAGCAGGATGGCATCTCTTTCCTGCTGATCGACATGCATTCCCCCGGCATCACCGTGCGCCCGATCATCACGCTGGAGGGCGAGCATGAGGTCAATGAAATCTGGTTCGAGAACGTCGAGGTGCCGGTACAGAACCTGGTCGGCGATGAAAACCGCGGCTGGACCTGCGCCAAGTTCCTGCTGTCGCACGAACGCACCGGCATCGCCGGCGTGGGCGCGTCCAAACGCGAGCTGCAATACCTGAAGCACATTGCCACGCAGGAACAGGAGGGCGGGCGGCCGCTGATGGAAGATCCCCTGTTCCGAGATCGCATTGCCCGCGTCGAAATCGACCTGATGGCGCTCGAGATCACCTGCCTGCGGGTAGCGAGCGCGGATCGCGACGGCAAGGCACCGGGTCCGGAAGCGTCCATCCTCAAGATCAAGGGCACCGAGATCCAGCAGGAACTGACCGAACTGATGATGGACGCCGTCGGCCCCTATGCGCTGCCGCATCTGCCGATGGCCTGGGGCGACCACTGGATCGGCGCGCATGTCGGCCCCGACTACGCTGCGCCACTGGCGGCGCGTTACTTCAACTATCGCAAGACGACCATCTACGGCGGCTCCAACGAAATCCAGCGCAACATCATCGCCCAGATGGTTCTCGGTCTCTAAAACTTATTTTTGCCGCAGAGGACACAGATACCCTACGTGCGTAGCACGTCGGAGTACCCTTTTAGGGCACAGAGAAAATCGAAATGATAGAGAGATCAATGACGATGAAGTGTGCCCTGAATTTCCCACTGCTGCAGATGGATGCGTTACGTACGCTCTTTTCAATTTCCGAGACTTTGGTTTCCTCTGCGTCCTCTGTGACCTCTGTGGCTAAGGGAGTTTGATCTATGGACTTCAATCTGACCGAAGAACAGACGATGCTCAAGGACAGCGTGGATCGCTTCCTGGAGGAGAATTTCAGTTTCGGGCAGCGCCGCCAGATGCTGGCGGATCGCCAGCCGATGAGCGTCCAGCTCTGGCAGGGACTGGCGTCGCTGGGCGTGCTCGGCATGCCGTTCCCGCCGGAGGACGGCGGATTCGGTGGCGGTGGCGTGGAAACGATGCTGGTGATGGAAGCGCTCGGCCGCAACCTGACCCTCGAACCTTATCTTGCGACGGTGGTGCTGGCCGGCGGTTGCGTGGCGCTGGGCGCAGCGCAGTGGCAGAAAAAGATCCTGTTGCCTAAGATCATCGACGGTTCGATCATCCTCGCTTTCGCGCATTCCGAACCGGCTGCGCGCTTCGATCTCGGCCATGTCGGGACGCGGGCGACGCGTGACGGCAACAACTTCGTGCTTGAAGGCGAGAAGATCCTGGTACTGCATGGGTCGGTGGCGGACAAGTTCATCGTGTCGGCGCGCACGGCCGGCAGTCCCGGTGACGCACGCGGCGTTACCCTGTTCATCGTCGAGGCCGACGAGGAAAACCTCGGCGGCCAGGAATATCCGCTGTTCGACGGAACCCGCGCACTCGATCTTCAGCTCTCGGGCGTCAAGGTCGGCCCGGAGTCGATGATCGGTACCCTCGACCAGGCCATGCCGCTGATCGACGCGGTGCTCGATCGCGCCATGGCCGCTTTGTGCGCGGAGGCGGTCGGCATCATGGACGCGTTGCATGCGGCGACGGTCGAGTATCTGAAGACGCGGCAGCAATTCGGCCAGCCGATCGGACGCTTCCAGGCGTTGCAGCATCGCGCGGTCGACATGCTGGTGCAGATCGAGCAGGCGCGCTCGATGGCCTTGCTGGCCGCTTCGAAAGTGGATTCGGCGGATGTTTCCGAACGCCGGCGCATCATCGCCGCGGCAAAGGAAATGACCGGCCGCGCGGGACGGTTCGTCGGCCAGCAGGCGATCCAGTTGCACGGCGGCATGGGCATGACCGACGAACTGAACGTCAGCCATTATTTCAAACGGCTGACCGCCATCGACGTGCTGTTCGGCAACGCCGCCAGCCAGCGCACGCGCTTCGCGACCATGAAAGAAGGCGAAGAAGTTGCGCAGATGAAGCCCCCACGTAAATCCTGGGTGCGTATTTAAACCTCATCGCAAAGACGCAAAGGCGCAAAGGGAACGCAAAGGAAAGCGTGGAGGGTAGAAAAGCGGTGAGGGTTGGTAGATTCTGCCTGGGTTGGTTTTCTCTGTGCATGCGAGTTATTTGCGGCTCAATATCGAACGGCGTAAATCACCCAGTGACGCAATTCACCCTGCGTTGCTTTCCTTTGCGTCTTTGCGCCTTTGCGGTGAGATTTCCTTTTTGAGGATTGAACGTTGAGCACAAGGTACTGGGAAGATTTCAAGGTGGGAGAGGTCGAGCAGATCGGCGGCAAACTCGTCGACAAGGCCGAAGTCATTGCGTTTGCGAAGCAGTACGATCCCCAGCCGTTCCATGTGGACGAGGCGGCGGCGAAGCGATCGATGTACGGCGGCCTGATCGCCAGCGGCTGGCATACCTGCGCAATGGTCATGCGCATGATGTGCGACGCTTACTTGCTGGACTCGGACAGCGTCGGTTCGCCCGGCATCGACAATCTGAAATGGTTGAAACCGGTACGGCCGGGCGACACGATCAGCGCCCGGCGCACGACGCTGGAAACGCGGGCATCGAAGAGCAAGCCGGACATCGGCATCGTCAGCAATCTGTGGGAAGTATTCAACCAGGATGGAGAAATGGTGATGTCCATGCAAGGCTATGGAATGTTCCGCCGCCGCAACCCGGGGAGTCCCGCGACGTGAACATGCTGTTCAAGCACAAGGTGCACGTGCTCTACCGCAAGGAAGAACTCGATCACGAGCGGCTCGAAGGCAAGGTCGCGATCGTGCTCGACGTGCTCTTCGCCACGTCGACCATCATCACCGCGATGGCCAACGGCGTGACCGAAGTCATTCCGACGCTGGACGAAGCCGGGGCGAGGGCGGAAGCGCAGAAGCATCCGGCCGGCAGCTACGTCCTTGCCGGCGAGCTCTATGCGGAAACCCTGCCGGGATTCGCGTCCCCTACGCCGCTGGCCCTTCTCGAGGAGAAGATCGCGGGCCGCAAGCTGATCTATTCGACGACCAACGGTACCGTCGCGCTGCGGCAATCGGCGCGTGCAGACCATGTTTACGCCGGAGCATTGCTGAATGGCGAAGCGGTGGTCGATCGTGTCCTGGACAAGCATCCCGGCAAGACCATCCTCATCGTCTGCTCGGGGTCAATGGGCATGGTCAATCTCGAAGACCTGTACGGCGCGGGATATTTCGTGGACTTGCTGTCGCGTGCGCTCGATGAGAACAGCGACTTTTCCGATGCCGCGCTGGCGGCGCGCAGCCTGTTCCGCAGCGAAGACGCGGACGATTGCCTGTTGCGCGCCCGTGTCGGGCGCATGATGGTCGAGCGCAATCTCGAACACGAAGTCCATTTCGCGGCCCGCCTGAGCGCATTCGATGCGGTGCCGGTCCTCGACGGCGGGAGGCTGCTCGTTTGAACGGGCCGGCTGCTCTCGCCATCCTCATCGCGCTGGCGGTTCCGGTGCCTGCACTGGCGGCCCTGGATTGCAGCCGCGCGAAAACCAATACCGAGAAATTGTTGTGCTCGAATACACGGCTTGCCGAAGCCGACGAACGCCTGGCATATGCGTTTCGCGGGGCGATCCGCCGTGGCGCCGATCCGAAGGTGTTGATGGAAGAACAGGGTGTGTGGATTCGCGAGGCGCGCGACGTCTGCAACAACGTCGAGTGCATGCTCCAGGCCTACGAAGACCGCATCTCGGATCTGGACGGCCGCTAAGGCGGCCGCCGCTTCAGGCGAAGCTGCTTCAACAGAAGACCAGGATCTCCCCGGTGCCGCCCCAGGCAAGGTCGCCGCAGTAGCGCCGCACATTTGCGCCGAAGGGCAGGAAACGTGCAAACGCATCGCGATCGCGCTGCAGTTGTTTTTCCAGAAGCGTGAGGAACAGCAATGCATGTTCGCCGCTGTCCTGGAACGTAACCGGAAGAGGGTCCGGCATGCGGGCCAGCAGCAGCGTGCCGCGCTTGAGCGAAAAGCCCGGCATCATTCCCACCTTGCCGGCGACGTAGATCGTCCCGGCCAGCATGTTGGCCCCACAATAGGCACCGGCGTTGCCGCCGACCAGCAACAGGCCACGCCGCATGCGTTCTCCGGTCCGGTCACCTGCGTCGCCGTGGATTGCAAGGATTCCGCCGCGCATGCCTTGCCTGTCTCCGGCGAGCGCGCCGCCCGCAAAATCGCCGGCGTTACCGCCGATCCGGATCGCTCCCGCTTTCATGCCGCTGCCGGCAAAGGCGCCAGCATTGCCGCCAATGTCCAGACTTGCGCCGTTCAGGCCCAAGCCCGCGTAGGCGCCGCAGTCGCCCTCGACGGTGATCGTGCCGGAGCGCATGGCAGAGCCGATGTGCGTCAGCCGGTCGCAACTGTTGCGAATGACCAGATGTCGCGCGTCGCCGCCATCGACGTCGAATAAATCCGCAACGTCCAATCCGTCACACAATGGCAATGCGCCGATCTGTACCGCGTTCATTCCCGCGAGCCGTTCCGGAATCAATGCCGACAAGTCCACACTCCGCGGCGGCGGCGCGCGCAAGGTCAGCGTGAGTGCGGTCATTGCATGATCTCGCGCAGCTTGAAGTGGAACTGGCCGAGTTTGCCGCCGTAGTTGCCCGCGCTTACGCGCAGGATTCCACCACCCGCGCCGACCTTGCACACGGCCTCGATGCCGGTGCGCATGGCGTCGTGTACATCGGCTTGCGTCAACCCGTCGATCACGATTTCCAGTACCGCGCCGGCTTCCGGCGGCAACTCGCTATTCACCGCGCCACGCAAGGTCGGGCAGAACGCATGATTCGTCGACGCGGGCAATGCCTTGTACTTCGAGCCGACCTTGGAGCCGGAACGCACTACGCCGCCGGGGAAGGGCATGATGACGCCGCGCAACCGGGACATCGCCTCGATGGCCGCTTCGCAGGCGCCGAGTGCCTCGGCCTGCCCGCGGGCGAGCACAAGGAAATTGCCTCCACCGACGGCCTTGATCATGCCGGTGGTTTCCTCGCAGAGGAATTCGCCGTCCATCACGGGTATGCGCCAGTAGCGC
>DASWEZ010000090.1:0-13561 GCA_036394495.1 Burkholderiales bacterium
CCGCGTCGCCGATCGAATAGGCCTTCTTGACCCGCGAGAAATCGGCGATCGGTGGAATGAAATCCTCGCCGATGCCCTCCACTATCCAGCTTCCCGCTTCGCCATATTTCCCGGTATGGACGTAGTCGGCCAGCACCGAACCGACCGGATCGGCCAGCACCATTTCGGTTTGCGGCGACACCTTTGCGAAGTAGCGTGCCAGTCCGGTCATCGTGCCCGACGATCCGACCCCGAATACCACCGCGTCGACGTCGTGATCCATCTGCGCCCAGATCTCTGGGCCGGTGGTGGTCTCGTGCGCCAGCGGATTGGCCGGATTGCCGAACTGGTTGACGAAGAACGCGCCGGTTTCCTTCGAGATGCGCTCGGCCATGTCCTGGTAGTACTCGGGATGGCCCTTGCCCACGTCGGAGCGGGTGAGCATGACTTCTGCGCCCATCGCCTTCAGATGGAAGATTTTTTCCCGGCTCATTTTGTCGGGAACGATCAGGACCAGCTTGTAGCCCTTTAACGCCGCCACCAGCGCCAGGCCGAGACCGGTGTTGCCCGCGGTGGCCTCGATGATCGTGCCGCCGGGCTTGAGCCGGCCGTCTTTCTCCGCTGCCTCGATCATCGAGCGGCCGATGCGATCCTTGATGGAGCCGCCGGGATTCTGGCTTTCCATTTTCAGGAACAGCTGGCACGGACCGGCACCCATGCGGGTGATCTCGACCAGTGGCGTATTTCCGATCAGGTCGAGCAATTGTTGCGCGGCCACTGCGGCTTCTCCTTCGGAATGAATCGGCAAGTAGGGTTCGGACATCCGGCGCCATCAGTCGTTCCGGCAAGGTGACATTCAGCGGCGCGCGCAAGTTTACCGCGGCGGCGCGCTTCGGTGCATAGACGAAACAGGCGTTATGAGTGACTACATCCGCGCGCGCCGCGTAAATGCGATGAGCCGGGATTGCGAAAAAAAGCCCTCAAAATCGGAAAAAAGCCGCGTCGTCCCGGCCGCCATCGGATGCCACCCCTTTGCAGGATGCCAAGGCCGCGAAAAAGGACCATAATAATAACGATTCCCATTAACCTTGGCCTTTCCAAGCTGGCATGCCGTTAGATACCTACCCTGAACCCGTCGCGATAGCGGACAAGCTCATTGCGCTAAGCCGCGTTGGCGTCGGCCAGACGGTCACCATTCGCGAGGTGCGCACCGGAGTGTCCGAGATCGAGGATGGAGACATCGGCCTGCGCCTGCTCGAACTCGGATTCGTCGAAGGCGAATCCCTGCGCGTCATCGCGGCCGGATTTCCAGGTGGCGAGCCCGTCGCTGTTCGCATCGGCAACACGACCTTCGCATTGCGCCGCTTTGAAGCCGACCACGTACTGGTGATACCGGCCTCGCAATCCGGGACGAAGCCATGACCCCTTCCCAGTCTGCGCTGCGCATTGCATTGCTCGGCAATCCGAATTGCGGAAAGACCGCGCTGTTCAATCTGCTGACCGGCAGCCGGCAAAAAGTCGCGAACTATGCGGGCGTGACCGTGGAGCGCAAGGAAGGCCTGTTCGAAACGCCGAACGGGCAGCGCATCCGCGTCCTGGACCTGCCGGGCGCATACAGCCTGAATGCACTGAGTCTCGATGAAACGATCACGCGCGACGTGGTGATTGGCGCGAACAAGGATGAAGACCGGCCGGACCTGCTGATATGCGTGACCGACGCGACCAATTTGCGCCTGAACCTGCGGCTGGTGGTCGAGGCCAAGCGTCTCGGACTGCCGACGGTGCTGGCCCTGAACATGACCGATGTTGCAAGGCATCGCGGCGTGGAGATCGACGTCGCCGCGCTCGAGCGGGAACTCGGCATGCCCGTCGTACAGACCGTGGCCGTGCGCCACGGCGGTGCGGACGAACTGATCGGCGCGATACAAAGCCACATGTCGGACCGCCCCACCGCGGTTCCCGAATGGAAGGCACCGGACATCGCGGACGTCGCGACAACCCAACGCGAAGTCCGGCGCATCCTTGCCGTGGCCGTGCGCGAACCGCCGAACGAACTGCGCATTGACGATGCGCTCGACCGCGTCGTGCTGCATCCGTTCTGGGGCTATGTGATTCTGGCCGTGATGTTGTTCCTGATGTTCCAGGCCGTGTTCAGCTGGGCACAGTGGCCGATGGATGCGATCAAGTCGACCGTCGAGGCAATCGGCGAAATGCTGAAGACGTGGTTGCCCCAGGGCATCCTGCAAAGCCTGCTCGTCGACGGCGTGATCGCAGGTGCTGGAAGCGTGCTGGTTTTCCTGCCCCAGATCCTGATCCTTTTCCTGTTCATCCTGGCGCTGGAGGATTCGGGCTACCTGCCGCGCGCCGCCTTCATGCTCGACCGGCTCATGGGCACGGTCGGGCTGTCGGGCCGTTCCTTCATTCCGCTGCTGTCGAGTTTCGCTTGTGCGATCCCCGGCATCATGGCCACGCGCAACATCGCCAACTGGCGCGACAGGCTGACCACGATCATGATCGCTCCACTGACCACCTGCTCGGCGCGCCTGCCCGTCTACGCGCTGATTATCGGCGCCTTCATTCCGCAGAAGACCGTGCTCGGTTTCCTCAACCTGCAGGGCGTAGTGCTCTTCGTACTGTATGTCGCGGGAATCGTGAGTGCGATGGCGGTTGCCTGGGTCATGAAGCTGGCCGCCGGCCGCAAGATGCTGCATCCGCTGATGATGGAATTGCCGTCCTACCGCTGGCCCAACCTGAGAAACCTGGTGATGGGGCTCATCGAGCGGGCAAAGATTTTTCTCGCCCGGGTCGGCACCATCATCCTTTCCCTGACGATTCTGCTCTGGTTCCTGTCCTCGTTCCCGGCACCCCCGGCCGGCGCCAGCGGACCCGCGATCCAGTACAGCCTCGCCGGAATAATCGGACGGGGTCTCGAAACAATCCTGGCACCGATAGGCTTCAACTGGCAGATCTCGATCGCCCTGATACCAGGGCTGGCGGCGCGCGAAGTCGCCGTGGGTGCGCTGGGAACGGTATATGCGCTGTCCGCGACCGGCGAGGACGTAGCGGCGCAACTTACCCCGATGATTGCGCAGAGTTGGTCGCTCGCCACGGCCTTTTCCCTGCTCGCCTGGTACGTGTTTGCGCCGCAATGCATTTCGACGCTGTCGATCGTGCGGCGTGAAACCAATTCGATTCGCTATCCGTTGATTATGGCGGGCTACCTGTTTCTGCTGGCCTATGCAGCCTCTTTCGTTACTTACCGAGTGGCCCTGGTATTGACCGGAGGCTGATTCATGCAAACCCTGATCGCTTATTTCATCGTCGCCGTTGCCATCGCCTACGCTGTCTGGCTGTTCATGCCGCAAGGCATACGCCGCTGGCTGATCTCGCGTCTCATCGCGGTCGTGCCGTCCTCGCAACGTGTCCGGTTCGCGCGCCTGCAGTCGGGTGCAGAGAGTGTTGGTTGCAGCACTTGCAAGGGATGTGCGACCGATGCACCGGCGGCGTCGCCGGTCAAGACGATTCAATTGCACCGGCGCTAGCGCGGATTATCCTCCAAGCCGGAGACGCCGCCGCAGTGAGCGGGGCCTAGCCGACGATCGAAACCTGGCCGCGGTCGATGGAATAGATCACGTCGAGCATTTCCCGGGAATGCGACAGATCGGATTCCGTCAGGACGATCGAAAGTCCCCGTTGCTTGAGTCCGGCGATCACCTCCGCCAGTCGTTTGGCCAGCACCGGCGCCACGCCTTCGAACGGTTCGTCGAGCAGCAGGAGTTTGGTGCCGCACATCAACGCGCGCGCCAGTGCCACCAGCTTTTGCTGCCCGCCGGAAAGCTGCAATGCCTTGCGCCCGGAGAACGCCTCCACCTCCGGAATCATCTTATAGACGTCGGCCAGCCGCGCACGGGTATCGGCCACGCCCGCGGACCAGGCCGGGATCAGCACGTTTTCCTCGACGCTCAGCGAGGGCACCAGACGGCGGTCTTCCGGCATGTAGCCGATGCCATTGCGTGCGCGCTGGTGGACCGGCGTCTTCCCGAGCGGCGAGCCGTCGAAACTGATGCTTCCCTGGCGCGGCGGCAGGATGCCCATCACCGAGCGCATCAACGTGGTCTTGCCGGCGCCATTGCGGCCGATGAGGCCTGCGAATTTTCCGGTCGGCACATCCATGTTCACGCCGCGCAGGATGCCCACCGATGCGATCGAGACGTCGAGTCCCTCAATGCGCAGCATGATGTCCTCCGGCCGCGTGAGCTTCCCCGGTAACATATTTGCGGACTTCGATGTCGCCCAGCACCGCCGCCGGCAGGCCGTCGGCAATGATGCGGCCCTCGTAGAAGGCGAGTACGCGCTGGGTATAGCGGGTGACGATTTCCATGTCGTGTTCGACAAACAGCACGGTTACCTTCTGCGCCCGCACTGCTTCCATCACCATGTCCATCAGCGTGAATTTCTCGTCGGCCGAAACGCCGGACGTCGGCTCGTCGAGTAACAGGATCTTCGGCTTGACGGCCATCGCCATCGCGATATCGAGCAATTTGCGGATGCCCTCGGGCAGCACCCCCGCCAACTTGTCGCGATAATCGGTGAGCTTGAAGCGCTCCAGCATGCCGTCGACCGCTTTGCCCGGCGTGCCGACGTGGTGGCTGGCTGCGGACCAGTTCTTCCCTCCGGATACGACGATGCCGATTCCGACCAGCAGGTTTTCGTAAACCGACAGCGAATTGAACAGCTGTGGAATCTGGAACGAACGGCAGATGCCCAGCCGCGTGATCTGGCGCGGGCTCAACGGGGTGATGTCGCGGCCGCCAAAATCAATGGTACCGGAGCTGGGCTTGAGGTAGCCGGTTACCATGTTGATAAAGGTCGTCTTGCCGGCACCGTTGCTGCCGATCAACCCGACTACGGCATCCTGCTCGACCGCAACGTTGATGTCGTTGGCTGCAGTTACTGCGCCGAAACTCTTGTTCAGTCCCTTGGCTTCGAGAACGATCGTCATGTCAGGCGGCCTTGCGCTTGCGGGTGAACAGCGACCACAACCCGCCGGGCAGGAACATGATCACCACCAGCATGGTGATGCCGAGCGCCATCTGCCAGGTGTTCGGAGAATATTCATAGGCAAAGCTGCGGATCGTCTCGAATATGAATGCGCCGAGGAAAGGCGCCATAATGCTGCTGGTGCCCGAGAGGATGCCGACGAAGACGAACTCGCCGGATGTCGTCCAGTACGCCATCTCGGGATCGATGTGGCCCACGGCGATCGCAGCAAGCGCGCCGCCGACGCCGGCGAGCACCGCCGAGATCATATAGTTCACGTGAATGACGTTGCGCACCGACGCGCCCATGTACTCGACGCGCAACTCGTTGTCGCGGATCGCTTCGGCGAGCCTGCCCATGTGCGAGTTCAGATACCGGTGCATGAACGCGCCGGCAGCGAAAGCGCATACCACCGTCAACGCGTAGCGCACATAGCGTTCGACCGAGGTTCCGGCGACCGTAAAGCCCGCGATCTTGGTTGCTGCGATATTGAAACCATCGCTCGATCCCAGCGACGAAGTCTTGACCAGCAAGCCGTACAGAATCATCGAAAACGCGAGCGACAGCATGGCGAAGAAGATGTCCCGGTACTTGCGCAACAGCAATCCGAGCGCGGCGGATGCCAGGGCGGTGACGATCACCGCGGCGACCAGCATCACGGCCATGTCCGAAATCTTGTAGACCTGGTCGAGCGTGCCGGCGGCGTAGGCACCGAGGCAGTAATACAAACCATGACCGAAGGACACGACGCCGGTGCGCATCAGCAGCATCATGCCGAGAACGACGATGCCGTAGCACAAGGATACGTTGATCAGGAACATCGCCCAGCGCGGCAGGAAAGGGCCGGCGGCGAGAAGGATGACCGATACCGCAACGAGAATCGGAAGTGTCGGGTCGCGCTTCATATCTTGCGGGCTTCCTGTGCACTGAACAGGCCCTTGGGACGCACGATCAGCACGACGGCCATGACAAGGTAAATGCTGAACAGGTCGAGTTCAGGCCGGTAGTGAACGGCCGCCGCGCGCACGATGCCGACAAGCAAGGCGGCGAGTGCGGCCCCCGGCAGGCTGCCCAGTCCGCCGATTACCACGACGGCGAACGCGAGCACGATGGTCTCCGCGCCGATACCGGGCTGCACCGAAATCATCGGTGCCGTCAGCGCGCCGCCCAGCGCGCCGAGCATTGCGCCGACGGTAAAGGTGATGAAGTACACGCGACCGACATTGATGCCCATCGCGCCCGACATTTCCCGGTCATGGATCACGGCAAGCAACATCTTGCCCTGCCGGGTCTTGGTCAGCACCCAGGCGAGCACCACGCCGATGAACACCGCCGCACCGAACAGCACGAGGTTGTAGTTCGGATAAGTCAGGTCGCCGATGTCGAAGCTGCCGAGCAGGCCGTAGGGTTGCGCGATGAAATAGGGATCGACGCCCCATACCAGTTTGACGAAGTCCTCGAGGATCAGGAATACCGCATAGGTGACGAGCACGAGCACGATCTCGTCCTTGCCGTACATGAAACGCAGCAGGCCGCGTTCGATCACCGGTCCGGCGATCAGCCCCACCAGGATCGCCGCGACCAGCATGATGGCGTAACTGCCCATGGGGGGATAACCTTGCTTGATCCAATAGCCGGCGAGCGAAGCGGCGCTGTAGGCGCCAAGCGCATAAAGGCTGCCGTGGGCGATGTTCAGGATCTTCATCACGCCATAAATCAGCGTAAGGCCCACGGCGATGATGAAAAGCCAGGACGAGTAGATCAGTCCGTCGATCAGGACGGCGATTAGCTGGGCCATGATCTATTGCGGGGGTACTGCTACCACTTGCCGGGTTTCATGCCCGCCTTGATCCAGTCGATGCTTTTTATGCCTTCGGGGGGTTGCACGCGTTCGACCGGGTAATACTTGATGTTGCCGACGGTGATCACGCCATTGACCGTGCGCGTCGTGCCATAGGCGGTGCCGGTCACGGCCTGATGTCCCTTGCCCAGCTTCATCATGACCTTGCCGCTCGGCGAATCGAAAGTCTCGTATTCGAATGCCTTGATGATCTCCTCGGTTCCGGGCGTGCCCTGCGCCTTAGCCTTTTCATAGGCGGTCTTCAGGCCGAGAAACGCCTGCGCGACGCTGTAGGCCGGATAGTTCGGAAAATTCTCCGCGCGCTCCTTGTAGATCTGCCGCAACCAGTCGTTCAACGCGCTTTTCTGGGCATAAACGCCGCTCGGGCCGCGCGCGCCAATGATCGTGCCGTCGGGAATGCTGCCTGGCAGTCTGTGCAGATAGGGTTCGCCGGCCACCAGGATGAGCTGGCTGCGGGTGAACAGGTTGCGCGGCATGGCCTGCAGCATGAAGGCTTCCAGGTCGCCGCCCCACAAACTGGAGTGAATCACGTCGGAATTGCTCTGCAGCAGGGTCGAAATCTCCGGCCCGTACTGGCCGGCACCGAACTTCGGCATCTGGGACGTGGTGATGGCGACATCGGGTTTCAGCGTCCCCATCACGGCAGTGAAGTCGGCCCAGGAATCCTGACCGTATGCGTAATTCTGGTTGATGCCGCCGTAGCTTTTCATGCCGGGACGGTTTTCCAGCAAATACATTGCGCCGGCCACGGCGTCCATGGTGGCGTGCGGCCTGGTACGAAACACGTACTTGTAACTCGCATCCTCGAATACGCGCGGCGTGCCGCAATCGAACAGGATGGTGATCTTCTTGAGTTCCTCGGCCACCGGCGCCACGGCCAGGCAATCGCCGCTGCCGATATAGCCGATGACGAAATCGACATCCTGGCGCTCGACGAGGTTGCGTAACTCGGAGACTTGCTTGGTCGCGCCGCCGGCTTCGTCGATTACCACCAGTTCCAGCGGGGTTCCGCCGAAACCTTTCGTGGCATACGGCGCGGGCACCTTGCCCGCATTGAGCGAATCCACGATCGCTTCGGCGGCGAGCTTCGCCGGCACGCCGAACGGCCCGGAAGCCGGACCCGAAAGAAAAGTCACCAGGCCGATGCGGATCGGCTTGTCCTGCGCGTAACAGTTTGCGCTGACCAGGACTGCCGCGAGCAGGGCTGCCCCGGACTTCAGGAACTTCGAAGCGTGCGTGTTCATATGCTCTCCTCCCCCATTTTTATGATTCTTCGGAAAAACAATCCGGCGAGTCATCTCCCTCGCCGGACGATTCGAATTCAGCCGGAATCTATCAGGTTTTGACCTGGCCCAGCAATGGATCGATAGCGCGGCGGCGCGCCGCACGACAATCGCCGGGTGCCGGTAGCGGCCACCCGGCGAAACGGCTAACGTCCGCTCAGCCGCTGGCGCGCGCGCGCGATGGCCGCACGCACCTGCTTGGGTGCGGTGCCGCCGATATGATCGCGCGCCGCCAGGGAACCCTCGAGCGACAGCTTGTCGATTACGTCCTTATCGATGAGTTTCGAGAACTGTTTCAACTCGTCCACGCCGAGTTGTGCGAGATCGACGCCTTTGTCCGCGGCGCGGCGTACCGCGCGCGCGACGACTTCGTGGGCCTCGCGGAACGGCACGCCCTTTTTCACCAGATAGTCGGCGAGATCGGTCGCCGTGGCATAGCCCTCCATGGCGGCGCGGCGCATCGCCTCCTTGTCCACGGCGATGCCACCGATCATGTCGGCATAGATCCGCAAGGTCGCGCCGAGAGTGTCCACCGTGTCGAACAGCGGTTCCTTGTCTTCCTGGTTGTCCTTGTTGTAGGCGAGCGGCTGGCCCTTCATGAGCGTCAGCAGCCCGACCAGGTGGCCATTGACGCGTCCGGTCTTGCCGCGCACGAGTTCAGGCACATCCGGGTTTTTCTTCTGCGGCATCATCGACGAGCCGGTGCAAAACCGGTCGGCCAGCCGGATGAAGCCGAAGCGCGGGTTCATCCACAGGATCAGCTCCTCGGAAAGCCGGGAAAGGTGCGTCATGATCAATGCCGCGCAGGCACAAAACTCGATCGCGAAATCCCGGTCGGACACCGCGTCCAGCGAGTTTTCGCAGACGCCGTCGAAGCCAAGCTCCTTTGCAACCCGTTCACGATCGATCGGGAATGTCGTTCCGGCGAGCGCGCCGGCGCCCAGCGGAAGCTGATTGAGCCGCCTGCGGCAATCGGCGAAGCGCGATGCGTCGCGCCCGAGCATTTCGTGATAAGCCATCAGATGATGTGCGAAACTCACCGGCTGTGCGACCTGCAGGTGCGTGAAACCGGGCATCAGCGTATCGACATGCTGGTCCGCGAGATCGAGCAGGCGACCCTGGAATGCGGTAATCAGCGCGAGCATTTCGTCGATCGCCGCGCGCAGATAAAGCCGGATATCCGTTGCGACCTGGTCGTTGCGCGAGCGGCCGGTGTGCAGTCGCTTGCCGGCGTCGCCGACCAGATCGATCAGGCGCTTCTCGATATTCAGGTGAACATCTTCGAGGTCGATCGACCACGCGAATTTTCCCGCGCGGATCTCGTCGAGGATGCCTGCCATGCCGCGTTCGATGTCGGCGAGATCGGTTTTGGACAATACGCCGACCGCGTGCAACATGCGTGCATGCGCAAGCGAACCCTGGATGTCGAATTCAGCCAGCCTCTGATCGAAGCCGACGGACGCCGTATAGCGTTTGACCAGTTCCGCGACCGGTTCGTCGAATCTCCCCGACCATGTCTTGCCGTCCTTGTCTGCCGGCGGTTCCTGTTGTTGCATTGGCGATCTGCCCCGTTCACAATGGAATGCGTTAAACAATTGTTTTGGCGCGCGTTTCGGTACGTCTCTACAGATGGCAAGTATAAATCAAAACCCCGCAGCGACCCTGCTGCCGAATTTCCGCAATCTCGGAGTGATGCTGCGGGTGCTGGTCATCATTACGGCGCTGACCGTCGTTGCGGCGATGCTGAAATCGTCCGGCTGGAGCAGCTTCCTGCAGCAATGGTTTGCCATCGCCGCCGTGGTGCAGCCGATCGCGATCCTGTCGGTATTGCTGCTCGGAGCATCGAACTCGTGGCTTCACAAGCTCGAATATCGTGCTGCAGTCGTGCTGATCGTATTTGCGGAGCTTGCCATTACCCTGCTGGTGTTGCGTTTCGGGGCGCTGATCCTGGAGTCCGAAATGGAGGACGCCGGACGTGATGTTTTTTTTGCTGTCGCGACGACACTCACCCTGATCGGTTATTTCAATCTGCGCAATCGTGCGCTGTCGCCGGCGCTGTCCGAGGCCCGGCTGCAAGCGCTGCAGGCACGCATCCGGCCGCATTTCCTGTTCAACAGCATAAATGCGGTACTCTCGCTGATACGGGCCGAGCCGCGGCGCGCTGAGGCAGCACTGGAAGACATGGCCGATCTGTTCCGTGTGCTGATGGCCGACAATCGCGACCTTGCACCGCTGGAAAACGAGGTCGAACTTTGCCGCCAGTATCTCGCCCTCGAGCAACTGCGTCTGGGAGACCGGCTGCAGATCGACTGGCACGTCGACAATATGCCCAAAGATGCGCTCATGCCACCCCTGGTGCTGCAGCCGCTGCTGGAAAATGCGGTCTACCACGGCATCGAACCGTCCATCGAACCCGGCGTCGTCAGCGTCAACATCTACCATGTCCGCGATCAGGTGCACATGGTTCTGCGCAACCCCTATCGCAAGGACGGCAGTCACCACGCCGGCAACAAGATGGCCCTTGGCAACATCCGCGAGAGGCTGGCGCTGCATTTCGACGCGGAAGCCAGTCTGCGGGCGCGTGTCGGCGACAGCGAATACGAGGTCCATATCACGATCCCGTACGTGAAGGCAGACGAATGACGAAACATCCCCAGGCATTGAAGGTCGTCATAGCCGACGACGAAACGCCCGCCCGCAGCCGGGTGCGCGACCTGCTGGAGGACTGTGCCAGCAGTTTCCCGATCGAGCTCGTCGGCGAAGCCGCGAGCGGGCGCGAATTGCTCGCCTTGCTCGCAAAAATGCCGGCGGACGTGGTGCTGCTCGACATCCGCATGCCCGAGATGGATGGCCTTGAAGCGGCGCAACATCTGCTGAAATTGCCGGATCCGCCCTCGGTTATTTTCACCACTGCCTACAATGACTACGCGCTGAAGGCATTCGAACTGCATGCCGTCGATTATCTGGTCAAGCCGATCCGGTTGCGGCGTCTGCACGATGCATTGACGAGGGCGCGGGCGATCACGCCCCTAAGCCTGGATGTCCTGCAGAGGATCGCGCCCGAGCCGCGCAAGCATCTTTCGGTGCAGGAGCGCGGCAAGGTCATGCTGATCGCCGTGACCGATATTCGCTATCTCCGGGCAGAGCTCAAATACGTGACCGTGCGCACGGCCACCCGGGAGCATCTTGTGGAAGAGTCGCTTTCGCGCCTGGAGCAGGAATTCAGCGATCAGTTCGTGCGCATCCATCGCAGCTGCCTGGCGGCGAAGGCGCATATCCTCGGATTCGAGAAGGATGCCACGGAGCCCGGCGAATCGCACTGGACCGTGATGCTCAACGGCCTGGATGAGAAACTGCCGGTGAGCCGCCGCCAGCAACACATCGTCAAGGAATTCGGACGAAATTTGCTGTGACCCGTCATCGTTGCGTATCGGCAAGGAGTTTCGTCGCCGGCCCGCTGAAGCGGTCGCGGAATTGGCCTATCATCCGGCAAACAACTTTTCATTCCGCCAAAAAAGGAAAACATCATGGCCGCCGATCTCGGTATCAAGGAAAAGGATCGCCTGAAGATCGTGGAGAATCTGTCGAAGCTGCTTGCCGACAGCTACACGCTTTACCTGAAAACCCATAATTTTCACTGGAACGTGACCGGTCCGATGTTCCAGACCCTGCATCTCATGTTCCAGACGCAGTACACCGAGCTGTGGACCAATATCGACCTCATTGCAGAGCGCATCCGCTCCCTGGATTCTCCCGCACCGGGTACTTATGCGCAGTTTTCGAAGCTCGCGTCCATCCGGGAAACCGTGGGTGTGCCGAAGGCGCAGGACATGATCAGGATCCTGCTGGATGGACACGAGGCGGTCACCCGTACGGCACGCAAGGCTTTCCCCGCGGCTGAAAAGGCCGGCGATCAACCCACCATGGATCTGCTGACGCAGCGCATGGAGGTGCACGAGAAGACTGCCTGGATGCTGAGAAGCCTGCTGGAGAAATAATCCGGAACGCGGATCCGCAAGTTTATTCGACCTTTTCGAACCCCGGGCCGCTGCCGGCCGACTGCAGCGGCGCTATTTTTTCCGTCCTAGCCCAGGTTTGCCTTCCGACTTGAATCATCCTCCCCGAATCGTCATCGCAACCCGCGAGAGCGCGCTGGCAATGTGGCAGGCACGCCACATCGAGGCAAGACTGCGCGCGCTCTATCCGGCAATGCAGACGCATCTGCTCGGCATGACCACCGAAGGCGACCGACTGCTCGGCACGCCGCTCGCGAAGATCGGCGGCAAGGGATTGTTCGTCAAGGAACTCGAACTGGCTCTCGAATCGGAGCAGGCGGACATAGCGGTGCATTCGATGAAGGACGTCCCGATGAATCTGGCGGCCGGATTCAGCATCGCCGCCATCACCGAGCGCGAGGATCCGCGGGACGCCTTTGTCTGCAACGGCTATCGGGACCTGGAGAGCCTGCCGTCGGGCAGCGTGATCGGTACTTCCAGCCTGAGGCGCGAGAGCCAGTTGCGCGCGCGCTTTCCGCATTTTCGCGTCGAGTCCTTGCGCGGCAATGTCCAGACGCGACTGCGCAAACTGGACGAAGGCCACTACGCCGCCATCATTCTCGCGGCCGCCGGACTCAAACGACTCGGGCTTTCCGAACGCATTACCGCGATTCTCGAACCGGCATACTGCCTGCCGGCAGTCGGGCAGGGTGCCCTGGGGATCGAATGCCGATCGGAACGCAGCGATGTGATTGCGGCGCTGGCTCCGTTGAACGACCCGGACACCCGCTGGTGCGTGGAAGCCGAACGCGCGCTGAGCCGCGCGCTGGCCGGCAGTTGCCAGGTACCCCTGGGCGGTTTTGCCGAGATCAGCGGCGGCAGCGCGCGTTTGCGAGGTTTCGTCGCCCGTCCGGACGGTAGCCGCATGGTTTATGACGAGATCACCGCGCCGCGTTCGGGCATGCCGCAGGAGCTCGGCAACGCGGTGGCGCAGCGCCTGATCGCGAAGGGTGCACGCGAGATTCTGGCAGGGCTGGACGGGCAGCCCGAATGAAACCGCAGTTGACCGGAGTGGAAATCCTGGTGACGCGGCCCGCAGAACAATCGGTTCAACTTGCCCGGCTCATCCGCGATGCGGGCGGCGAAGCCGTCTTGTTCCCGGCCCTGGAGATCGAACCGCTGGCAGAAACGGCAATTGCACCCGCCCTCGATAATTTGCCGCAATTCGACCTGGTTGTTTTCGTCAGCTCGAATGCCGCACGCGTGGGCATGCCCTATATTCTGCGGAAGGGCGGCCTGCCCGCCCGCGCCAAGGTTGCCGCCGTCGGGCCCGGAACGGCGGCCGAGTTGAAAAAATCCGGGGTGCGGAACATCATCTCACCGCGGGCAGGCTTCGACAGCGA
>DASWEZ010000091.1:0-10536 GCA_036394495.1 Burkholderiales bacterium
GATTGCCGCTTCGTTGGCTTCACATCCGGAATTGCAGAAGAAAGCATTGTCCATCCCCGCGAGATCGCACAGGCGGGAGGCGAGTTGCTCCTGCTCGGGAATTTCATACAGGTTGGATACGTGCATCGCGCGCGCAGCCTGGGCGGAAATTGCGGCGACCAGCCGGGGGTGGGCATGTCCCACACCGTTGACGGCGACCCCGCTGACGCAGTCGAGGTAGCGCCTGCCCTCGAGGTCCCACAGCCATGAACCTTCACCGCGCGAAAACGCGATCGTCTGCCGGCCATAAGTTGTCATTACGTGTTGCATCATGTCGCCCACCCGGCCGTTTTTCCCCGGCTCCAAAAAGCACACGGCGGCAAAAAGCCGCCGTGCGTGCCATTGAAAATGTTGGGGTTTTCAGTCCCTATATTTATCCGAATCAGTGCACGGATGCAAGCGCTTTACCTTGCGGATTTCGGCTTGCGTGCCCATGCCTGTCAGACTGGTTTTACCAGGCGGCGATCCCTCGACAGAAGAATCCGCCAGCGCAATCACTGCTGCGATACGCGGGCGTCCCGTCGAGGCAATCAAAGCTCTCGACTTGCCCGCATCGGCACCGGGGAAGATACGCCTATCGGGCAGAATGGCCCATTTTTATCAATCGGTTATCTGCAGTCTCTCAAGTTTGCAAAGAGCTTTGGTGCGCTGCAGAATATGGTACGATGCACGCCACTCAGAAACTGCAAAATGTCCGGCCCGCCCATCGAAGAAATTCTCATCGTCGGTATCACCACCGGTGGTGAAACATTCCGGCCCAGTGACTGGGCTGAACGGCTTTGTGGTTGCATGTCGCTGTTCGGAGAAGACCAGCGCATCAGCTATTCACCGTATTTGAAGCCGATCATCGTGTCGGGTGTGAAATGTGTCGTGGTGGACCGCCGTCTCGAGCAAATGAGCCCCGAAGCATTCAAATTCCTGATGTCCTTCTGCGGTGACAACGAATTGCAGGTGAGGGAAGGCAGGCACGAAATCCGTCAGTCGCTGCAGGTAACGAATAACATCAGGGTCGCGTAACCGGTTTGCACCGGCAGCAGCCCAAAAACAAAAGGCCCGCATGCGCGGGCCTTTGCATTTTGCCAGGGCGTTCTGTTCAGGACATGCCCTTGATGGCTGCGGCCAGGCGGCTTTTTTGCCGTGAAACCGTGTTCTTGTGCACGATGCGCTTATCCGCAATCGAGTCGATGCGGCTTTGCGACACCTGAAACTGTGCCTGGGCTGCTTTTTTGTCGCCGGCGGCAATCGCCTTTTTCACGTTCTTGATGGCGGAGCGTAATTCGGTGCGCTGACCCGCGTTGTGGGCGCGGCGGTGTTCCGCCTGGCGGGCGCGTTTCTTGGCTGAGGCTATGTTGGCCATTGGGTGTTCCTTGAACCGGGGAGTGCGGAAAAGGGCGCTATGGTACTGTCCCGGCAGGGTGTTTGCAACCCGATAGTGCAGGCCCCCACCGAAAAGCAGCGCGATCCCTGGCCAGGAGGCGGCTTCCTGCCAGCATGGCCCGGGGCCGCCCTCGGTTACAATCCGCCGCATTCCGGCTTCCACATCACACGATAATGAATTTGCTCAAGGCCTTGGCGACCATCAGCAGCATGACGCTGGTGTCGCGGATTCTGGGATTCGTGCGCGATGCCGTCATCGCCCGCGGCTTCGGCGCAGGACTTTATACGGATGCTTTTTTCGTGGCATTCCGGCTTCCCAACCTGTTGCGGCGCCTTTTTGCCGAAGGAGCATTTGCCCAGGCATTTGTCCCGATACTCGGTGAGTACCGCAACGCCCGCACTCCCGATGAGACGCACTCGCTCATCGACCACGTTGCAACTTTACTGGCCCTGGTGCTTCTAGTCGTTTCCGCCGTCGGGATGATCGCTGCGCCGTTAATCATTTACGTCACCGCGCCGGGGTTCGCGGCGAGTCCCGACAAGTTCGCGGTCACAGTGCAACTGCTGCGCATCACGTTCCCCTACATCCTCTTCATTTCGCTCACGTCGTTTGCCGGTGGAATCCTGAACACCTGGAGCCGGTTCTCGGTTCCGGCCTTCACGCCGACGCTGCTGAACGTTTCGTTCATCGCGTTCGCGTTGTGGCTGGCTCCATATTTTGATCCGCCGGTCCTGGCATTGGCCTGGGCGGTGTTTGCCGGCGGCCTGTTGCAACTGGGATTCCAGCTTCCGTTCCTGGCCAAAATCGGCATGCTGCCGCGCTTTCGTTTCAATCTGAAGGATCCCGGGGTGTGGAGAATCCTGAAGCTGATGGGGCCCGCGGTATTCGGCGTTTCCATCGGCCAGATCAGCCTGCTCATCAACACCATCTTTGCTTCCTTCCTGGTGACCGGTAGCGTCTCCTGGCTCTACTACGCCGATCGCCTGATGGAATTTCCGACCGGACTGCTCGGCGTCGCGCTGGGAACGATTCTGCTGCCGAGCCTGACACGAAGCTTCGCCGACAAGACCGGTGAGGAATATTCGAAACTGCTCGACTGGGGGCTGCGGCTGACTTTCATGCTGGCTCTGCCGTGTGCTCTGGCGTTGGCTCTGCTCGCCGTGCCGCTGATCGCGACCTTGTTTCACCACGGTGCGTTCGGCGCGAATGACGTGATGATGACGCGCAACGCCCTCATGGCTTACAGCATCGGTCTGCTGGGATTGATCCTCGTCAAGGTGCTCGCCCCCGGCTTCTATGCCAGGCAGAACATCCGCACGCCCGTCAAGATTGGGGTAATCACGCTCGTGGCCACCCAGTTGATGAACTTGATTTTCATTTGGCAATTGCGGCACGCGGGCCTGGCGTTGGCTATTTCGTTGGGCGCGTGCCTCAACGCAGGATTGCTTTACTACACGCTGCGGCGCCACGATATTTTTCGGCCGCAGGCCGGCTGGATTATGTTCCTGGTGAAGGTGGCAGCGGCATTGCTGGTAATGAGCATCGTTCTGTGGTGCGCAACGGGAGCGGACGCAGTTTGGCTGTCCGCCCCCGCCTGGTGGCGAATAGGCCGGCTTGCCATGCTCGTCGTCCTCGGCGTAGCTGCGTATTCTGGCACCCTGTGGGTGCTTGGCCTCCGCCTGAGCCATTTCGCCAAACGCGCGCTGTAAAAAAATAGGCCATGGATCGGACACGCTGGTCCAGCCAAAAAAAAGCCCCCGTTTTCACGGGGGCCGAATTACAAACTGCGGAGTGATTATTTCTTGCTCTTATTGTCGTCGTTTCCTTGTTTCCCACCCTTGGCCCGCCGTCTCTCGGTCGTGACCTTGAAAATTTTCAGCGCGCCGGTGGCCTCAATTTGCTCGCCCGACTTGGTCTTGCCTCTCAGCAATCCATTCAGGTCGTTGGTCTGGAAACCGGCAACATCAGGCTTGAAGTAACAAACCATGTCGATACGGCCGTCACGGTTCATGTCTTTGCCTCCCTTGCGGCAGCGGAACAGGCTCTTCTCTTCACCCGTGCGGCCGAACGTCAAGGATTCCGGTACCACTGTCATTGCGTCGAAGCCGTTCATCGACAGGATGCCGACGACGATCGGGTCCTGGCCGTTACGTTTTTCCAGACCGTTCTCATCCTGATGCCAGTGCTCGACACGAATCGGCACTTGTTTCGCAGCAGGCGAGGGGCTAGGGGCAGGCGTCGGGGCAGGAGGGGCAGGAACCGGAGCGGCATTGGGGTCGCGCACGCCGCTGATGATGAGCTGATAGGGCCCACTGACGGTCGGGTACGACATATACGGCGATACACCCCCTTCGTCCCAGAAATGGGGATATCCGCTGATCGCGACGAAATACCTGCCGGTTGCTGGCAATGTCACGCCATTGATGGAGGCATCGGCAACCGGGCAGTTGGTCAGGCTCTGCCCAAGCAGTTTGCCAAGTGCGTCGTAGAGAGCGATATAATTCATGAAGAGACTACACGCTCCACTCGCATCGATCATCGCACTGACGATTGTGATCGAAGGCGTATCCCCCTCGGTTGCGTCAAATGCGAAAAAGTCGGCGTCGGTCGTATCTAACCCATCCAGTTCGCCAACGACCGCTGAAATAGTGAGGCCCTCGGACGGTACCGGCGTCGACTGCGCACTCGAAATCGAGTCATTCGGCTCGACCTCCGTGATTGTCGCGGCGGCGGCAAACCCGGAGGCCCCAAGCATACAGACCAATAAAGCGCGCACTAGCAGCATCAACAAACGCCGCTGCATCTCGGTATTCATGATCACTTTCTCCTGTTAGGAATCATCGATTCAGGTAATGGTGTGACACCAATGGAATATGCAATGTCTGTACCCAAACCAGCAGCCGTGATGCCGCCCTTGATGCCTGTTGTGGATCCATTGCATATCAATTGGTTACGGCGCTTGGTGATCGTGGTATTACGACGCTCGGCTTGTATGCATGCCGAATAAGGCTTGGCGCGCGTGATTTGCGTCACCCGACGGATTTCGTCCAACGTGACATAAAACGGTAGTTCGTTGATCGGACGAGAAATCGGTTACGACAACGCAAAACAGGACGCGCAATTCCAATGAAAAGCAGGACGGCTGCAAAAACAACGGGACTAGCGAGCAGGAATCTGATGGACGCGGAAGAAAGTCTGAAAACCTGACTGCGATCACCGGTGTTCAGAGAGGCGACAATCAGGAGAATCAGCCCTTGCTATGCATCGCGTCATTGACCACATTGCGCGTCAAATGGGGCGCGAACATCTCGATGAAATCGTAGGTATAGCCGCGCAGATAGCTGTTCTTGCGGATGCCGATGCGGGTCGTGCTCGGTTCGAACAGATGGCTGGCATCGATGGCGCGTACGTGCGTGTCCCGCTTCGGGTCGTAGGCCATCATCGCAACGATGCCGACTCCCATGCCGAGTTCCACGTAGGTCTTGATGACGTCGGCGTCGATTGCCGTCAGCACGACATTCGGCGTCAGTCCCTTGTCGGAAAAGGCCTGGTTGATCTTCGACCGGCCGGTGAACGCGAAATCGTAGGTGATGACCGGAAACGCAGCGATCGCCTCGACGGTGAGCTTCTTCACTTTCAGCAACGGATGCCCGGGCTGCACCAGGACGCAACGGTTCCACTCGTAGCAGGGCAGCATCACCAGATCTTCGTAGAGCTCGATTGCCTCGGTCGCGATGGCGATGTCGGCCTCGCCTGAGGCCACCATTTCGGAAATCTGGGTCGGACTGCCCTGGCGCAAGGATAGCCGCACGTCCGGATAACGCTTCGTAAACCGCTGGACGACGTGCGGAAGCGCATACCGCGCCTGCGTATGCGTGGTCGCGATCGTGAGCCGCCCTTTGTCCTCCTCGGTGAATTGCTCCCCGACCTGCTTCAGGTTTTCGGCATCCTTCAATATCCGCTGGGCGATATCCAGGATCGCTTTCCCCGGCTCGGTGACGGCGACGACGCGCTTGCCATGGCGGACGAAAATGTCGACGCCGAGCTCTTCTTCCAGGCTGCGGATCTGCTTGCTGATGCCCGGTTGCGAGGTATGCAATACCTCGGCCGCGCTCGAGAGGTTGAGGTTCTGGCGGGCCACTTCGCAGATGTAGCGCAACTGCTGCAGTTTCATGGGCTGTTCTTCCGCAAATTCGTGGGCTTAATAAGGGATTCGTATTTAATACTAACAGAATAGTCATAAGCAATATAAGCAGTGCCGGTATCATCCGCCCATCGTCGACAACACGAGTTGAGACGGGGCGCGCAAACGCGGCCCGCAGGGTGAAAAAATGGAACTGGGTTACGCCCTGTCAGGGTTGCTGGTCGGGTTTATCGTGGGGCTCACGGGAGTCGGCGGCGGTTCGCTGATGACCCCGATGCTGGTCATGGTATTCGGCGTTTCCCCCGCAACGGCCGTAGGGACCGATCTGCTTTACGCCTCCTTTACCAAAGCCACTGGTGTCTGGGTGCATGCCCGCCGTGGCAACGTTGAATGGAAGCTGGTCGGCTTGATGGCTGCCGGCAGCATTCCCGCAGCACTCGTCGCCCTGGTGGGCCTGCACTTTCTCGGGGTTGACAGTCATCGTGTAAGCGGGCTGATCACCGGTTCGCTGGGAATCGCCCTGATCCTCACTGCGCTGGCGATCCTGTTCAAGGAAAAGCTGCAAGGCCTCGGCAAGCACAGCGCGGGCGAGGCCTGGCGCGAGCGCCACATCGTTTCGGCTACCATCGCGACCGGCGCAGTCATCGGTGCGCTTGTCGCGCTGAGCTCGGTGGGCGCGGGCGCGGTCGGGGTGGCGGCGTTGTTCTGGTTATTCCCCTTGCTGCCTGCCTCGCGCATCGTGGGTAGCGATATTGCCCACGCGGTTCCGCTGACTGCCGTCGCGGGCCTGGGACATTTCTATATGGGCACGGTGGACTGGCATCTTCTCGGCAACCTGCTGATCGGCTCGCTTCCGGGCATTTACCTCGGCAGCTTGCTGAGCGGACGCATCGCTGAACGTTGGCTGCGACCGGCGCTGGCGTCGATGCTGGTGCTCGTCGGCGCCAAGCTTGTGTTGTAGCCGGGCGTCCCCCACATCCGAATTTCGCATAAGGCACAACATGTACGTTTACGATCAGGTCGACCGCAATCTCGTCAACGAGCGGGTAGCCCAGTACCGGGACCAGGTGCGGCGTTTTCTTGCCGGTGACCTGAGCGAAGACGAATTCCGTCCGCTGCGCCTTCAGAACGGCTTGTACATCCAGCGGCATGCACCCATGCTGCGGGTCGCAATCCCATATGGCCTGCTGTCCGCGACCCAGTTGCGCATGCTGGCTTCGATAGCGCGGCGTTATGACCGCGGCTACGGCCATTTCACGACGCGGCAGAACATCCAGTACAACTGGCCCACGCTGGAAGATTCGCCGGACATCCTGGCCGATCTTGCGTCGGTGGAAATGCACGCGATACAGACCAGCGGCAACTGCGTACGCAACATCACGTCGGACGAGTTCGCCGGCGTCGCGCCCGATGAGATCCTCGATCCGCGGCCGCTGGCGGAAATCCTGCGGCAATGGTCGACTTTCCATCCGGAGTTCGCGTTCCTGCCGCGCAAGTTCAAGATCGCAGTGAACGGCGCCGAGGAAGACCGCGCTGCAACCGCGTTCCACGATATCGGCCTGTATCTGCGCCGCGGGCCGGACGGCGAAGTCGGCATGAGCGTCCTGGTGGGGGGCGGCATGGGCCGCACGCCGATAGTCGGTCCGGTGATTCGCGAGTTCCTGCCGTGGCAGCACATGAATACGTACATCGAAGCGGTCCTGCGCGTGTACAACCGCTACGGCCGTCGCGACAACCTGTACAAGGCCCGCATCAAGATTCTGGTCAAGGCAGTGGGAACCGAAGAATTCGCGCGCCAGGTGGAAGAGGAGTGGGCTCTGACCAAGGACGGCCCGGACACGTTGACGGCCCAGGAACTGGCCCGCGTATCGGCCTATTTTGCCGCGCCCGACTATGCCTCCCGGCCGGCGGACGACGCCGAATTCAATCGGTGCGTGAGCGGGAACACCGGGTTTGCCCGCTGGGTGGGACGCGCGGTCAACGCGCACCGCATCCCGGGTTATCGCGCAGTCGTATTGTCGCTGAAGAAAACCGGCGCGCCGCCGGGTGACGCCACCGCCGAGCAGATGGAGCGCGTTGCCGACTGGTCGGAGCGTTTCGGTTTCGGCGAAGTGCGCGTGTCCCACGAGCAGAACCTGATCCTGCCGGACGTGCGCGCCAACGACTTGTTCACCCTGTGGGAAGAGGCGCGCGAAGCCGGACTCGGCACGCCGAACCTCGGACTGCTGACCGACATCATCGCCTGTCCCGGCGGAGATTTCTGCTCCCTGGCCAACGCCAAATCCATCCCGATCGCGGAGGCCATCCAGCGCCGCTTCGACGATCTCGATTTCCTGCACGACATCGGCGAACTGAACATCAACATCTCCGGCTGCATGAATTCCTGCGGCCATCACCATGCCGGCCACATCGGCATCCTCGGCGTCGACAAGGACGGCGAGGAGTGGTACCAGGTGTCGGTCGGGGGCGCCGACGGCTCGCAGGCCGGGCGTGGCCGCAGCGCCATCGGGAAGGTTATCGGGCCGTCGTTCAAGGCCGACGACATGCCCGACGTCATCTCGCGGCTGGTCGATATTTACCTGGACAAGCGCGAAGCCGAGGAACGCTTCATCGACACGGTCGGGCGCCTGGGCATTGCGCCGTTCAAGTCCGGCGTCTACGGCTCGCCGCTACGGGCGCACGAAGGAGCGGAAGCCGATGTCTGAAATCATTCTGCGCGATGCAGTCGTGGCCGATGACTGGCAGATCCTGCGTCCAGCCGGGGACGAGCCGGCAGTCATCCCGCAGGGTCGCGTCATCGTCCCGCTCGCCGTGTGGCTCGATCAGCAGTCGGGGCTGTCCGCGCGCGGCGACATCGGTGTCTGGCTGTCCGGTACCGACGATCCGGCGAAACTCGCGCCTTCATTGCCGTCGTTGTCGCTGGTTGCGGTCGATTTTCCGAAGTTCACCGACGGACGCGGTTACTCGATCGCATACCTGTTGCGTTCGCGCTTCGGCTATCGCGGCGAATTGCGCGCGATCGGCGACGTGCTGCCGGACCAGCTGTTTTACATGAAGCGCGTCGGATTCGATGCGTTCGCGGTGCGCGCCGACAAGGACATCCGCCAGGCTTTGCGCAGCCTGCGGCCGTTCACCGATGCCTACCAGGGCTCGTGGGATAACGCGGTGCCGGCGTTTCGCCGCCACGACCGCGCCTGGCCGCCGGCCCAGAACAAATCCTGAAAGAAGACGCAACCATGCACGCTCAGCCCCTCACTTCCACGACGAATTCCGCATACCCGGCGGCGACCCTGGTGTCGCGGCTCGAGGAAATCGTCCGCGAATTTGGTCAGGTCGCCTTCGCCAGCAGCCTCGGCGCGGAAGACATGGTATTGGCGGATGCCATCTTCACCGCAGATCTGCCGATTGCCATCTTCACGCTCGATACCGGCCGCCTGCCACGCGAAACGCTGGAGTTGCTGGAACGCATGCGCAGCCGCTATTCCCGCGAGGTGGAAATATTCCGGCCCCAGGCGGACGAGGTTGCGCGCTACGTCTCCACGCACGGTGCGAACGCTTTTTACGAAAGCGTCGAGTTGCGCAAGAGTTGCTGTCACATCCGCAAGGTGGAGCCGCTGGCTAGGGCGCTCAAAGGTCGTGATGCGTGGCTGACCGGCTTGCGCCGCGCCCAGTCGGTTACCCGCACGGACCTCCCGCTGCGCGAGTTCGATGCCGCCCACGGCCTCGTCAAATTCAATCCGCTGGCGGATTGGAGCGAAGAGGAAGTGTGGGCCTATGTGCGCGACCGCGAGGTGCCCTACAACGCCTTGCACGATCGCGGCTATCCGTCCATCGGCTGCGATCCCTGCACGCGGGCGATACGTCCCGGCGAAGACGTTCGTGCCGGACGTTGGTGGTGGGAATCCAGGGACAGCAAGGAATGCGGGATCCACCTCTCGCCGCTAGTCAAACCGACCGGGGAAAAGACACCGTGAATGCCGCGCTGCAGATCGAGTCGACACGCATCAACCACCTCGACTGGCTGGAATCCGAGGCCATTCACATCATGCGCGAGGTGGCGGCGGAATGCAGTAATCCTGCGCTGCTGTTCTCCGGCGGCAAGGATTCGATCGTGATGCTGCGGCTCGCGGAGAAGGCATTCCGGCCCGGCAAATTTCCGTTTCCGCTGTTGCACATCGACACCGGACACAATTTCCCCGAAGTCATGGCCTTTCGCGATGCGCGCGTCGCCGAGTTGGGCGAGCGTCTGATCGTCGGCCACATGGAAGACTCGATTCGAACCGGCAGAGTCCGGCTGCGCTCGGAAGACGAAAGCCGCAACGTGCACCAGTCGGTGACCCTGCTCGACACCATCGCCGAGCATGGCTTCGATGCGTGCATTGGCGGAGCGCGGCGTGACGAAGAAAAATCGCGCGCGAAGGAACGCATCTTTTCCTTCCGCGACGAATTCGGCCAGTGGGACCCGAAGAACCAGCGTCCGGAATTGTGGAGCCTCTACAACACGCGGGTGCACAAGGGCGAAAACATCCGCGTGTTTCCGATCAGCAACTGGACAGAGCTCGACGTCTGGCAGTACATCGAGCGCGAAAAGCTGGAGGTTCCGTCGATCTATTACGCGCACCGGCGCGACGTGGTGCGCAGGCCCGGCGGCCTGCTGCCGGTGTCCGAGCTGGTGCAGCCGAAGGCAGGCGAGACCGTCGAAACGATTTCGGTGCGGTTTCGTACCGTGGGAGACATGACCTGCACCTGCCCGGTGGAATCCAACGCGGCCAATGCGCAGGAGATCATCGTCGAAACCGCGACGACCCGCATCACGGAACGAGGCGCTACGCGCATGGACGACCAGACATCGGAAGCGTCGATGGAGCTGCGCAAGAAGGAAGGATACTTTTAACGTGTCGGCAATCGAAACCATGTCTCCCGTGGATACCGGCATGCTGCGCTTTTCCAGTGCGGGCAGCGTCGACGACGGCAA
>DASWEZ010000092.1:0-9065 GCA_036394495.1 Burkholderiales bacterium
CCGCCGTCGATCAGAATCAGGTCCGGCAGCTTGCCCTCGCCTTCGACGATCTTACGGTAGCGCCGGTCGAGCACCTGGCGCATGGCTGCATAGTCGTCACCCGGCTCGATGCCGGCGATATTGTAAGTGCGGTATTCGCCCGACTGCATGGAAGCATGATCGTAAACCACGCAGGAAGCCACTGTTGCCTCGCCCATGGTATGGCTGATGTCGAAACATTCGATACGCTGGATGTTGTCACCCAGATTCAAAGCCTGCTGCAATGCCGTCAGTCTGGCCTCCTGGGTGGCATGCGCGGCAAGACGCTGTGCGATCGCCAGTTCCGCATTCTTTTCCGCCATGCGCAGCCACACCCTGCGTTCGCCGGACGGATTGATGTTGAACTGCACCTTGATGCCCGCTTGCTGCGACAGCAATTCCTCGAGCGCACCGGACTCGACCGGACGATTGAGAATGATCGAGGGCGGCGCATCGCGATCGACATAATGCTGCTCCAGAAAGGCTTCGAGAGCGGACTGCTCGTCCTGGTCGCGCGCATTTTGCGGGAAAAAACTCTTGTCGCCCCGATGCTGGCCGCCGCGCACGACCACCAGATTGACGCATATCAGGCCGCCCGAACTCGCCAGCGTGACGATGTCTGCATCCACGCCGCGGCTGCTGGAAACAAACTGGGTCTCCCTGACTTTAGACAACGAACGGATCTGGTCGCGATAGGCCGCCGCCTGCTCGTAGGCCTGCTGCTCGGCCGCCCGATGCATGCGCTCTTCCAGGCGGCTGACCGCCTCATCTTCCCTGCCCTGCAGAAACAGTTCTGCGCTCCTGACGTCTTCCGCGTACGTCGCCTCATCTATCAGTCCGACGCACGGGCCTGTGCAACGCTTGATCTGGTATAGCAGACAGGGGCGGGAGCGATTGGCGAAGACCGTGTCTTCACAGGTGCGCAGGCGGAAGATTTTCTGCATCAGGCGAATGCTTTCCCGAACGGCGCCTGCGTTCGAGAACGGGCCGAAGTAGCGGTTGGTCTTGTCCAGAGCGCCCCGGTGGAACCCCAGGCGGGGGAAACGCTCGCCGGTCAGAACAAGGTAAGGATAAGACTTATCATCCCTATACAGTATGTTATATCGCGGACTTAAACTTTTTATCAGGTTGTTCTCAAGCAGGAGAGCTTCGGTTTCCGACCGCGCGACCGTCGTTTCCAGCCCCCGAACCTGGCCAACCATCAACTGGATTCGTGGCGCCAGCGAAGCGGTTTTCTGGAAGTAGGAGGCGACACGCTTTTTCAGGTCGCGGGCCTTGCCGACGTACAGCACGTCGCCCGCCGCATTGAGCATGCGGTAGACCCCGGGCAGGTGCGGGAGATTGGCTACGACATCGACGGGGTCGAAAGCGCCCGCGTCGAAAGTGCCTGGCGCCGTCGGTGGCTGATCCGGATCACTCTTCTTCATCGAGCACTATCCGGTGACTGGGTCCTTCAGAAAACGCCTGATATCGACGAACACCTGCTCGAACATGGCCGCAGTCAACCGTCGCGTCTGGGTATTGTATCGGCTGCAATGGTAGCTATCGAAAAGCGTGAGCCCGCCCCCCAGGCGATGCCTCGCGGCGTGAGCAAACTTGTGCGCTGCCACTTTTTCCGAGGTCGCCATCAATACCGCCTTGTGGGCGATGCCGCCCAGCGCCAGCAGAACCGAATCCTTCGGCAAGGCCAGGATCTCGTTTGCCAGGAACCCGTTGCAGCGCTTGACCTCGTCGCCGGTCGGCTTGTTCTCCGGAGGAAGGCATTTGACTGCATTGGTGATCCGGCAGCCCGTCAATTTGAGCCCGTCATAGGCTGATGTTGATACCGGTTTGTCGGCGAATCCGAATTTATGCAAGGTCTGATAAAGCAACACGCCGGCATAGTCACCGGTAAACGGCCTGCCGGAGCGATTGGCGCCGTGCATTCCGGGTGCAAGTCCAACGATCAGCAAGCGTGGCGAGGCATCGCCGAAGGGGGCAACAGGCCGGGCGTGATAGTCGGGATGCTCGGCGCGGACGGCGTCGAGAAAGCCCGCCAGCCGGCTGCAACGGCGGCAATCGAGGGAAAAAGCGTTCAGCGGGCTAGTGCTCATGATCTTGATGGTGGCCATGATCATCGCGCTGCGGAATGATTTTCACCCGTGCGCGATAACCGGGATTGATGCCGCCGGCCGGTTCGGGTTGCAGGGTCACATGCGCAATGCCAAAACGGGTCTGCAACATCTGCCGGGCCGACTCCAGCAGGGCCGCCCAGTTATCGAGGTTATCCAGTTCGACGTGGGCGGAAAGCGCCACCTGCCCGGAGGATATGTTCCAGACATGCAAATCATGCACGGCGCGCACACCGGCGAACGTGCCGATCGCACTTCGGATCTCTTCGATCCGCATACCTGCGGGCACGCCCTCCATCAGCACATGCAGTGCGTCGAGCACCAGCCGTACCGTGGACCCCAGGATCAGCACCGCGATGACCAGCGACAGCAATGCATCGATGGGTTGCCAGCCGGTGAAATAAATCACCGCGCCCGCCGTGATCGCGGCGACCGAGCCGATGAGATCTCCGACAACATGAATCAGGGCTGCCCGGGTATTAAGATTGCGCTCTCCCCGGCCGATGAGGAAGGCGACAAACAGATTTGCCAGCAGGCCGACAACCGCAACGACCATCACGCCGAGGCCTGTAACAGGCTGCGGATCGAGCAGCCGGCTTATGGCTTCCACGGCAATCACGACGACGATCAGCAGCATGGCGAGCCCGTTTACGAAGGCCGCGACGACTTCCGCCCGCGCAAAACCATAGGAATGCCGGGTGCCCGCAGGCCGGCTGCCGACCCACGAGGCAAATGCCGCAAGTCCAAGGGCCAGCGCGTCCGACAACATGTGGCCAGCGTCGCTCATCAATGCGAGTGAATGGAACGCGGCTCCCGCGACAAATTCCACCAGCCCGTAGCCCAGTGTGACGACCAATGCGACGATCAGTGCCTGCCTCGATCCAGGCGCATGCCGATGATCGTGATGCCGGTGCGCGTCGTCAGCCACGTTCGCCGGCCTGCGGAGAACTTGCCAGCAGGTCGGCGCTTTCCAGGCCGACCGAGCCGATGTTATGAACTGCCTTGCTATAGAGTTCGGTCGCCTTGAGCGCGGCCAGGGTGGGAGCCGACGCCCGGCCGTGGAGGCGCGCCAGCCTGGCAAGAGACGCCGGAGAGATCTCGCGCTGCAGACGGCCCAGCAGTTCATCGGCTGCATCCGGGCGATTGCACACCAGCACCATGTCGCAGCCGGCATCGAGCGCCGCATTCGCGCGCGCGACGATGTCGCCGGCCACGCGCGCTCCTTCCATGCTCAGGTCGTCGCTGAATATCACGCCCTGAAAATTCATTTGTGCGCGCAGGATTTGCGAAAGCCATATTTTCGAGAATCCGGCCGGGCGATCATCCACGTCGGGATAGATGACGTGCGCGGGCATCACCGAAGACAATCCGTGCGCGATCAGTTCGCGAAAAGGAATCAGGTCTGCCGCCTCGATTTGCGCAAAACTGCGGGTGTCGACCGGTACGTCCGTATGGGAATCCGCCGCGATATAGCCGTGCCCCGGGAAATGCTTGCCGCAGGCGGCCATGCCTGCAAGCGCCAGTCCCTCGATCAGCGCTCCTGCCAGGTCAATCACCGCCTTGGGCTGCGAGTGAAAAGCCCGGTTGCCGATCACGGAGCTGTTGCCGAAATCGAGATCCAATACCGGCGTGAAACTCAGGTCGACGCCGTGCGCGCGCAACTCGGCCGCCAGCACATAGCCCGCATCCCGCGACAGATGGCGTGCCCGCTGCGGATGCTCGTCCCACACCTCCCCGAGCGCACGCATCGGCGGCAGCCGGGTAAACCCTTCGCGGAAACGCTGCACGCGCCCGCCTTCATGGTCCACCGCAATGAGCAACGGCGGCGTGCGCAGGCGATGGATTTCGGCCGTCAGCTCCGCGAGCTGGCGCACAGACTCGTAGTTTCGCGAAAACAGGATCACGCCGCCGGTCAGCGGGTGGCACAGACGCCTGCGATCGGATTCGTCGAGCTGCTTGCCCTCGATATCGAGCATGACCAGTCCGAGCGACGCGAGCGCGCTCATCGCTTCATTGCTCCAGCACTACGACTGCGCATGCCATTCCCTTTTCGTGGGACAAACCCAGATGATGACGGGTGACGCCGCGGCTGGCGAGATAGTCCGGCAGCGGCCCATGAAAACCGAATGCGGGCTTGCCGACGCTGTTGCTGCTCACACTGATCGCATGCAACGTCACCGGGTAACGCAGTCCGGTGCCAAGTGCCTTGGACAAGGCTTCCTTCGCGGCGAACCGGTTGGCAAGGAACCAGACCGGCCGCGAGCTCACCGCGAAATCCGGTTGCTCAGCCGCTGCCAGTACGCGCCGCGCGAACTGGTCGCCGTATTCGCGCAACAGGCGCTCGATCCGGCTTGCGTCCACAATGTCTATGCCGACGCCGACTATCATGCGGAGGTCCCGGAACGAATCGCATCCAGATAAAGGCCTACTGTCCGCGCCATGCCGAATTCCAGCGCATCGGCGACCAGCGCGTGGCCGATCGACACCTCGAGCACGCCCGGTACGCTGCGCAGGAACAGCGGCAAATTTTCGCGGTTGAGATCGTGACCGGCATTCACGCCGAGCCCGCCGCGGCCGGCGGCGTCCGCGGCTGCCTTGTATCGGCGCAGCGCGATGTCCTGGCCCGGCGTGCCGAAGGCGCGTGCATAGGGTTCGGTATAAAGTTCGACGCGATCCGCGCCGATCGCGCGCGCGGCGGCCATGGCATGTTCGTCCGCATCCATGAACAGGCTAACCCGGATGCCCATTGCCTTGAGCTCGGCAACAATCGGTTGCAGCCGATCCCGGTCACGCCCCAGATCCCAGCCGTGATCCGACGTGGCCGCGCCCGGTGCGTCGGGGACCAACGTGCACTGGTCGGGCGGCACGGCGCGCACCACGTCCATGATCTGATGAAAAGGATTGCCTTCAATATTGAATTCGACTCCCCTGCCGCGAACCAGTTTCAGCAATGCGCCGACATCTTCCACGCGTATGTGCCGCGCGTCCGGACGCGGATGCACCGTGATGCCGTGGGCACCTGCGTCAAGTGCCAGGCGGGCGATATGTTCCACGCCGGGGATGTCGAGCGGACGGGAATTGCGCAATAGCGCGACTTTGTTGACGTTGACGCTCAACTTGGTCATATCGGCCCGGTCATATCTGTTGAATTTCCCGAAGCAGCTGGCGCGTGTGCAGTTCCTGGTAGCCGAGGTAGTGGTTCACCAGGAAGCGCATGAGCAGTTTGCTCTGCGCCAGGGTAACTGCATCGGCAAAATTATCGCTTTCCAGTTCGATCAATGTCTGACCGAAAATTTCCACCGCAGCGTCCGCGCCGCGGCCGAGCGCGACCGGCCCGCGTTCGATGACGTAAGTGTAACGTTTGCCGGGATCGATGGGTCTGCCGGAATCGGCTTCGCGATCGAGGATGAGCGCATAACCCAGTTCCTTCAGCAGGTGCTTTTCGAAACGCCTCAGCACGGCGGCCGGTTCGGGCTCGCGGGCCAATGCGGCGATCGCATCCTGATAGACGCCGAACAAAACGTCGTGCGGATCTTCCCGCGCCAGGAACTTCAGCAGCAATTCGTTCAGGTAGAACCCGCACATCAGTCCCACCCCCTGCAGTTGCGGAATACCGCCCTGCCACTCCGCCTTGTGCAGCGTACGCAATTCGGATTTTCCGGCCCACGACAACAGCAACGGCTGAAACGCCATCATCAAGCCTCGCAAGGCGGATTTCGGCCGCCGCGCGCCGCGTGCGACCAGCCCCACGCGTCCGTAGTTTCGCGTGAAGGTTTCCACTACGAGGCTGGTTTCGCGAAACGGATACGTGTGCAGCACGAATGCGGGCTGCCCGTCCCGCCTCTGCCTGTCGCCCGTCGCGCCGGCCGCGCTGGCGTTATTCGTAGCCACGTGTCATTCGTAGGCCGGCTTCATTCATAACCTAAGCTCTTCAGCGCCTTGATGCTGTCCGCCCAGCCGCTCTTGACCTGTACCCAGAGTTCGAGGAATACCTTCCCGCCGAACAGTTTCTCCATGTCTATGCGGGCCTGGGTGCCGATCTGCTTGAGTTTTTCTCCACCCTTGCCGATGACCATCGCCTTGTGATTGGCCTTGTCGACGATGATCGCAATATGGATGTGCCGCATCTCGCCCTGCATCTCGAATTTTTCCACCATCACAGTTGCCGCATAAGGCAATTCTTCGCCGAGCAGGCGGAACAGTTTTTCTCGCACCAGTTCTGCCGCGAGGAAGCGTTCCGGGCGGTCCGTGATTTCATCCTCGTCATGCTGCGCCGGACCTTCCGGAAGATAAGGTTTGAGCAACTGCCTCAGATGCGACACCTGCGTGCCCTTTGCCGCACTGACCGGTACGATCTCGGCGAATGCGAAGGCCTTGCTCGTCTCGGCAAGGAAAGGCAGCAGGACGCTCTTGTCGACAAGCTTGTCCACCTTGTTGACGATCAAAAGCACCGGGATGTCCTTCGGCAGCAGCGGTAGCAGCTTGCGGTCTTCACGGCCGAACCTCATGGCCTCGATCACGAACAACACGACATCCACGCCGCCGATGCTGTCCGACACCGTGCGATTCATCAGCCGGTTCAACTCACCGCCGTGCTCGGTCTGGAAGCCCGGCGTGTCGATCAGGACCATCTGCGAATCCGCCTCGGTCACGATGGCATTCAATCGGTGGCGCGTGGTCTGCGGTCGATTCGACGTAATGCTGATCTTCATGCCGACCATGCGATTGAGCAGGGTCGACTTGCCGACATTGGGCCGGCCGACGATGGCGATGCGTCCGGTGCGATGGGCGGGAGTTTTCATTTATGCGTGGCTGCGAGTTCGTAGGCACTGCGGGCCGCTTCCTGTTCCGCCGCACGCCGGGTCGGGCCTTCGCCGTTGGAGCGGATGGAGAGTTCCGGAATTACGCACTCCACGCGGAAGTGCTGTTCATGGGCTTCGCCTTGCACGGATACGATCGAATATTGCGGCAACGCCAGTTTCCTGCCCTGCAGGTATTCCTGCAAGCGCGTCTTGGGATCCTTGTTGCCGGATGCTCCGGGATCGATGGCCGCCAGCAGCGGCCGGTAGAGTTCAGTCAGAACTTTTTCCGCAGCGTCGAATCCCCCGTCCAGGCAAATGGCGCCTATCAGCGCTTCGAACGCATCCGCAAGGATGGATGGCCGGCGGAACCCGCCGCTCTTGAGCTCTCCTTCGCCGAGTCGCAAGTGATCGCCGAGCGACAACGAAACTGCCAGCTCCGAAAGCGCCTGCTGGTTGACCAGCCCGGCGCGCAGGCGGGACAGATCGCCTTCGGGCAATGCGGTGAATTGCTGGAACAAGAGCCGGGCGACGACGAAATTCAGCAATCCATCGCCGAGAAATTCAAGGCGTTCGTTGTGCGGCACGCCGTGGCTTCGATGTGTCAGCGCCTGCTGAAGCAGCGCTGCATTGTTGAACCGGTAGCCCAGCCGGCGCTCGATCAGCCCGTCAGGCATGGAATGCGGGTTCTGCCGATGGACGTCAATTCCCGCTGCTGGGAGAAAAATCGATGCAGGCGTTCAAGTTGCCGAAGAGCTTTATCTTGACCGAATAGTTGGCCCTCAGCACGACCTGATCACCTTCTTTCTCGATTTCGATGTCCTCAGCCTTGATGGTTTCGATTGCATCGATCTGTGCATGCTTCTTGAAACTTGTCTGAATATCCTTGGGAGTACCCCGGCTTTCCGGCCCATGGGCAATATCGCGCAGGATGTTCACCACCGTGGCGTACTCGATGTACGCAGGCACCAGCTTGAGTCCGATGATGGCCGCAAAGACGATCAGGCCCGCGATGAACATCATGCCGATGAAAGTCACGCCGCGTTGACGATTCATGCTCTCTCCCGCTAGTTGATACGGTTGCCGATGCGTTTCAGTTCGCTGAAATTCCACCACACGAGGAACGCCTTGCCGACGATGTTCTGTTCGGGCACGAATCCCCAATAGCGGCTGTCGGAACTCGAATCGCGGTTGTCGCCCATCATGAAGTAATTTCCCGGCGGTACCAGGCAATTGAATTCATATTCATTGTAAACGCAGTTCTCGCGCTGCGGAAACTGCTTGACACTCGCCAGCTGCAGGGCCGGCGCTTCCGGATTGATGATGATCGAATGCCGGTGGGTGTCCAATGTTTCCCAGAACCGCGCGGTGTTCACGAAGCTCAGTCCACCGTCCACGTATTGGTAGTCTTCGTCCTTGTCCACCTGGACGAGCTGGCCGTTGACGGTTAGGCGCTTGTTGCGGTACTCGACACGGTCCCCAGGCACACCGACCACCCGCTTGATGTAATCGAGCGTCGGATTCTCGGGATAGCGGAATACCATGACTTCGCCGCGCCGGGGCAGGTTGATTTCCATGATCTTCTTGTTCACCACCGGAAGCCTGATGCCGTAAGTGAATTTGTTGACCAGGATGAAGTCGCCCACCAACAGCGTCGGAATCATCGAACCGGACGGAATCTTGAACGGTTCGACCAGAAAAGAGCGCAGCAGGAAAACGATCAGGATGATCGGAAAGAAACTCTTTGGATACTCGATCCACCAGGGTTCCTTCGCGCCCTTGTCGCGGCGCCGGCGAAACACCAGATGGTCCAGCAACCAGATCGCTCCGGTCACCAGCAACAGGATCAGCATCAGTAAGGCAAAGTTCATCGGTCATCCACCTTGTCAGCGGTCATGGCGGCCGCCTATTTGTTATCCACCTGCAGAATGGCCAGGAATGCCTCTTGCGGGATTTCCACGGTGCCGATCTGCTTCATGCGTTTCTTGCCGGCCTTCTGCTTCTCCAGCAGCTTTCTCTTGCGTGAGATATCGCCACCGTAGCATTTTGCGAGCACGTTCTTGCGCAGCGCTTTGACGGATTCGCGCGCGATGATGTGCGAGCCGATGGCCGCCTGCACGGCCACGTCGAACATCTG
>DASWEZ010000093.1:0-22171 GCA_036394495.1 Burkholderiales bacterium
GCCGGCAAACAATCCGCGGGAAATGTCGTCCGGGGAATCCTCACCGCCGTAGGACCCCAGCCAGCCGGCGACTGCGTCCACGTCCACACCGAAAGCGCACAAGATCTCTTTGGCCATTGATTTCTCCTGGAGTTTTTAGGGCCCTGGCACTACGAATTCGTGCCACGCATGTGTGCCGACCCCCAACCGGCCGCGTCGGCGAAATCCCGGTTGTAGTGGTTCGGCACTAAGGGCTATTCTATAGAATATAGACTTTTACTTGTCAACCGCATGGCGATAATTCCAATTCCGGCTTCCCGAAAATCCGCTTCCGAATCGATCAAGCGCACGACGCTGAGCGAAGCGGCGCATCAGGCCATTCGCAGAAAAATCATCACGGGCGAAGTCGCGCCGGGTTCCAAACTGGTCGTCAGCGCGCTCGCCGATACCCTCAGGCTGTCTGCCACCCCGATCAATGAGGCGCTGGCCGGTCTCGAGCGCGAAGGCCTGGTGACCTGCCTTCCGCACCGCGGCTATTTCGTGCGCACGGTCATCCCGGAAGATATCGAAAAGACCTATCTGGTCAGGGAGTCCTTTGAATTGCTCGCGGTTCGCCATGCCGCGAAATCCGCCGACAAGACCGTCATTCAGCAACTCAGGGAAAATCTCGAGCAAGCCCGGCAATCGCTGCGGGACAACGATACCTCCCGGTTCAGCGACCTCGACCTGGAGTTTCATCGCGTCATCTGGGAAAGCCTGAGCAATGCGCTGGCAACCCGCGTCGGCGAACTCATCGGTGTCCAGATCCGGCTGCTGGTGGCAACCACGGCGCGCGCGCCAGGGCGCTTCCGCGGCGCCTTCGACGAACACAACAAAATCTACCTGGCGATCAGGGACCGCGCACCGGCGCGGGCAGCCACTTCGATGAAAACGCATCTTCATAATGCCAGGACAGCTCTGGAACACGCCATTGTTGAAAACGCCGGCAGCAGTTCCTCGAAATCGAAACCAAAATCAAACGGCCAACGGATACATGCCGCTTCCGCACAATCCGTGCCAAAGAAAAAGAAGTGATATGCGTCTGAATATGAATGCGATGGCCGCTGGAATCCAGCCGTCGACTGCTCAGACATGGTGCGCAGACACCGATGCCATGCACCGCCACTGCACACGGCTTGCTTTCTAGGCGGGCCTGGCGACCGGGACCTGGAAATCATCAAGGAAGCCAAAACCGGGACTCTGCTTCCTCAGGCGCCCAAGGGTCTCGCTCAGCACTGCCGGTCGCAGCCACGGATAAGGCAATGCAGCGTGCAGCTCCTGCCGCTTTTTGCCATCGCGGTCCTCGATGATGTCCATGCGTTCGATGTGAATGTGCATCGCGCATACCCGCATCCTTGAGTCATCGCGTTCAAACTTCCACCGGTAAAATCCCTTCCCGAACCGTAGCGCCGTGCTCGAGATCTGCCGCATGATGACCAGCCACGGCAAGAATTCGACGGCCTGCCCCACCGGTGTGATCGAATCGCACACATAATAGGTCTTGCAGCAGTCGAAGCTTTTTCTGAAGTCCCGCACCAGCGTTTGCGCAATTGCATCCGCGCCCACCACTTTGGCGGGAAACGCAATCGTGTCTGTCGCGATGGAGTAGGTCAGGACCGCGTCTGGCGTATAGCAGTCGAGAATCACGGACGGCTGATCGAGGTCTTTCGCCTGCAGGTAGGCCTCGAGAAGGCTTTTCGGTGTGTTCATCGCGTTTTCCGAATTCTGAATCTGAATTCTAACCATTAATGAGATGCGCACCACGCGCCGCGAGCGGCGCGTGGTGCGCACTACAGGTCTTGGAGTGAGATTTTAGACATACCCCCCGGCCGGGTAAGTGGACTGCGGCGTGCCCACCCCGTAAAATGCGCGCCTTCGCAGTTTTTCCGAGTTCCAGCAGCATCCTGCCCCTTTTTGCGTCCATGAGCGAAACGTCCAAAGAAGTCCTTGCCGAGCGCGTCGAACAGCGCCGCACGTTCGCGATCATCTCCCACCCGGATGCCGGCAAGACCACGCTCACCGAAAAGCTGCTGCTGTTCGCCGGCGCGATCCATATCGCCGGCAGCGTGAAGGCGCGCAAGGCCACCCGCCATGCCACCTCCGACTGGATGGAAATCGAAAAGCAGCGCGGCATCTCGGTCGCCAGCTCGGTGATGCAGATCGAGTACCGCGGTAAGGTCATCAACCTGCTCGACACCCCCGGCCACAAGGATTTCTCGGAAGACACCTATCGCGTGCTGACCGCGGTCGATGCGGCACTGATGGTCATCGATGCGGCCAACGGCGTCGAGGCGCAGACCCTGCGGCTGCTGGAAGTCTGCCGTTCGCGCGGCACGCCGGTCATCACCTTCATCAACAAGATGGACCGCGAAGTGCGCGAGCCGCTGGACCTGATCGATGAAATCGAGAAGGCGCTGGGCATGACGGTCATCCCGTTTTCCTGGCCGATCGGCATGGGCAAATCGTTTCGCGGCGTCTACGACCTGCCGAAGAACCGCATACGCGTATTCCGCCCCGGCGAAGACCGGGTCGGCGACGACGACGAGGAAATCGTCACCGGGCTCGACGATCCGTCGCTGGCGGCGCGCTTCGGCGACGAGTTCGTGCGCGCGCGCGCCGACATCGAGCTGGTGCGCGGGGCGACGCCGGCCTTCTCGCGCGAGGAATTCCTCGCCGGAAAACAGACCCCGGCTTTCTTCGGTTCGGCCATCAACAATTTCGGCGTGCGCGAAATCCTCGATGCGCTGGTGGACATCGCCCCGCCGCCGCAGCCGCGCGTGGCCTTGCAGGGCAAGGTCGATCCGCACGACAGCGGTTTCTCCGCCGTCGTCTTCAAGATCCAGGCGAACATGGATCCCGCGCATCGCGACCGCGTGGTGTTCATGCGCGTGTGCTCGGGGCACTTCGAGCGCGGCATGAAGCTCAAGATCCAGCGCACCGGCAAGGAATTCCGTCCCAACAACGTCGTGTCCTTCCTGTCGCAGCGCCGCGAGCTGCTGGATGAGGCCTACGCGGGCGACATCATCGGCATCCCGACCCATGGCGGCATCCAGTTGGGCGACACGCTGACCGACGGCGCGGACCTGCAGTTCACCGGCCTGCCGTTCTTCGCGCCGGAAATCTTCCACATCGTCGAAGTCGTCAACCCGCTCAAGACCAAGCAACTTCGCACCGGCTTGCTGCAGCTCGGCGAAGAAGGCGCGATCCAGGTCTTCCGACCGCTGCGCAACACCATGATGCTGCTCGGCGCAGTCGGCAGCCTGCAGTTCGACGTTGCCGCGCACCGCTTGCAGCACGAATACGGCGTGGAAGCGCGCATGGCGCCCGCGCCTTATACCTGCGCTCGCTGGATTTCGTCCGACGACCCGGTTGCCTTCGATAAATTCGTGGAGGCCAACGCGGGCCGGCTCGCACGCGACGCCGCCGATGCACTGGCCGTGCTGACCAACACCACCTTCGAGATGAAAGTCGTCGAAGACCGTTTCCCAAACATCCGCTTCCACAAGCAGCGCGAACACGCCGGGCTCATGGCAGACCGGATTGCGGACCTGGCGTGATTGCCAAGGTCGGCAATCAGAGGAAAGAGACGAGAGGAAAGAATATAGGCTCTAGGTATTCCTCTTTCCTCTTTCCTCTTTCCTCTTTCTCTTTTATCTTTCCTCTGCCGTCGCCGCTAAACGGCTGCGGGCGGCGGCGTATTCGGAGCGAAGGCGGGCGATGAGTTCGCGCACGGGAGGCACGTCGTCGATGTTGCCTACCCCCTGTCCGACGCCCCAGATATCTTTCCAGGCCTTGGTGTGCCCGGAGCCGAAATTCATCGAGGTCTTGTCTGCGGGAGTGAGATTGTCCGGATCGAGGCCTGCCCGGGATATGCTGGGCTTGAGGTAGTTGCCGTGCACGCCGGTGAAGAACGGTGTGTACACCACGTCGGCCGCTTTGCTTTCCACGATCATCTGCTTGTAGGCGTCGACGGCGTTGGCTTCCTGCGTCGCAATGAAGCGCGTGCCCATGTAAGCGAAGTCCGCGCCCATCGCTTCGGCCGCGAGGACGCCGGCGCCGTCGGTGATCGAGCCGGACAGCGCGATCGGGCCGGAGAAGAAGCGGCGCACTTCGCGCAACAGCGCGAAGGGGCTGAGCGCGCCGGCGTGCCCGCCGGCGCCGGCGCAAACCAGGATCAATCCGTCCACTCCCGCTTCCAGCGCCTTCTGTGCATGGCGGATGCTGATCACGTCGTGGAATACCACGCCGCCGTATTCGTGCACCTTTTTCACTACATCGTCAGGCGCGCGCAGGCTGGTGATGATCATCGGTACGCGATGGCGCACGCAGGCGTCGAGATCGCGCTCGAGCCGGTCGTTGGAATGATGGATGATCTGGTTGACCGCGTAAGGCGCGACCTTCGCCCCCGGGTTGACCTTGCGATGGGCTTCGAGCGCATCCCCGATCTGCTCCAGCCAGGCATCGAGCAGCTCGGCCGGCCGCGCGTTCAGCGCGGGAAAGGAACCGATCACGCCGTTGATGCATTGCTCGATGACCAGCACCGGAACGCCGACGATGAACATCGGCGCGCCGATGACCGGCAGGGACATCTGGCCTTTCAGTTTCGCGACTAGCGACACGTTTTCTCCCCCGTTGAATCCGCCCGTAACTTGCCTGCGGAGACGAAGAGAGTCAACACCACCCACCTCATCCCGACCTTCTCCCCCCGTGAGGGCGGAGAAGGAGGGGGAGAAGCGGGCGAACAATTGGTCGCCTAATTTGCGCCCTGCTTATGTGCCTTCAGGGGAAAAGAGAACTGAAATGCAAGAGCGCGACCAACAGATCGCGTGATTTTCCCTCTCCCTCTCCGCCCTCACGGGGGGAGAGGGTTGGGGTGAGGTGGGTGGTGGGGGATGGTTGGTTGAATCCATTCTCGCTTCTTTGCCGTAAATCGAATCGAGCCCACCCTTGTGCCTGTCGGGACCGGGGCGGCAAGCTCGCGCGACGCCGGAACTTCGTTGCGCAAGAACGCCCGGAGCGACAGGATCAGCCTGCCGTCCGGGTCCCCAGGGTTTTACGTGATGAAGGAGAACGAACGATGAACGTCAATCGCAAAATGGTCGGTGCAGCGCTCGCAACCACAGCCGCCGCGCTGTTCGCCACGTCTGCAGTCGTGAGCACCGTGAACGCCGACGACGATGTGAAAGTAAAGTGTTACGGCGCCAACGCCTGCAAGGGCCACAGCGAGTGCAAGACCTCGATGAACGGATGCAAAGGCAAGAATGCCTGCAAGGGCAAGGGCTTCGAGCAAATGAGCGAGAAGGCCTGCATCGAAAAAGTCGGGCGCGGCTGAGCGGCACGTACGAGCCAGGCACGAGGCACAAGGCCGCCAGGCGCGAGGGAACGCTCTTTCGCCACGGTCTGGAACCTCGTGCCTGGCGCCCCGCGCCTATTGCCTCGCGCGGCGCTATACTTCGGGTTAGGAAAGACAATCACATCCCGGAGGGCGTAATGGGCATCATGACCGAACAGCGTGCCGGCTTCAAATCGATGCAGGAAAGCACCAAGGCGGATTGGGACATCATTTCCGCGCGCCACCGGCCGTTTGCCGCGGCCCTGTCCGACCGTATCGTCGGACATCTGAAATTGCTCGGCGGAGATACCGGCGGCTTCGCCGTCGACCGCCTGCAGCACTCCTTGCTGACCGCGACCCTCGCGCACAAAGGCGGGGAAGACGAGGAATATGTCGTCTGTGCGCTGCTGCACGACATCGGCGACACGCTGGGTTCATGGAACCACCCCGACGTATCGGCGGCCATCGTGAAGCCGTTCGTCTCCGAAGCCAACCGCTGGATGGTCCAGATGCACGGCATCTTCCAGGGCTATTTTTTCTTCAAGCACATCGGACTGGATGCGAACATGCGCGAGCAGTTTCGCGGGCATGAGCATTTCGAACGCACTGCGCGTTTCTGCGAGATCTACGACAACCCCGCGTTCAATCCGAAACTGGAATGCGCGCCGCTGGAATTTTTCGAACCGATGGTGAAAAGGGTTTTTGCCGCGCCGAAGAATTCGATCTACAAAGACGCTTGTCACTCGAGCGAGTGACAAGCTAGGGGCTAGGGGCTAGGGGCTAGGGGCTAGGGGCTAAGGGCTAAGGGCTAGCAAAGTCTAGACGGCTTTCTCGCAGTACGCAGTACCCAGCACCGCCTTTCCCTCGTCACGTCGTTATGGGCGAAGCCCGGTATCCAGCGAAGTCGGGCACGCTCGTCACGACATTTCTCAGCATGCAGCACCCAGTACGCAGCACACCTTTTACTTCTTCTCGTCCCTCTGCGCGACCGGAGCATTTCCGGCCGGCAAATCCGCAACACTCCAATCCCCTCCCATCGCCTTGACCAACCGAACGCTGGCCATCATGCGCCGGCGCGCTATATCCACCGCGGCGCGTTCGTTGGCCAGCGCGAAAGTCTGCGCAACGACGACGTCGAGAAAGCTCGCCGCGCCGGCTTGATAGCGGTTCGTGGTCTGCGCGACTGATCTCCGCGCTGCTTTCACCGCCAGCTCCTCGGCCTGTGCCTCTTCGGCAAGGATCGCCAGTTCCGCGAGATTGTCTTCCACGTCCTGGAAAGCGGTCAGCACCGTTTGCCGGTAGGCGGCGACGGTGCCGTCGTACGCGGCTTGCGCCTGGTCCGACACAGCGCGCCGGCGGCCGGCGTCGAACACCGTCAGCGCGGCCGCAGGTCCGATCGACCAGAAGCGGCTGGGCCAGTCGAGCCAGTTGGACGCCTTCGAACTTTCGAATCCTGCGCTCGCGCCGATCGAGATGGTCGGATAGAACGCCGCCTTGGCCACACCGATCTGCGCATTGGCCGATGCCATCTGCCGTTCCGCGGAGGCGATGTCGGGACGGCGTTCGAGCAGTTCCGAGGGCATCGCCAGCGGCACGTCCGGCGGCAGCGAATCAAGGCCTGCCTGCGGCATCGAGAATTCAGCCGGCGTCTTGCCGATCAGCACCGCGATCGCATGTTCGAGCTGTGCGCGCTGCACGCGCAGGTCCACGGCCTGCGCCTCCGCGGTCCGGAGTTGCGTCTCGGCCTGGGCCACGTCAGCATCGGAAGCGGCGCCGCCTTCGTGCCGGTTGATGGTGAGTTCATGCGCCTTGCGGTACGCGACGAGAGTGACATCGAGCAACTGCCGCTCGCTGTCGATGCCGCGCAGCAGGAAATAATTGACCGCGAGTTCGGCCTGCAGGCTGAGCCGGACGGTTTCGAGGTCGGCCGCAAAGGCCTGCGCGCTGGCCTCGCTGGATTCGACCGCGCGCCGCACGCGTCCCCAGACGTCCAGTTCCCAGGAAACATCGAGCGGCAGCGCAAAATTGTTGGCGGGCCCGATATTCGACGCGGGAGTGCCGAAGGCGTTGCCCGAATTGCGGAAGCGGCTCACGGATGCGCCCGCCGTCACCGTCGGCAGATAGCTGCTGCGCGCGCCCGCGACGAGGGCCCGGGCCTGGCGATATCTGGATTCCGCGAGCCGCAGGTCCTGGTTGGAACTGGTCATCACATCCTGAAGTGCGTTCAGCAGCGGATCGTTGTATACCGTCCACCACTTGCCGCGGCTGGCGCGATCGCCAGGTTGCGCGACTTTCCACGAAGTGCCGTCCGCTGCAGCTTCCTTGTAATTGGCCGGCACCGACACCGCGGGTTTGACGTAATCGGGACCGACCGTGCAGGCCGGCAACGCGGCGCACACCGACAGCACGAGGCCGGCGAGCGAAACCGCGGAAGGCCGATTGCCGAATTGCACGCTACGCATTGCCTAGCTCTTTTTCTCGGGAGCCGCCGGGCTCGCTGCCGGCGCTTGCTTGGGCGGTTCAGGCTTGACGGCTTCCGGCTTTGCCGCCTCAGGCTTGGCCGGTTCCTCCACGACGCGGACCTGCGCGCCGGAAACCAGGGAATCGGAAGGATTCAGGATCACCGAATCGGTTGCGCTCAGGCCCGTCACGATCTCGACTTCGGATCCATAGTCCTTGCCCAGCTTGACGGGAGTGAGCACGGCGCGGCCGGCCTGCAGGACCGCGACCATCACGCCCTCGGGCCGGAACAACAGCGTATTCACCGGCACGATCAGCGCGGCATGCGCGGAAGAGAGCTTGAGATGCACCTGCGCATAGGAACCGGGCAGCAACTCGCCTGTTTCGTTCTCGACGTCGACTTCCGACCGCAGGGTACGCGTCGCCGCGTCGATGGATTGCGAGCTGCGGGCAAACGTTCCCTTGAAGTGCTGGCCGGGGAATTCCGCCAGCGTCAGCTCGGCCGTCATTCCGGGCCCCACTTCGCGGGCAGAGGACTGCGGCACGTTCACGAACACGCGCAGGCGCTTGGTGGAGGCGATATGGAACATTTCCTTCGTCGGCCCGCTGCCGGCGTCGATCAGCATGCCGACGTCGACATTGCGCGCGGTGATCACGCCGTCGAACGGCGCGTAAATCTTCTTGAACGACTGCAGCTTTTCCAGCCTCTGCACGTTGTAGTGCGCCGCGTCGAAGACCGCCTTGCGCGCCGCCATGTCGTTGCGCTTCTCGTCGGCTTCCTGCCGCGAGACCGAATCGGTCTTGAGCAGCGCCTCCCAGCGCGCGGCGGTGGATTGCGCGAAATGATAATTCGCCTCCGCGGTGGCCTGGTCGGCCCTCGCCTGCTGCAACTGGTCGTCGAGTTCCGGTGCGTCGATTTCCGCCAGCAATTCGCCGGTCTTCACGCGCTTGCCGATGTCGGCATGCCAGCGCTTCAGGTAACCGGTGGTCCTGGCGTAGATCGGCGTGTCGGAGAAAGCCTGCAGGTTCCCCGGCAGGATCAGTTCCTGGCCGGCGCTCGCCGTTTTCGGCTTGGTGACCGACACGCTCATCACGTTGAGGTTCGCGGTTTCCTTTTTCAGGTCGGCGCGCGCCACGAGCCGCGGCTGGATGCCGAAAATGTAAGTCGCGGCGGCAAGCAGCAGCACCGCCCCCAGCACCCACCAGCGCCGCGAGAAGCGGCGCTTCGGGGCAGTCCGGAAGTGGGCCTTCGCGAGATCGGACTCGCTCAGCTTGTTTTCGTAAACAGGTTCTTTGGGTGTCATCTGTCTGCCCCTGACGAAGCTTATGCCGGTTGCGGACTTTGCCTGCTCGCGGCGGCATCGCGGCGGCGTCCGATGAATCCGTGGATGAACGCGAACACCACCGGCACGAAGATCAGCGTGGCGAGGGTGGCGAGCAGCAGGCCGCCGATCACCGCGCGGCCAAGCGGCGCATTCTGCTCCCCGCCTTCGCCAAGCCCGAGCGACATCGGCACCATGCCGATGATCATCGCCAGCGCCGTCATCAGCACCGGGCGAAAGCGGCTGAAGCCCGCATCGAGCGCCGCGGTCACGGAGTCGACCCCGGTCTGCAGGCGTTCGCGCGCAAAGCTGACCACCAGAATACTGTTGGCCGTGGCAATGCCCATGGCCATGATGGCACCGGTCAAGGCCGGCACGCTTACCGTGGTGCCGGTCGCAAACAGCATCCAGACGATGCCGGCGAGTGCGGCCGGCAGCGCAGTGATGATGATGAACGGATCGAGCCAGGACTGGAAGTTCACCACCATCAGCAGGTAGACCATGACGATGGCGAAGATCAGGCCGTACAACAGGCCCTGGAACGAGGACAGCATGGTTTCGATCTGGCCGCGCACGATCAGGCGCGAACCCTTCGGCAGGTCCTTCATACTGGCGTCCACGATCCTGTTCACGTCGTCCGCCACGCCGCCGAGGTCGCGGTCTTGCGTCGCCCCGAAGATGTCGAGGACCGGCTGCACGTTCCAGTGGCTGCTCACGGCGCGCTCGGCGCCGCGGGTCACCGAGGCCAGGTCGCCGAGGATGCTGGAACGGGTCGAATCCGGGCCGGAAATCGGGATGTTCGCCAGCGCCTGCAACGAATCGACGTTGTATTGCGGCGTCTGCGTAATGATGTTGTACGTTACGCCGTTTTTCGGATTCAGCCAGAAAGCCGGACTGGTCTGGAAGCTGCCGGAAAGTGCGATGAGCAGGTTCGAGGCGACGTCCTTCTGCGAGAACCCGGCCTGCTGGGCGCGCGTCCTGTCCACGTTGATATCCAGCCGCGGCTGATCGGCGGGTTGCTGCAGGCGCAAATCCGCCAGGCCGTCCACCTGCTTGAGTTTCTGGTACAGACCGAGCGTGAATGCGCGGTTGGCCTCGATGTTGCGGCCGACGACTTGCACGTCGATCGGCGCGGGCAGGCCGAAATTCAGGATCTGGCTGACGATGTCCGCAGGCAGGAAATAGAACACGAGGCCGGGGAATTTCTCCGGCAGCCGCTGGCGCAGCTCCTTCATGTAGTGCTCGGTCGGTCCGTGTCCCGGGTTAAGCGCAACCTGGATGTCGGCGTCTGCCGACCCGAGTGTGCCCGACATGTTGTAGGACATGTTGGTGCCGGACAGCGGCAGGCCGATATTGTCGATGATGGTTGCAAGCTCGCTGGCCGGGATGACGTTGCGGATCTCGTTCTCGACCAGGTCGCACAGGCGCGCCGTTTCCTCGATGCGCGTGCCGGTCTTGGCGCGCACATGCAACTTGAATTGCCCGGCATCGACGGTCGGGAAGAAATCGCGGCCGACGAAAGGCAGCAACCCGCCCGAGGCGATGCAGGCCGCGAGGAATACGATCATGAAGAACTTCTGGTGGCGCATGCAGCGCTCCAGGATGCCATGGTAGTTGTCGCGGAAGCCTTCGAACCCGCGCTCGAAAGCGCGATGGAAACGGACAAAGGGATTGCGGCTCGCCTTCGGGTGCCCGTGTTCATCGAGCAGCCCCGCGCGCAACAGGTACTTGGCCAGCGTGGGCACGAGGGTCCGCGAGAACACGTACGAGGCCAGCATCGCGAACACCACGGCCTCGGCCATCGGCACGAAGAGATAGCGCGCCACGCCGGTGAGCAGGAACATCGGCACGAACACGATACAGATCGCCAGCGTGGAGACGAAGGTCGGAATCGCGATCTGCTGAGCACCATCCAGAATGGCCTCGTCGAGCGGCTTGCCCTGCTCCAGATGCTGCGTGATGTTCTCGATCGCCACCGTGGCGTCGTCCACCAGGATACCGACCGCCAGCGCCAGGCCGCCGAGGGTCATGATGTTGATGGTTTCGCCGAGTGCGAACAGCGCGATGATCGATGTCAGGATGGCGAGCGGGATGGTGACCGCGATGATCAGCGTGCTGCGCCAGCTGCCGAGGAACAACAGGATCATCAGCGCGGTCAGGCAGCCGGCCAGGACCGCTTCGTGGATCACGCCGTCGACCGCGGCACGCACGAAGATCGACTGGTCTGTTGCAATCTTGATCGTCAGGTCGGGCGGCAGGCCCGCCGCCATCTTGGGCAGTTCCGCCTTGACCCGATCAACGATGTCCAGCGTGGACGCGGTACCGTACTTGAGAATGTTGACCAGCACCGCGCGTTGGCCGTCGTGGCGCACGATGTTGGTCTGCGGCTGGAAGCCGTCGTGCACCTGGGCGACGTCGCGTATATAAATGGTGCCGCCGGGTCCCGTCTTGATCGGCAGGTCGTTCAGCTCGGCGATGGTCTTCGGACTGCCGTTCATGCCGATGTTGTATTCGAACTCGCCGATTTTCGCGGTGCCGGTGGGCAGCACCAGGTTCTGGGCATTGACGGCATTCACTACATCGAGCGGCGACAGGTTCTTCGACTGCAGCTTGCGCGAGTCGATATCCACCATCACCGAGCGGAATTTGCCACCGTAGGGGTACGGCATGACCGCGCCCTGCACCGTAGCGAGCTGGGTGCGCATGAAGCTGTTGGCCAGGTCGAATATCTCGTGCTCGCCGAGCGACTTGCTCGACAGCGACAACTGCAGGATCGGAACCGTCGACGCGTTATAGGTCAGGATCAGCGGCGGCACCGTGCCCTGCGGATAACCGCCGATCACAGTCTGGGCAATGGCGATGATCTGCGCGAGGGAAGCCGGCAGGTTGGCGGACGGGTGGAAGAACACCTTGACCACGCCGATGCCGTTGTAGGTCTGCGATTCGATGCGGGCGATGTCGTTCACCGTGGCCGACATGGCGCGCTCGTAGTTCGTGACGATGCGCCCTTCCATTTCCTCGGTGGAGAGGCCGGTATAGCGCCAGATGGTGCTCACCACCGGGATATTGATGTTGGGGAAGATGTCGGTGGGCGTTCGCAGGATGGCGAGCGGCCCGATGATCAGGATCAGCAACGCCAGCACTATGAAGGTATAGGGGCGGCGAAGCGCGAGCTGGACGATCCACATGTCGGTTTACGTTGCGGCGAGAACTGAGAATCAGATCAAATTGGAGACTGGCGGTCCATCTTGTAAAACAAAACCGCAGGCACAAGCACCGCGGAGGGCGGCATCATAGCAGACACGCGGCCATGTGCCGTTTGTCGGAATACGTGCTATGCGTGACAGCACACACAAGGCCCGGTTCATCGTCGATGGCTGCATTCGATTTGCACCGGATCGAAGAGTTCGCCTGGGATCATGTAGCGTTCCGCCTGCTACCATGGAACTAGTTGCCCGGATGGCTGCTCCAATCCTCATATCGCGCCGGCATGCCTCGCGCATACTTACCCATAACCAGACCGTAAAGAGACTGTGCGCATGCTGCAAAAACTGATTGGCCTCGTATTCCTGCTGGTCGCGACCGCTGCGGCGGCTGATGAGGATCTGCCTTATAGCCGCCTGACGCTCGTATTCGGACCGTACGTCTATCACTATCACAACGACCCGTCCCATAACGACCTGCCGTGGCTCACCGGTGTCGAATGGGGCCCGGAAGGATCGTGGCTGGATGTGGGCGCGGTTTATTTCCGCAATTCTTTCTATCAGGACAGTGTCTATGTCTATGCAAGCAAGCGCTGGTTCATCATGGGCGAACGCGACAAGGGCACTTACCTGAAAATGACCGGAGGCCCGCTCTGGGGATACCGCGGGGAGTTCGAGCACAAGGTTCCGTTCAACCACAACGGACTCGGCTGGGCAATCATTCCCGGAATCGGATACCAGTATCGCGCGGTGGATGCCCAACTCGTTTTCCTCGGTACTGCGGCACTCATGGTGACGTTCGGCTACGACTTCTATAAGTAATCCAAACCGGCTCCAACGCCCCGATCCCCCCGCCGGTTTACACAAGCCGAGTTGAATACGCGACGCCTTATCGGTTAGGGTGCCGGTCCATGCGCCGGTTCTCCCCCCTACAGCTTTTCCTGCTCGCATTCGGCTTCGGCCTCATCTTCGCCGGAGTGTTTTTCAACCAGATCCTGCGCGGCTGGGAAAATTACCGCTATCCGAATGCGGTGTACTGGCAGGGAATGCGCCTGGTGCCGGCCCGCAACCAGAAGATCACGGCGGCGGGCGCGGATATGCTCGTGGTAAAAATCGTCAAGGGGCCGGCGGCCAGGCTGACCCTGTTCCTGCGGCCGGACGATGGGCTCACGCCGCAGAAAATGGTGCGGGCGCTATGCGCGCGCGACGCATGCAGCAAGGGCGCGCTGTCCGCGGACGACGGCGACCGCGCGGCCGCGAACTACCGGATCGGCGGCGAGGCCATGCAGATCCTGGTGATCCGGCCTTCAGGGGCCAACGTCTGGATCGAATTCCACGGACCGCCCGATGCGCTGCATCACTTTGGCGACCTGATCGATTCGGTCACGGCGCAGCTGGCACGCCGGAATACTCCGGGATGAGACGGCATAAAAAAACGGGCACCCGATGGGTGCCCGTTCGATTTCGACGATACCCGGGATTCAGGCAACCGAGCGATGCTGGCGACCGCGACGATCGATGAAGCGACGCTCCGGGAAGGCCAGGACCTGCTGCCCCTTGCGGCGCTCGGCGCGCTTGTCCCCCGCGCGCAGTTCGCTCGCCGGTACCACCGTTTCTTCCGAAACGGAGTAGGCCTGATAGCCGGTCCTCAGCGCATTGTCCAGCAACTGGATGCTGCGCTTGGCGGCCAGCATCACCTTGGTCTGCATGCGCTCGGTCGTGGCATAGCGCTTGACGATTTCCATTGCGATCTTCGGATGCTCATCGTCGTAGTGCGCATGCTCGCGGAACCACTTGTAGGTCTTCGGGCCCATCTGCACGCCCGGCATGTCCCGGTAGGCTTCGAAACCGTTCACCACCTTGCGGGCGATGTCTCCGGCAATGCCCTCGATCGCAAAGCTGGTCGCGGCAATCGCCTCGGCCATCGATCCCTTGGTATTGATGTACCAGATCCAGTCGGTCAGCGATTGGACGTCGCGCAGCACCGGCTTGCTGCCGTCGGCCGCATCCAGCATTTCCTGGCGGGTCAGTCCGAATCCGAGTCCCATCCAGATCCAGTGTTCCGCGTGCGCTTTCTCGACGCGGATGTTGTCGATCAGGAAGGAACGCGAGTAATCGTCCTCGACCTTGATCAGGCCTTCGGCCAGGAATTTCGGAAAGGCATGGATGAATGGGTAAACCTGCAGGATCCAGCCGCGCATTTCCGGCAACGTCAGGGTCGTATTGGCAACGCCCTCGCACCATGGACCCTGCAGCAGTTCGTTCCAATAGGGCTTCACATAACCATTCAGCGAATCAACCCATTGGGAGGAAGACAACTCGTTTACTTCGTTCATGGAACCCATGCTTTTTTCTCCTTAGATTAAACGTCGAAACCTTCAGAATCCCCGTTGCATACAAAGATGCGCCGATGCGATACGCCAAGTCAAATCTCACACTTTGATAAGATTGCGATTTTGTCTTTTAATATCAGTTACATATAGTGCTTAGTCGCTTTGCTCGCGGTGTGAAATCATGTTATGCGGGGCTTGGTGACGCAGCCATAGGAGAATTCCGAAAGCGCCCTAAGGGGTTTCCCGATGCGTGGTTTCGCGATGCGAGGTTTCCTGATGCGAAACTTGCCGATGTCCGACTGTCGCGCGCATGCCGCGCGCCTGGATCGGAAAAGTACGAAGGGGTATCGGGGAGAAACCCGGCTCAGCCGGAAGCGGCGGCGCGCAGACGCGGACCGAAGGGTCGCGGCTTGGCGACCCCATAGCCTTGTGCAAAATCGACCCCCATTTCGCGCAGCAGCCGGATGACCTTTTCGCCATCGACGAATTCGGCGATGGTCTGTTTGCCCATGACATGGCCGATGCTGTTGATCGCCTCGACCATGGCGCGATCGATCGGATCGTCCGCCATATCCTTGACGAAGCCGCCATCGATCTTCAGAAAGTCCACCGGCAGATGCTTCAGATAGGCAAACGACGACATTCCCACGCCGAAATCGTCCAGGGAGAACAGGCAACCCAGGGACTTGAGCTGGTTGATGAAATGCGTGGCCTTGTCCAGTTTGGCGATCGCGGCGGTTTCGGTGATCTCGAAGCAGATGCTTTGCGGCGATACCGCGAAGTGATCGAACTGTTCGCGCACGTATTCCAGGAAGCGCTCGTCGCCGATCGAGGCGCCGGACAGGTTTATGGCGAAAATGCCCCGGCGGCTGACTTCATCCTCGGCCTGTTGCCGGGCAATGATGGCGAAGGCATTGCGAACCACCCAGCGATCGATGGATGGCATGAGGTTGTAGCGTTCCGCCGCCGGAATGAAGGCCATGGGCGGCACCAGTTCACCCTTTTCGTCGAGCATGCGAATCAGGATTTCGCAGTGGTTCTCGAGCTTGCGCGCCGGGTCCAGGCCTGCGATGTCCTGCGAATAGAGGACGAAGCGGTCTTCCTCGAGGGCCTTCTGCAGGCGCCCGATCCACTCCATTTCGCCCTGCCGCATCGACAGTTCGCTGTCCCCTGCGTGATAAACCTGGACGCGGTTTCGGCCCTTTTCCTTGGCCATGTAGCACGCGGTATCGGCTGCGCTGAGGACATCGGTCAGCGTGAACATTCCGTCCGCCACGTTGACCAGCCCGATGCTGACACCGATGTTGAAGGACCGGGTTTCCCATGCGAAGTGGCATTCCATCACTGTCTGGCGCAATCCGTCGGCGATGCGCAAGGCATTGTCCGGGGCGCAATTCTCCAGCAGCACGCCGAACTCGTCGCCGCCCAGGCGCGCCAGCGTATCGCCCTCGCGCAACCGGCGCTGCAGAACCGCGCTGACCTGGCGCATCAATTGATCGCCGGCGGCATGGCCGCAGGTATCGTTGACGACCTTGAACTGGTCGAGGTCGAGATACATCACCGCGTGGTTGCGTCCGAGCTGCGCGGCGCTCTTCAATGCCAGGCTCAGCCTGCGTTCGAACTCGCCGCGGTTGATGAGGCCGGTCAGGGAATCGTGGCTGGCCTGATAGGAAAGCTTGGCTACATACTGGCGTTCGCGGCTCACGTCATGGAGCACCAGTACCACCCCGGAAATCTCGCCGCCGCGCGCGCGGATCGGAGCGGCCGATTGCGTGATCGGAACTTCGTTGCCGTCGTTGCGCACCAGCAACAGAGTGGAAGACACCTCGATCGTGCGCTCTTCGCGCAATACCATCTCGATCGGATTCGGCGCGACCTTCCTGTTGGTTTCGTCGACCATGCGCAGAATGGCCTGCATCGGCAAACCGTGCGCCGTCGCATTCGTCCAGCCGGTGAGTTGTTCGGCGACCGGATTCAGGTATTCGACCCATCCGTCGGTGTCGGTGGTGATGACGCCGTCGGCGATGGAGGCCAGCGTCACCAGGGCGCGCTCCTTCTCCTCGAACAGGTCCGATGCCGCCTGCCTGCGATCGGTCATGTCGGTGATCGAACCCGCCATGCGAATGGCCTTGCCCATCGAGTCGCGCACCGACTGACCGCGGGCACGGAACCAGCGGTAGTCTCCGGTTTTGGTCTGCAGGCGCATTTCCACGTCGAAGAGCATGCCTTGCCTGAGGTGGTTGTCGAACGCGGCGTCGGTCGCCGCCTTGTCGTCGGGATGCACCCGCGACATCAGCATGTCCATCGAATTGCCCAGTTCGAGTTCGTCGAATCCGAGCAATTGTTCGAAGCGCGGCGAGTGATACATGTCGCCGCTGATGACGTTCCAGTCCCACAAACCGTCGTTGCTGCCCGTCACGGCGAGGTTGAAGCGCTCCTGGCTCAGCTTCAGCGCCTGCTCCGCGCGTTCCCTGTGCCTGACCATGCGGCGCGAAAGCAATATGCCGATGGGGACGAGTATTCCCGCAGCCGCAAGGTTGGCGATCAGGAGCAACGTCTTGGTCTTGCGTGTCGCCTCGCCGAGCGTTCTGGTGAACTGGTCGGTCAGCGGCGTGAGGCGCGTGTCGATTTCCAGGATGCGGTCGCGAAACGCGCGCAACTCGGCGGGCGTATCCCTGCCCGAGGAGACCATCGCATAGAGTTCTTCGGCCACCCCGTTGAGTTCGGCAATGTGGCGGTCGCCTTCCGTCCAGAGATCGATGACGGCCGCCATGAAATCAATATGGCGGAAGCGGCGGAACAGCATGATCAGGCCGGGGACGTCGTCGGGATGATTGCGTCCTTCGATGAACCCCTGCCATGCCGCGGCAAAATCGGGGTCCGCTTTTTCCAGCTCGAGGCGGGCCTTCTGGTCGCCCATCGGAACGGCGATCGCTTCGCGGTATTTGTAGTAATCGGCCGCGTTGCGGGTCTCGGTATAGCGAAGGAGGGAAAACATCGCCCGCTTCTGTCCCTTTGACCAAAGGCTCTCGCCCTCGGAATAGGACCGGGCCGCCACGAGGATGCTCATGCTTTCGGCCGAAAGCATGAGCAGGATGATGACGATGACCAGGAACGGCCAGATGATCTGCAACAGGCGCCCGCCGTCAGGCAGAATCTTCAGGATTCTGAACTGACGCCCGTCGCCGTTTTGTCCGCTGTTTATTTCCATGCGATCAGGCCGCTTCATCTTTGCCTGGAAGTTTTAGAAACATCTCCGGAATCGCTGCGTCCTCGCGCCCTTCTTCCCGGGCGAACCAAGATAAGACAGAAGCATACGCTACCGCCTTTGGATTTATACACTTATCCAAGCATATACCGTAGCTTACGCTCCATTTTTTAACGATTCGATGAGATTTCGCGCAAAAAGCCGTATCCGGCAGAAAAATTGCGTGAATTCATGATGCTAGACGAAAGCTCCGGCCAGTTCGGCCATCACCGAAGCGACCGGCGGCAAGTCCCGGATCAGGCCGACCGACTGGCCGGCGTAGAGCGCGAAGGCTTCGATTTCTCCCCCGGCCCCCTGCATCGGCGCGGGAACGCCATAGCGCGGAATCGGATCCCCATTGGGAAACGCACCGATGACTTCGCCTTCGTGCGGACGGCTTCCCGACGGCGGGCAACCGGCGTTTTCCCATAACCGGACCGTTGAATTTCGCAATGCCCGATGCGGCGCGTCCGGCCAGCCCTGATCGAACAGGGTGGTATAGACGGTGTCCGTGGCGCGGGCTGCCAGCAGATGTTTCTTGAAGTCGTCGTGCGCGCCTGACTCGACCGTGGCGAGAAATCTCGTGCCCAGCCACACCCCTTGCGCGCCGAGCGCCAGCGCGGCGCGTACGCCGCGCACATCCGCCATGCCCCCGGCGGCAACCACCGGCACGCCCGGCACGGCATCGCACACCAATGGAACCAGCACCATGGTGCTGACGGTGGACCAGACATGGCCGCCGGATTCGACGCCCTGCGCGACGATGATATCGGCGCCGAGGTCCACGGCACGACGCGCCTCTTCCGGCGTCGCCACGGTCTGCATGACGACGGCACCCGCATCCCTGGCCTTGCGAATATACGGCGCCGGATCGCCCCAGAACAGCGACACCGCCTTGATGCCTTCTTCGAGCGCGATTTCCAGCCGCTCGTGCTGATCCCACGGCATCGCAAGATTGACCGCGAACGGTCCGTCGGTGAGCGCGCGCGTCGCGCGAATTTTCTCCCTCATGACATTCGGCTGGTCCCAGCTTGTACCGAGCATGCCCAGTCCGCCCGCATTCGTAACCGCCGCCGCCAATTCGGGCGGAGCCGTGCGTCCCATCGGCGCCTGGAAAATCGGATAGCGGACCGCGAGAAGTTTGGCAATACGGTTTGTTTTCATGGTCATGTCCGTGAAAGGAAGCGTCTTGGAGGGTGCGGGCGTAACGAATTGTCACATCGTAAACCACGCCGCGCATCGGCCGTTTTTGGTAGCGTGGATCACGAACGGAGGTGGATCATGAAAATCAGAATCGCTGCCCCCTTGCTGCTAAGCGCGCTGGCTGCACCGGCCTTCGCAACTGACTATGTGGACAGCGCGCCGGTCGTTTCCAGCGTGCCCGTCTATCAAACCGTCAATGAACCCCAGCAACAATGCTGGACGGAATCGGTGACCAATTATGAAGAACACCGCTCTCCTGGCGGAGTTATCCTCGGCGGCCTCGCCGGCGGATTGCTTGGCAACACCATCGGACGGGGTAACGGCAGGGCTGCCTCCACGGTAGTCGGCGCCATGATCGGCGCCGTGGTAGGGGATCACATCGCCAACCGGAACAACGAAGCGGTCGCGGTGACTCGCCCGATCCAGCGCTGCCAGACCGTCCAGAGCTATCGCCAGGTACTCACTGGTTATCAGGTCACTTACAACTACAACGGCCGCAACACGACCGTGGTGTTGCCCTACGACCCGGGCCCGCGCGTGCCCATCGAAATCGGCGTTGGCGGCAATGCAACTCAAACCGCCTACGTCGGCCCGCCGGCTTCACGCATCTATTACGAACAACGCCCCGTGCCGGTATGGGAGCAAAAACCTTACAAGCGGCCACGCCCGGATCGCGACTGGGACCGCTGAACAGAAGTTTGTCGTCTCCCCTGTTGGGCGCCTTCGGGCGCCCTTTTTTTGGCCCGTGAAATCGCTGCCGGAACGCCGCGGTAAAATTGGCGGTCAATCACCGTGTTCTTTCCGATTCCGAAATCATGCTGACCTCCACCCCGAAGACCATTTTCCTGAAGGACTACACGCCGCCCGCATTCCTGGTATCCAGCGTCGACCTCGACGTGGACCTGCACGACGACCATGCGCTGGTCAAGGCGAAACTGGCGATCGCGCGAAACCCGAAATCGGCCGATCCGAAAGCGCCGCTCGAACTCGATGGCGACGAACTGGAACTGGTTTCGGTCGCACTCGATGGCGGGGCGCTTGCCGAAGGCGCATTTACGGTCTCGGGCGATCATCTGGAGATTCCGGGCGTACCGGACCGGTTCATCCTGGAAACCGCGGTACGCATCCGTCCCGGGCAGAACACCAAGTTGATGGGCTTGTATGCATCCAAGGATGGTTACTTCACCCAATGCGAGGCCGAGGGCTTCCGCCGCATCACTTATTTTCCCGACCGGCCCGACGTGATGTCGCGTTACACCAACACCATTCATGCGGACAAGGCGGCGTTTCCTTTCCTGCTGTCCAACGGCAACCAGGTCGCGCACGGCGACGAGTCCGGCGGCCGGCATTGGGCGAAATGGGAAGACCCGTTTCCGAAACCCGCCTACCTGTTCGCCATGGTCGCGGCGAAACTCGAACGGCTGGAGAGCGGCTTCGTCACGCATTCGGGCCGCAAGGTGAAGCTCGCGGTCTTCGTCGAGCCGGGCAAGCTCGACCAGTGCGGATTTGCGATGGAGGCATTGAAGCGCGCGATGAAATGGGACGAGGGCGTATTCGGCCTCGAGCTCGACCTGGACCAGTACATGATCGTCGCGGTAGGCGACTTCAACATGGGAGCGATGGAGAACAAGGGACTGAACATCTTCAACACCAAGTATGTTCTCGCCCGCGCGGACACCGCGACCGATACCGATTTCATGTTCCTCGATCGCGTGGTCGCGCACGAATACTTCCACAACTGGACCGGAAACCGGGTGACCTGCCGCGACTGGTTCCAGTTGTCGCTGAAGGAAGGGCTCACCGTATTCCGCGACCAGGAGTACGGCGCCGACACCTATTCGCGCCCGGTGCAGCGGATTCAGGAAGTCCGCTCGCTGCGCGGCGGCCAATTTCCGGAAGACGCAGGTCCGATGGCGCATCCGGTACGGCCCGCTTCGTACATGGAAATCAGCAATTTCTACACCGCCACGGTCTATGAAAAAGGCGCCGAAGTCGTGCGCATGATCCATACCCTGATCGGCGCCGGAAATTTCCGCAAGGGAATGGACCTGTATTTCGAACGCCACGACGGCCAGGCGGTGCGCACCGAAGAATTCGCGCAGGCCATGCAGGATGCCTCGGGTGTGGACCTGACGCAATTCAAGCGCTGGTACGAGCAGGCAGGTACGCCGATCCTCGATGCGCGTGGCAGTTACGACGCCGCGGCGCAGCGCTATACCCTGTCAGTCGGGCAATCGTGCCCGCCGACACCAGGGCAGGAAAAAAAATTGCCCTTCCACATTCCGTTCGCCGTCGGCCTGGTCGCACCGGACGGCGGCGAGGTCCCGTTGCAACTTGCGGGTGAAGCGAAGGCCAGTGGCGGCACTCGGGTCTTGTCGCTGACGAAACCGCAGGAAAAATTCGAATTCGTGAATGTCTCGCAGCCCCCGGTGCCGTCCCTGCTTCGCGGTTTTTCCGCACCGGTCAACCTGCGTTTCGATTTCACGGATGCCGACCTGACCCATTTGATGGCCTTCGACGCGGACTCTTTCAACCGCTGGGAAGCCGGGCAGCGGCTCGCGCTCAACCTGTTGCTGAGTGGCATCGGCGAATTCCGTGCGAAGCGCGCGCCCGCTTTTCCCGATGCCTTCGTCAGAGCTTTCGCGCGTGTGCTCGCCGATGCGCCAGGCGATCCGGCCTTCGCAGCCGAAGCACTGGGCTTGCCCTCGGAAGGCTACATCGCCGAACAGATGGACGAGATCGACCCGGACGCCATTCATTCGGTACGCCGGTTGCTGAGGAAGCATATTGCGAGCGCGCTGAAAAACGAATTGCTGGCTGCTTACCGGACTTCCACCGCACCCCAACCCTACAGTCCCGATGCGCGCTCGGCGGGGCAGCGCGCACTGCGCAATCTCTGCCTGGGTTATCTGATGGAGCTCGACGATGCGCAGGTGCACGCGCTATCTATCGCGCAATTCGATGCAGCCGACAACATGACGGATTCGATGGCCGCCCTGTCGGCATTGGTCAACGCCGAAGGCGGCGGCCGCGAAAGTGCGCTGCAGAAGTTC
>DASWEZ010000094.1:0-3659 GCA_036394495.1 Burkholderiales bacterium
CTGTCCGTCGTCCGCCTGCGCGGGTGCTGCACCGAGCCAGGCCATCGAAAGAACAGCCGCACAGAATCGAATCGCGGTCTGGTGCCGGTTCCTTGCCATGTTTCCTCCCGTTTCCCGCATGGAGCAGCCATTCTACGCGCTCTGCGCATCGCGCAATCCGCACGGCTTCACACTGCCAGCGATTAAACCTTAAATCTCACCACGAAGGCACGAAGGACACGAAGGAACACGAAGAATGGCAAGAACGGATATTGAACGGATGGGATTCTGGATGCGTCTCGCCAACCAATGTGTATGACTACCGACAGCGCGGCTACCGTCCAAGAACATTGACCTTCCTTGACTTTGTCTTTCTTCGTGCCACTTCGTGTCCTTCGTGCCTTCGTGGTGAGCTTTAGTTTGAGGTCTAGATCGCAGACAGCCCGCCGTCGGCGGTGTAAACCCCGCCGGTGCAGATGCTCGATTCGTCCGAGACCAGGAACAGCATCAGGTTGGCAATTTCCTCCGCCGTGCCGTAACGCTTCAACGGCAGGCCGGAAACGATGATCTCCCGCGCCTTCTCCGGCGCGCCGGGCGAGCGGCCTTCCTCGATGTTGCGGATCATGCGCGTGTCGGTCGGCCCCGGGAGCACGCAGTTGACGCGGATGTTGAACGGGGCACATTCCGTCGTGGCCGTGCGCATCAGGCCGATCTCCGCGTGCTTGCTGGTGATGTAGGCAGAATTGCCCTGGCCGCGAGCCTTGATGCCGCCGATTGACGAGGTGATGATGATGCTGCCGCCGTTGCGTTTCTTCAGCGCCGGAATCGCATACTTGAGACCGAGGAACACGCCGCGCACGTTGACGGCCATGACCTGGTCGAATACGTCGACCGGATAGTCGACGATCGACGCGGTCGTTCCCTCCACGCCGGCATTGGCGACGAAAGCATCGATGCCGCCGAACTTCTGTTCCGCCGCCTTGATGAGGCGCTGGTTGTCCTCCGGCTTCGAGACATCCGCCACCATGTAAGCCGCATTCCCCCCGCCCGCCGTTTTGACTGCCGACGCCAGCGCTGCTTCGTTGCGTCCGGCCAGCATCAGTTTCGCGCCCTGCCCCGAAAAAAGTTTGACCGCAGCCAGGCCGATGCCGCTGCCGGCGCCGGTGAGGACGACCACCTTGTTCGCAAGTCTTGTCATTTTAGTTTTCCCGGGAAATTCGTGATGGCCGCAAGATACGTTCGACCGGAATTGTAGCTCAGGCGCACACCTCGACGACCGGCAACGACCGCGGGTCGCCGTTCACGCAGCCACCGCGAATTTGCGCCGCGCCGATCGCACCAGCATGGCATCCGTCGCGTAAATCACGAGAACGAGCAAGGCATACTGCATCGAGTAAAGCGCAAGCTCCGGAATGATGCTGACCTGTGGGAAACCCGTCGAGACCCCGCCTCCCTGCGCACCGATCAGGATCAGCAACGCGAACACCAGCTTTCGACCCACGAGATAAACCAGCCAGACGGGAACCGAACAAAGCAGCAGTCGCGGGTACTTGAAATGGCGCAGAAACAAGCCGGCCAGCAAGCCGACTATCAGCACGATGGGAACGCGGGAGATGAAGCCGGCAAGGACCAACTGGCCGTTGGGAAATGCGCTGAAAACATCGAACAGCGGTCCCAGCAGTCTGAAGACCGCGTTGACGATCGATATTCGCACACCAAAACCGCTATCGACAAAGATGCCGGCCAGGGTCCCGGCAGCCGTAGCGACAAAGGCATCGACGACGTGTCGTACGTCGGGAGAAAGCCACCCGCCGGCAGCCCGGACGCCAGGCGGGGCATTCGGCTTTTCCCGATCCATCGTCAGTTTCTTGCGGGTTGATCCATCATTTGACCGCTTACGGGTGCCCCACGTGCTGCGGCAGGTCGTCGTCGACGTCCAGCCATGGGACCTTGGTTTCGATATGAATGTGCATGGACGGCCGCACGCCGGGATCGTCGTCCAATGTCCCGAGCGCAAGCGCGAACGTGTTCGGCCGTGTCGCCCTGATGAACTGCAATGTCGAACCGCAACGCCGGCAGAACGTGCGCGTCACTTCGGGCGATGATTGATAAGCCGTGACATCCTCCGCGCCGGAAACCAGGACGAAATCGCTTCTTTGCACGCGGGCGTAGGTGCCGAAAGCGGCGCCGTGCGCCTTGCGACACATCGAACAATGACAATGGATCGCGAGTCCCAGCGGACCACGCACTTCGTAGTGGACACTTCCGCAGAGGCAGCTGCCCCGGATCATCTATATCGCTCCTGACGTCCATCAAGGCAACCATGCAGGCTTGCCACCCTCGCCTGCCGTAGCAGGCACTTGCCGGACTTGCATGATCGAAGAAGAATCATTGAAAGCTGTAATCGCCGGTAGCCCTGACGCACGCATGCGTGTTTCCCGGCGTAGCGGGAAACGAGGCGATGCTTTCGTACTCTCCGCGCAACTTCATTCCGGAATACTTGCCTGTGCCGTGCAGTCCCGCCAGCGTTCCGGATTGCCCGGGCGGTCGATTGATCTTCATCAGATAGGCGTCCGCCTGTCCGTCGAGAAACTCGCAGAATCCATCCGCATCATACTTGCCGTCGATATAGCTATAGCTGTAAACGCAGCGGCTGGACGTCAAATCGAAGAGCGACCCAGGCGGGTTCGAACGCTGCGTCCCCAATATCTCCGCAGTCCCGACAACATGATTCGGACCGTGTGCAATCGACGTCTGTTTACCCGCCAGGCACGCGACGAACTCGAATTTTCCGGTCCTCGGCAAATCTTCCGCGGCGACGAACATGGAGCTCGTAACTAGTATCCCCGCAACCAAACCGAGGGCTGGTACCTTTGACGTCATGGCGAACTCTCCAAGCAAATGGGCGCCGGAAGGCCGTAACGGCCTTCCGGTCAGAGGAAAGAGGATAGAGGAAAGAGAAAAGGTAAGTACCAAAGGCTTTAGTGCTCTGCTCTTTCCTCTTTCCTCTTTCCTCTTTCCTCTAAGCCGCCGAGGCGGACTCGACGACGGCCGCGGATGAGCGCCGCCATCTGCGCAAAAGACGGTCTGCATTCACCACGCACAGGTCGAGGGCGCAGTAAAGCCCGCCGACGCACAACGGCGGATTCGCGCTCGACAGCGGCAAACCGGGAATTTCCGGCACCCACACCCAGTTTCCGATCCAGGTGCCGTACAACTCCATGAGCAACGAGATGATGAACATCGTCGCGAACAACCGCCGGTTGCTGCCGAACCCCATGAAGATCAGGAAAAAGATCGCCAGCACCGCACTAACGGTGTCGGTGGAAGTCATGAATGCCATCAGCCCGTAACCGGCGGCGAAAGCAGTCACCAGGATGGCGGCCCATTGCGGCAGGCGCGGCGCGAAGGTCAGGCCCAGCGCGAACAGCAACACGTGTCCCGGCGGCACGAAGAAGGGGATATTGTTCAGCCAGTAGACGTAGAGCCCCCAGAGAAGCGAAAAACAGCATTCCCCAAAGGCCGAGATCGCCAGGCAGAGCATCAGCGGCAATCGCAGTTCCTGGTTGATGCGCGCAAGCAGGACCAGGAACAAAGCCCAGGTCCAGACGCTGACGGCGAGCTGCCCGGGAATGCCGCCGAACCTGTCCACCGGCAATCCAACGATGACCGTGAGCACG
>DASWEZ010000095.1:0-16408 GCA_036394495.1 Burkholderiales bacterium
ACCGCATGCCTGTTCGATGCGTTTCAGGTACAGACGCGCGTTGACCGGCAAGTCGTCGTAACGCGTGATGCCGACCGTGCTCTGCGTCCATCCCGGAATTTCTTCGTAAATCGGCTCGCAGTTGGCCGACGCATCGGCGCCGGACGGAAGAATGTCGATGCGTTCGCCGCCGAGGTTATAGCCGACGCCGACTTGCAGCGCTTCCACGCCATCGAGCACATCCAGCTTGGTTATGCACAAACCGGACACGCCGTTGATCTGCACCGAGCGCTTGAGCGCCGCGGCGTCGAACCAGCCGCAGCGTCGCGGCCGCCCGGTCACCGAGCCGAATTCCTTGCCGCGTGTGCGCAGCTGATCACCGATACCGTCGTCCAGTTCGGTCGGAAACGGTCCCGAGCCGACCCTCGTCGTATAAGCCTTGGTGATGCCCAGCACGTAATGCAGCATCTGCGGCCCGACCCCCGCGCCCGCGGCGGCAGCGCCAGCGACGCAGTTGCTCGAAGTGACATACGGATAAGTGCCATGGTCGATGTCGAGCAGCGTTCCCTGCGCGCCTTCGAACAACAGGTTCTTGCCGGCACGGTGCGCGTCATAAAGCGCGCGCGGCACGTCGGCGATCATCGGCGCAAGCTGCTCGCGCATCGCAAGCGTCTCGTCGTGCGTCTTCTGGAAGTCCACCGGCTTCGCCTTCAGGTAGTGCTCCAGCACGAAGTTGTGAAAATCGAGCACTTCGCGCAGTTTTTCCTCGAACCTACCGGGAACGTACAGGTCCTGCAGCCGGATCGCGCGGCGCGCGACCTTGTCCTCGTAGGCAGGCCCGATGCCGCGACCGGTCGTGCCGATTTTTTCAGCGCCTTTGGCGACTTCGCGCGCCTGGTCGATCGCCACGTGATAGGCGAGAATCAGCGGACACGCGTCGCTGATCTTCAGCCGTGAACGCACGTTGACACCGACCGACTCGAGTTCGGCGATCTCCTGCATCAATGCGGTCGGCGACAACACCACTCCGTTGCCGATGTAGCAGCTGACGCCTTCGCGCAGGATGCCGGATGGGATCAGCCGCAGGATCTGCTTGCGCCCGCCGATGACCAGCGTGTGTCCCGCATTGTGTCCGCCCTGGAAACGGACCACGCCTTGCGCGTGGTCAGTCAGCCAGTCGACTACCTTGCCCTTGCCTTCGTCACCCCACTGAGTGCCGATGACTACAACGTTGCTTGCCATCAATACCTCTGGTTGTTCTTCGTTTACTTCCGGTTCGGCAGGCCTGGTCCGAACGGTTCCAGCTTCCAGGCGCCTTTGGCGGCGACCAGTTGCTGCGAACAGTCGAGCTCCGCGCGATTCGCTTCGTGCCCCGGCAGATCCGGCACGACGATCGCACCGCCTGCGCGCAACTTCGAGATCTCGGCCTGCAGGCCGGCGTCGGCCGGCAGGTAAGGCGCGAGCACGCGCAACGGCGCGTCGTCTCCATTCGCCATCTGGGCGAGTTCGCGCAAATCCATGGTGAATCCGGTCGCCGGGCGGGCGCGTCCGAATGCACGGCCGACTTCATCGTAACGTCCGCCGCGTGCGATCGCTTCCGGCCGGTTGCCGGCGTAAGCCGCGAACACCACGCCGCTGTGATAGTGATAGCCACGCAACTCGGCGAGATCGAAACACAGTTCTTTCACGTCCCCGTTCAACTCCTGGCCGATCCGGGCGAGCGCGTCGAGACAGGACGTCAGCTCGGGATAATCCGGCAGGCGCGCGCGCGCTGCATCCAGCACTTCCGGCCCGCCGTAGAGTTCGGGCAGCAACAATAACGCGCCGCGCGTCACCGCATCGAGTCCATTCGACAATTCACGCAACGCGGGAACGTCCTTGGCCTGCAGCACCTGAAACAGATCCGCTTCCTGTTGTTCGGTCACGCCAGCACGGGTGATGATGGCGCGGAACACCGAGACGTGGCCGATGTCGAGGTGGATACCGTTCACGCCCGTCGCCTGCAGCGCACGCGACATCAGGGTCTGGATCTCGATGTCGCTCTCCAGGCCGGCATGGCCATAAATTTCCGCGCCGATCTGCATCGGCTCTCGGGTATGCAACAGCCCCGAAGGCTGCGTGTGCAGCACCGTGCCCGCGTAACACAATCGCGTGACGCCCTTGCGATTGAGCAGGTGCGCATCGATACGCGCCACCTGTGGGGTAATGTCGGCACGCAGTCCGAGCAACCGGCCGGACAACTGGTCCACCAGCTTGAAGGTTTTCAGGTCCAGGTCGTGTCCGGTGCCGGTCAGCAAGGACTCCAGATACTCCAGCATGGGCGGCACGACCAGTTCGTAGCCGTAGCTGAAGAACAGGTCGAGGATGCGTCGGCGCAAGCGCTCCACTCTCGCCGCCTCGCCGGGCAGAAGATCTTCGATGTATTCGGGAAGCAGCCATTTCTGCATGATCATTCGACACGGTGGACGCAACCGTGCACGGCGCTGCGGTTTAAAAGGTGGTTCAAACGGCTATGTTGGGCTATTTCGTCAGGAAAAGCAGCAGCAGTCCGGCCAGCATCGAGGACAGGCCCACGAAGCGGATCTGGCCGTCGGACATTTCGGTCAACCGCCGGAAGGCGTCGCGCCAGACCATGGGCAGCAGGAACGGAAGGAGGCCTTCGATGACCAGCATCAGCGCTACCGCCGTCATCAGGGTACTCGTATAGGCTTCCATCGTCCCTTCCCCGCCGCGCGCAAGCGCCGCCGCGTCCGCTACCGCCGCTGGCTATTTTGCGCGTCCCGCCGGATTCTTCAGGTACTTGAAGAATTCCGAATTCGGCTCGAGGATCAGCAGGTCGCCCTTGTTCTTGAAGCTTTGCTTGTAGGCCTCGAGACTGCGATAGAACGCATAGAACTCGGGATTGCGCTCGAACGCGCGCGCATAGATGGCGGAAGCCTTCGCATCGCCGTCGCCCTTCAGACGTTGCGCGTCGCGGTAGGCCTGGGCAACCACCACCTGGCGTTGCTTGTCGGCATCGGCGCGGATTTTCTCCGCCTCCGCAAAGCCGGTCGACCGCAATTCATTGGCTACGCGCTTGCGTTCGGCCTGCATCCTGCCGTAAACGGATTCGCTGATCTCGGGGGTGAAGTCGACCCGCTTCAGGCGCACGTCGAGGACCTGGACGCCGATTTCGCGTGCGATCTGATCTGCCCTTTCGCGCATCAGGTCCATGATCTTTTCACGCTCGCCGGAAACGACCTCATGAATCGTGCGCTTGCCGAATTCCTCGCGCAGGCTGCCGTTGACGGCCTGCGTCAGTCGAATGCGTGCGAGATTCTCGTCGCCCTGCACGCTCACATAGTATTGCTTGACGTCCACGATGCGCCATTTGACGAACGAATCCACCAGGACCGGCTTGTTCTCGGACGTGACGAACTTCTGCGCCTCCTCGGCATCGAGCGTGAGGATGCGCGAATCGAAAAACCGCACGTTGTCCACCAGCGGCACCTTGAAGAACAGTCCCGGCGCGGTTTTCACGGAGACGATCTCGCCCAGCCTGAACACGATGGCATTCTGGCGCTGATCCACGGTGAACAGGCTCAGGCTGGCCACGACCAGCGCGACCACGATAGCGATCAGCCCGGTACTGATGTTGATTTTCATCGCGCCTCCCTGTCACGATTGCGGAAGGCATCGCGCGATCGCGGTGAAACGTCTGCGGGCGCCGGCGTGGGCAGGATCGCGTCGGGAACAGCCTTGGCGCCGGTGGTGTCCACCGTCGCACTGGCGCCGTTGCTCAGCTGCATGAGTTTGTCGAGCGGCAGATAAAGCAGGTTGCTGCCGTTCTTCTGGTCGACCACGACCTTGCTGGAATTGGAGAGCACCTGCTGCATCGCGTCCAGATAAAGACGCTGACGGGTAACCACCGGCGCCTTGCTGTATTCGGTGACGATCTGGCTGAAACGCGATGCCTCGCCCTCGGCGTTCGCAATCACGCTCTGGCGGTAGCCTTCCCCTTCCTGGAGCAGCCGCGCCGAAGTGCCTTTGGCTTTCGGCACGACGTCGTTGAAATAGGACTGGCCTTCGTTGATCTGCCTCTCGCGATCCTGGCCGGCCTTGACCGCATCGGCGAACGCAGCCTGGACTTCCTCGGGAGCCTGCGCATCCTGCATTGTCACCCGTGAAACGGTAATGCCGGTCTTGTAGCGGTCGAGGATCGTCTGCAGCAGGATCTGCACCGTCTCGACGATTTTTTCCTTGCCACCGGAGAGCAGGAAATCCATCTTGTTCTTACCGACGACTTCACGAATCGCCGATTCGGCCGCCTGCATCACGGACTTGTCGGCATCGCGGTTGTTGAACAGGTAATCCTGGGGATCCTTGAGGATGTACTGCACGGCGAACTGGATGTCGATAATGTTCTCGTCGTCCGTGATCATCAGCGATTCGTTCTGCACTTTGCTCTTGACGTTGTTGCGGTAGCCTATCTCCACGGTACGCACACCCGTCACGTTGACGACTTCCGCGGATTCGATCGGCCATGGCAGATGCCAGCGCGGGCCGGGCTGCGTGGACTCGACGAACTTGCCGAAGCGCAGCACCACGCCGCGCTGGCTGGCATCGACAATGTAAAAGCCGCTGGCCAGCCACACCACCAGCACCAGGATGACCAGCAGGCCGAAGCCGCCGCCGAACTGGCGTGCGCTGGGTCCCGGCGGCAGACCGCCGCCCCCGCCCTTGCCGCCGAACAAGGAGTTCAAGCGCTGATTCAGGCGACGCCATAGTTCATCGAGATCGGGCGGCCCGTCGTTGCCGCGCTTTCCCCACTGCGGATCATTCAATGCCATTCGTGCTTGCTTTCAATTTGACAGGAGGCCCGGTCCCGACAGGGACCTTCGTAATCAGGCCGCGACAACGCTCGCGGCGTTGCGCTGCGCTTCGTGCAATTCAGCCAGCATGGAGCGCAAAAACTCGAGGCCTGCACCGGTTTTCGCGCTAACCCGAACCGCCATGATTTTACCATACTGGTCCCGCTCGACGCCGGGTTGCAGGCCGGCTGCGTCGATCTTGTTAAAAACCACGACCTGGGGAACGCAATCCGCGCCGATTTCGACCAGCACCTTGTTCACTTCGGCGATCTGGTCGTCGCGTACCGGACTTGCCGCATCCACCACGTGCAGCAACACGTCGGCGAGCACGGTTTCCTCCAGCGTCGCGCTGAACGCTGCCACCAAAGTATGCGGAAGATCGCGGATGAATCCCACCGTATCCGACATGATGATAGCCGCGCCGTCGGCGCCGCTGATGCGCCGCGAAGTCGTATCCAGCGTGGCGAACAACTGGTCGGCCGCATAGGCATCGCTGTGAGTGAGGCTGTTGAACAGCGTCGACTTGCCGGCATTGGTGTAGCCGACCAGCGATACCGACAGGGCTTGCCCGCGCTGGCGAGCCCGGCGCCGAGTCTGCCGCTGCCGATGCACCGTGTCGAGCTTGTCTTTGAGGACCTTGACTCGCTTGCGCAGCAGTTGGCGGTCGGTTTCCAGCTGGGTTTCGCCCGGCCCGCGCAAGCCTATGCCGCCCTTCTGCCGCTCCAGGTGGGTCCAGCCCCGGACCAGGCGCGTCGCCAGATGCTCGAGCTGGGCCAGTTCGACCTGCAGCTTGCCCTCATGGGAACGCGCGCGCTGCGCAAAGATGTCCAGGATCAGGCTGCTGCGGTCGATGACGCGGCACTCGAAGCGCTTTTCCAGGTTGCGCTGCTGCGCGGGTGACAAATCGTGATTGAACAACACCAGCGATGCGCCGGCGGATTGCACCGCCGCCGCGATTTCATCGACCTTGCCGGCGCCGGCAAAAGTAGCCGCGTCAGGCCTTTGCCGCTTGCCTTTGATAACGGCAACCGGTTCGACGCCCGCGCTTTCCGCCAGACGGCGGATCTCCTCCTGCGACTCGGCAAAATCCACGTTGCCGAAATCAAGACTGACGAGGATGGCGCGGTCGCCGGCGCGTGGACGATCAAACATCAAAGGGGCAGGAACCGGGACCGGCGCCAGCGGCGCGCGAACTCAAACCTCGCATCCCGCGGATCGGGATGACGACAAAGGCGCAAACGGCAATACGGACGAAACGGGATCGACGAACACTCAGTCTTCGGACCCATGCTCCAAAGACAAGTTCACCGGACGCGCGGGCACGACGGTGGAGATTGCGTGCTTGTAAACCATCTGCGTCACGGTGTTTTTCAGCAATACAACGTACTGGTCGAACGATTCGATCTGGCCCTGCAGCTTGATTCCGTTCACCAGGTAAATCGATACCGGCACGTGCTCCTTGCGCAATGCGTTCAGAAATGGGTCTTGCAACAACTGGCCTTTCGCGCTCATGGCTGCTCCTTATTTTATTTTTCGACCCGCGTTTACTGTACTGGATTTTCGGGCGCAATACCATCCCGTGGAAAAACGCGGAGGAACTCAACCCTTCCTGCGGCCGGCAAAGGGATTGCGGCCTTGCTTGAACAGCACCTTTACGGGGGTGCCGCGCAATTCAAAAGCCGCCATGAACGCGCGCTCCAGATAGCGGCGATAACTGTCCGGTACGCGATTCAAGGCATTGCCGTGGATCAGTATCAGCGGCGGGTTCATGCCGCCCTGATGGGCATAGCGCAGCTTGGGACGGGAAACGCCGTCACGCGGCGGCGACTGCTTTTGCACAGCCGCGAGCAATACGCGCGTGAGCTTCGGCGTGGACAGCTTGGACATGGCGGCGGCATAGGCCGCATTCGCCGAACTGAGCAGCGCCGCTACGCCGACGCCGTTGCGCGCGGAAATGTAATGCACCGCTGCGAAATCCAGAAAATTAAGCTTGCGGCCGTAGTCGCGCCTGGCTTTTTCCCGCGACTCTTCGTCCGCCGCATCCCATTTGTTCACCGCCACCACAAGTGCGCGTCCGGCCTCGAGAATGAAGCCCGCCAGGTGCGCATCCTGGTCCGATATGTCCTGCGTCACGTCGAGCACCAGCACCACGACGTTGCAATCGTCGATGGCCTGGAGTGTCTTGACCACCGAGTATTTTTCCGCGACGTCTTCCCTGCTCCCGCGCCGGCGCACGCCGGCGGTATCGATCAGCGTGTACAGGCGATCGTTGCGCTCGAAGTCTATATAGATGCTGTCGCGGGTGGTGCCGGGCTGATCAAACGCGATCACCCTTTCTTCGCCGAGCAGGGTATTGACCAGGGTCGACTTGCCGACGTTCGGGCGGCCGACGATCGCTATCTTCGGATGCTTGCCGTCCCCTTCCTCGACATCGTCGTCCACGGGAAATTCCTCGAGGACGACATCCACCAACTCATGCACCCCGTCGCCGTGCGATGCCGACACGGTCAACGGTTCGCCCAGGCCGAGTTCGTGAAATTCGGCGGCGGCGGCCTCGTGCGCCAGGCCTTCCGCCTTGTTGACCACCAGCCATAGCTTGCGGGCGGTCTTGCGCAGCTCGATGGCGATCTGCCTGTCCAGAGGCGTCAATCCCTGGCGCGCATCGACCAGTAACAATACGGCGTCGCCTTCGTCCACGGCCTGGCGGGTCTGGCGCGCCATCTCTTTGTAGATACCGTCCTTCGCCACCGGTTCGAAGCCGCCGGTGTCCACCACCAGATAGGATTTCTCGCCGGATTCCCCGTGCCCGTAGTGGCGATCCCGGGTCAGGCCGGGAATGTCCGCCACCAGCGCCTGACGCGACCGCGTCATGCGATTGAAAAGGGTCGACTTGCCGACATTCGGCCGGCCGACCAGGACGATGGTGGGTTTCACTTGGTATTTGAGGGAAGGTGCGGCCAGGCTCGCTGGCGGACTGGCCTATTTTTTGATGGAAATCGCGAAGAGGCCGCCCTTGCGGGTCTGCACCAGCACCTTGTCGTCGATCAGCTTCGGTGCCGCTGCGATGCCGCCTCCATCGGTTGCGATGCGCGCGGCAAACGATCCGTCCTCGAATTTAAGGAAATGCACCTGGCCTTCGAAATCGCCGACCACGACGTAATCCTTCGTTGCCACCGGCGCGCTCAGGTTGCGGTAAGAAAGCTTGTCCTGTTTCCAGACGCTCGCACCCGTATTCCTGTCCAGCGCGACCACCGAACCGGTGTCTTCGGACAGATATACGCTCAGGTCGTCGGCGGCCAGGCTGCCGACGCTGGAAGCCGGCCGTGCCCAGAGCTGGCCGCCCTTCTGGGTTTCGTAGCACGCCGCGCGGCCCTGGAACGTGGCGGCGCATACCCTGCCCGTCTCCACCAGCGGCGGCCCTGCGATATCCGTGATGCGCTCGAGTTCGTTGTCTCCCTTCGGCGCGGCCACCACGGTTTCCCACACCAGGCCGCCGTTGTTTATGTTCAACACCACCAGCTTGCCCGCCGGCATGCCGGCGATCACGAAACCTTCAACGATGATGACTCCGGGATTGGCGCGCAGTGTCAGCGGTGGCGGCGTCGTCTGGTATTCCCACCGGCGCGAGCCGTCCCTCGCATCCAGGCCGAAGATCCGGCTGTCGCCACTGCGCACGACGACGAATTCCCCGGAGGCCTGCGGCGCGCTGAGCACTTCGCTCGAAACCTTCGACTGCCACAACGGTTTGCCGTCGAGATCGTAGGCCAGCACCGACCCCTTCGACGTTCCGACCAGCACCATGTTTTCACCGACGCCTACGCCACCCGAAAGCGGGGCCTTGGTGTCGACCCGCCACAGTGTCTTGCCGTTGGCGGCGTTGATCCGCAGCAGGTCGCCGCGATTGCCGGCCGCGAACACGCTGTCGCCGGATATCGCGGGCGTAAAGATGTAGCGTCCGGCATCACCGATGTTTACCTTCCAGGCAAAGCCAAGTTTTGCCGAAGGCTTGAAGTCCACCAGCTTCACCGGTTGGGGTCCCTTGCTGCCGCAACCGCCGAGCACGAAACCCAGCAGCAACATCACGACCAGGCGCATACGCAACTGCGTTCCCGTCACTTGTCGCCTCCGAGCGCATCGAGCTTGATCTGCACGACACTGCGGTAGGCGCTGTTGGGCAGGCTTTTCTCGATCGCCATCTTGTATGCGGCACGCGCCTCCGCCGTCTTTCCCTGCGCAACCATGACGTCGCCGCGCAAGTCCGCATACAGGGTTTCCATTGCGGCGCTGTGTTTGGTTTCCAGCAGCTTGAGCGCTTCGTCGTATTTCTTTTCGTCGAGCCGGATGCTCGCCAGGCGCAGCCGCGCCAATTCGGCGGTTTCGGCATCCTTCGCCTTGTCGATCGCCCATTGCAGCTGCTCGGCGGCGGCGGCGGGCTCGCCGTTTTCGTAATTGATCTTGGCCAGAAGCATGGCCGCCGAGGGGCCATACGCGGTCGAACCGAATCCATCCATCACCTGCTTGCCGAGCGCGCGGATTTCCTTCACGTCGTTCTTGCGCACTGCTTCACCGAATTTCGTGAACAAGGCGGAAGCCTGCCCGGATTGGCTGTTCTTGTAGTAGCGCCAGCCCTGCATGCCCGCGAAGGCCACCAGCGCAGCCACCGCCAGCGTGACGATCAGCGTGCCGTATTGCTTCCAGAACTGTTTCAGTTCGGCTATCTGTTCCTGTTCTTCGAGATCGAATGCCATGTCGGAATCTTCTGTAGTAGTTGAATCAAGGGTTGTTTGATTTGAGGATCATTGCCGCGGCTTGTTCCGCATCGACCTGCACTTGTTCCCCGGCTTCCCGCATCGGCTTGAGAGAGACGACCTGCCTGCCCGCCTCTTCGTCGCCGATGATCACGGCGTAGCGGGCACCGCTCGCATCGGCGCGCTTCATCTGCGATTTGAAACTGCCACCGCCGCAATGAAGCACGACCGATACGCCGCGCCCACGCAACGATTCAGCGACATTCCAGGCAAAACGGCTTGCCGATTCGCCGCTATGGACCAGATAGGCGTCCATGGCGCGGGCCGGCACCGCAATTCCGGAATCCCCCAGCAGCGCGAGCAAGCGTTCCACGCCCATCGCGAAACCGCAGGCCGGGGCCGGCTTGCCGCCGATCTGTTCGATCAGGCCGTCGTAGCGTCCGCCCGCGCAAACCGTGCCCTGCGCGCCGAGCCCGGTGGTGGTCCATTCGTAAACGACGTCATTGTAATAGTCCAGGCCGCGCACCAGACGCTCATTGATGACGAATCCGATCCCGGCATTCTTCAGCAGGCCTTGCAACTGCTCGAAATGCCGGCGCGAATCGTCGTCGAGGTCGTCGGCAAGCTTCGGCGCAGCCGCGATAATGTCGCGCATCACCGGATTCTTGCTGTCCAGTACGCGCAGCGGGTTACTGTGCAGCCGCTGGCGCGCGTCGTCGTCCAGATCCGTGGAATGCTTCTCGAGATAGGCAATCAGACGCAGCCGATAACGGCCGCGCGACGCGGCGTTGCCCAGTGTGTTGACCTCAAGCTGCAGGCCGTCGAGGCGCAGCCGCTTCCACAGGCTCGCGCCCATGACCATGTGTTCCACATCCACGTCCGGTCCGGAGAAACCGAGCGCCTCGACGCCGACCTGATGAAACTGGCGATAGCGGCCTTTCTGCGGCCGCTCGTGGCGGAACATCGGGCCGATGTAAAACACGCGTTGCGCGCCGTTGTAAAGCAGGTTGTGCTCTATCACTGCGCGCACGCACGAAGCCGTGCCTTCGGGTCGAAGCGTCAGGCTTTCGCCGTTCAACTGGTCGACGAAGGTGTACATCTCCTTCTCGACGATGTCGGTGACTTCGCCGATGGAGCGCACGAACAGCTCGGTCTTTTCCAGGATCGGCATGCGGATGTTGCGATAACCGTACTGGGCCAGCCAGCCGCGCACCGTGTCTTCAAAAAACTCCCAAAGCGGAGCCTGGTCCGGCAGGACGTCATTCATCCCGCGGACTGCCTGAATCGTTTGCGCCATGAAGCTTGCTTGTCTCTAGATTGCAGGGACGCTCAGCCGAGCGCCCGTACGGATTTGTCGTTGTTCGCCGTCGCCTGCTGGCCCTGCCCGCCGGACCGGCCGTAGTGGCTGGCGACGTAGTCATCCACCAGTCGATGAAAATCTTCGGCGATATGTTCGCCTTTCAGCGTCACGGTCTTCACGCCGTCGACGAACACCGGCGCGACCGGCGTCTCGCCCGACCCCGGCAGGCTGATGCCGATATTGGCATGCTTGCTTTCGCCCGGACCGTTGACCACGCAGCCCATCACGGCGACGCGCATTTCCTCGACGCCGGGATATTGCGTTCGCCAGACCGGCATCTGCCGGCGCAGATAACCCTGGATCTTTTCCGCGAGTTCCTGGAAGACGGTACTGGTCGTGCGACCGCAACCGGGACACGCGATGACCATCGGCGTGAACGAGCGCAAGCCCATGGTCTGCAGGATTTCCTGCGCGACCATGACTTCCCGCGACCGGTCTCCGCCTGGATCGGGCGTCAGCGAAATCCGTATGGTGTCGCCGATGCCCTGCTGCAACAGCACTGCCAACGCGGCGGTGGACGCGACAATTCCCTTGGACCCCATGCCCGCTTCGGTCAGGCCCAGGTGCAGCGGGTAGTCGCAGCGCGCGGCAAGTTCGCGATACACCAGGATCAGATCCTGCACGCCGCTCACCTTGCACGACAGGACGATGCGGTTCCCCGGCAAGCCGATCTCTTCCGCCTTCTTTGCGCTCTGCAGTGCAGACACGATCAGCGCTTCGCGCATGACGTCGGCTGCTTCCCCGGGTTCGGGCAGGCGTGCGTTGTCATCCATCATGCGCCCGAGCAGATCGGGATCCAGGCTGCCCCAGTTGACGCCGATGCGCACCGGCTTGCCGTAACGGCATGCCGTTTCGATCATGGTCGCGAACTGGTCATCGCGCTTCGAACCGCGACCGACATTGCCGGGATTGATGCGGTATTTATCCAGCACCTTTGCGCAATCGGGATATTGGGTCAGCAGCTTGTGGCCGTTGAAATGAAAATCACCGATCAACGGCACGCGGCAGCCATCGCGCTCGAGCACATTGCGGATTTCCGGTACGGCCGCGGCCGCTTCCGCGCTGTTGACCGTGATGCGCACCAACTCGGACCCGGCTTCTGCAAGCTCTCTGACCTGGCGAGCCGTGGCCTGCACATCCGCGGTATCGGTGTTGGTCATCGACTGCACGACGACCGGCGCACCGCCGCCCACCGGATTGCCGGCGATGCGAACCAGGCGGGTTTCGTGACGAGAAATGGATTGGCCGGACATGAGGAACGGCCGCCCTATTCCAGCGTCAACCGCGCAACATCCACTCGCGTGTGCGGTGCCAGATCGATGCTCTTGTCGCCCTGGAACAGACGCACGCCGGCGGCATTGCCGACCACGACGGACAGCGGCGGCTCTCCGCTCGCGCTACGGCGGCTGCCGGCGGGATTGAGTTGCCCGAAGATCGTGTTGCCGTTGCGGTCCTTGATCTCGACCCAGGAATCCTGCTCGAAAACCATGCGTACCGTGACCCGTGCGGCAGTTTCCGCGGCAATCGCCCCGCCCGTCTCGACGGGCGCGCGTCGCTCGCTCGTTTCGGCCTTCGTTTCAGGCTTCACGTCGGGTTTTGCTGCGGGTTTTGCCGCAGGTTTTGCCGCCGCGGCTTCCGCCTCGGGCTTCGGCTCGGACCGGACTCTCTTTTCAGCGTCCGTCCTGCTCTCCGTGGTCATTTTTGATGCTGACACGGGTTTGTCGCGTGCCGCGACCGTCGGCCCGCTACGCCCCCCATCCGTCTCGCGACGACCGCCGACATAGACCGACATCGCAATGCCGACCAGTAGCACGGCCAGAACGACGGGCCAGATACGGAATTTCTTCTGCTTCGCACTCACGGGCCGCGGGCGTTCCGTTTCGCGCGGCACCGCAACCGCCACAACCTGCGGCGGATACAGCATCGAGTCGGTGGCGCGGATCAGCGGCTCCGGATCGAGGCCGAGGAGTTTTGCATAGTTGCGGATGAACCCGTGGATGAAAACCGGGCCCTTGTATCCGGAATAGTCGTCGCGCTCCAGCGCTTCGACCTGGCGCACGGATAGCTTGAGCTGCCGGGAAATGTCACCGAGGCTCAAACCCTGGCGGCGGCGCTCTTTGAGCAGCGTCGCGCCGGCCGCACCCGGCTCGGCCGGCGTGGAAGCCGGCTCTGCGCCTGCAGATTCGCCGCTGATGGCAGGATCACTCACTGGAAGCGCCCCTCGTTATAGGCTTTTGCCTGCGCGGTACCCGGATACCGGTTGTTCAACTGGGCGCCATAACTCGACATGGCCGTGCGGTTGCCCAGACGCTGCTCGATGCGCGCCCCCAGCCACAATGCATCGGCGGACGGTGTCGAGACCTGCATATGCCGGTTCAGCAGGGTCCGCGCATCGATCAATTCGTTGTGCTTGAATGCGATGTCGGCGAGTTGATACAGCGCCTGGGGCTGATTCGGTTGCAGCGCCAGCGCTTTGCGCAGCCATTCTTCCGCCTTGACATCGTCGCCTTGCAAGCGCGCGCACACGCCGGCATTCGCGTAGGCACTCTCAGGCGTGGCGTAAAGCGGATTCTTCAGCGCGGCCGCAAAATATTTCATGGCCTCTTTTTCGCGTTTGCGCTGACATAGAAACATTCCGTAGTTGTTGTTCGTGGACGAATCGTTCGGATCGATTTTCAGCGCGCGCTCGAAAGATTGCTGCGCCAGCGCATCTTCCCTGAGCGTCATGTAGACCAGTCCGAGCTGGCTGTACGCGGGACCGTAACCCGGGTCGGCGCTGATCGCCTCCTTCAGTTCCTGCACCGCGACCGGCATCTGACCCGCGCCGTAGTACGCCGCGCCGAGTTCGGTATGGATGCGGGCGCGGTTCTCTGCCGCGTTCCTCGGCTCGCCGGTTTCCGATTTTTTCGTCTGGATGACGCAGCCGGCCAGCATCGCGACGACGATCAGGGTCGAGATTCTGTTCATGGCGATACCACTACCGTGCGACGCGCCTTGCGCTGCGTGCGATCCTGCACCTGGCCGGCAAGCTGGCCGCATGCGCCATCGATGTCGTCACCGCGCGTCTTGCGCGTCGTCGTGACCAGGCCGGCCTGCATCAGCACGTCGCGAAACGCGCCGATGCGCTCCGGCGAAGAACGCTCGAATCCGGAATCCGGAAACGGATTGAAGGGAATGAGGTTGAACTTGCAGGACACGCCTTCCACCAGAGCCACCAGTTGCCTGGCCTGCTCGACGCTGTCGTTGACGCCCTGGAGCATCACGTATTCGAAGGTGACGAAGTCGCGCGGCGCGACCTTGATGTAGCGCTTGCACGCCGCCATCAATTCCTTCAGCGGATATTTCCTGTTGATCGGTACCAGGCGATCGCGCAGTTCGTCGTCGGGTGCGTGCAGGGAGACGGCGAGTGCCACCGGCAGCTGCTCGGCCAGCCGGTCCATCGCCGGCACCATGCCGGATGTGGACAACGTGACGCGCCGGCGCGACAGTCCGTAACCATGATCGTCCAGCATGATCTTCATCGCCGAAACGACGTTGTCGAAATTGGCAAGCGGTTCTCCCATCCCCATCATGACCACATTGCTGATCACCCGCTCATCCTTCGGCGTCGCCCCGAGCGCACGATTGGCCCACCACAACTGGCCGATGATTTCCGCCACCGTCAGATTGCGATTGAATCCCTGCCTGCCGGTCGAACAAAACGCGCACTCCAGTGCGCAGCCGACCTGCGAGGACACGCAAAGCGTTCCCCGCCCGGTTTCGGGAATGAACACGGCTTCGATGCCGTTGGCCGCACCCACGGAAAGCAGCCATTTGCGTGTTCCGTCGGCGGCGGTCGAATCGGCCATCACGGAAGGCGCCTGCACCATCGCACCGGCGACCAATTTGGCGCGCAGGTCTTTGGACAGGTCGCTCATGCTCTCGAATTCGGACTGCCCGAACTGGTGAATCCAGCGCATGACCTGCCGCGCGCGAAACGGTTTCTCGCCGATTTCGGCGAAGAAACCGGCGAGTCGTTCCGCGTCGAAATCAAGCAGGTTGACGGGCATCAGCGCGAGTAGACATTCAGGGTCGGAAAGAAATAGGCGATTTCCACTGCCGCCGTTTCCGGAGCATCCGAGCCATGCACTGCATTGGCGTCGATGCTGTCGGCGAAATCCGCGCGAATCGATCCCTTGGCCGCTTTTTTCGGATCGGTCGCGCCCATCAGGTCGCGGTTCTTCTGGATCGCGCTGTCGCCCTCGAGCACCTGCACCATCACCGGGCCGGAGATCATGAAGCTCACGAGATCGTTGAAAAACGGGCGCTGCCGGTGCACTGCATAGAAACCCTCGGCTTCGTTACGCGACAAATGCACCATTTTCGCCGCGATGATCTTCAATCCGCTACCTTCGAACCGCGAATAAATCTGTCCGATCACATTTTTTGCCACGCCATCAGGTTTGATGATCGACAGGGTGCGTTCAACAGCCATCAAATTTCTCCAAGAGGTTTGTTTTTTTGAAGCTAATTCATAAGGATAGCATGGAGCTACGGTGAAAGGAATGGCTTTGCCCCGAGATCGCGGCTGATACGGGATCGCGCGCTCGCGGGATCGCACGCCGGGCAAGCCCGAAAGGCCGGAAAATCGGTGATAGCATCAACCGTCCAGACTCCACATACAACGACATGCCGCCCAATTCCAGCAAAACGGTCGCGCCTCCCCAGGAACAGACAAAATCGCCCGCGAGACGACGATTGATCGCAGCGGCCGTACTGATCGGGCTCGCCATCGGCGGGCTGGCGCTGGTCGATCGATTTCGCGAACGCCCTAACGGACTTACGCCGCCCCACGAGCCGTCACAGGCGCTCATCACGACACCGGCGCAGGAATCCGACGTCCCGGCAGCCAAACCCGACCACCCCATCACCCCTCCGCCACCGCCGCAAGTGATCAACAACGAGACGCTGGCGCCGCCGTCACGCGCGCCCGCCGCTGCGCTATCACCACCGCCCGCGTTGGAAGCGGAGAATAACGCTCCGGTCTCCGGCAAGGCCTACATGATCCAGGTCGGCGTGTTCACCTCGCCTGCCAACGCGCAAGCCCTGCAGAAGCAACTGAAGCGCGCCGGCATCGAGGCCCATCTCGAAACGCGGGTACAGCTCGGGCCTTTCAAGGACAAACGCGACGCCGAAAAGGCGCTCGTCCGGGCGAAGAAACTGGGCATCAACGCCGTGCTCGTCAGCGCCCGCTGAATGCCGGGACAATCAGTACAGCAGGTTGGGCAGCCACAGGGATATGGCCGGCACGTAGGTGATCAGCACCAGATAGACCAGCAGCACGAAGACCCATGGCAGGCAGGCGATCGACACTTCTGTCAGGCCCATTTTGGCAATGTGGCTGGCGACGAAAAGATTCAGCCCGACCGGCGGATGGATCATGCCGATCTCCATGTTCACCGTCATGATCACGCCCAGATGGATCGGGTCTA
>DASWEZ010000096.1:0-5248 GCA_036394495.1 Burkholderiales bacterium
CTGCGCATTTATCGCAGAGCCCGTTCAATGAGCAATCTGCAAGTTGTCGGCATCGACTGCCACATCGGATCGCAACTGACCGAACTGGCGCCTTTCATCGATGCGTTCGGGAAAGTATTGGAACTGGTGGACAGGCTGGCAGCCGAGGGCATCGAATTGAAGCATTTGGATCTCGGCGGCGGCCTGGGCATTCGCTACCGCGACGAAGCGCCTCCGCCGCCCGACTCTTATGTGAAGGCATTGCTGGACAGCGTCGGCGACCGCCGGCAGCAAATCCTGCTCGAGCCCGGCCGCTCGCTGGTCGGCAACGCCGGCTTGCTGCTCACACGAGTCGAATATCTCAAGCACGGCGATGCCCGCAATTTTGCGGTGGTCGATGCGGCAATGAACGATCTGCTTCGCCCGGCCCTCTACGACGCCTATCACGAAGTCCGCCAGCTGAAGCCTTCGGCAGCCGCCGCCAGGCGCTACGAGATCGTCGGGCCGGTGTGCGAAACCGGCGATTTTCTGGCGCACGGCCGTGAACTTGCGTTGAGCGAGGGCGATCTGCTGGCGGTCATGTCGGCGGGTGCCTACGGCATGAGCATGAGTTCCAACTACAACAGCCGCGCGCGCGCCGCCGAAGTCATGGTCGACGGCGGCAATGTGCATCTGGTCCGTGAACGCGAGCGCATCGAGCAATTATTCGCCGGAGAGCATCCGCTGTCCTGAGCGCTGCGCGAATTGCGGCTGCCGGTCATCCATTTCGCCAGCCTGATCGTTCATAAGTTGACGACGGCGGGTGGGATATACAGGTACCGGAAATGGTTTGCCGGAACTATCGGGCCGCCGCGGTTTCTATCTATATGCGGGCTCTGAATTCCGGGATGCCCGGCCCTGTCTTCCGGGGCATCATGGGTAGGGATGTTAAACTTCATGCCGCCGCCTTTGCGGCTGGGGACAACATGATCGTTTTCGATCTGGCGTGCGAGAACAACCATCCGTTCGAAGGGTGGTTCGGTTCTGTTGACGACTTCGACCTGCAAGCGAAGGCGGGCGATATTGCATGCCCGGTCTGCGGTTCCGTCGGCGTCACGCGCCAGCTTTCGGCGCCGTATGTCAACACGCGCTCAGGCGGCAAACAGGCCGACGAATCGCAAATGGTCTCCGTCGCCAATGCCGCCCAGCAACTCAAGAAGAAGTTCGTCGAGCACGTAATGAGCAATACCGAAGACGTCGGCCACCGCTTTCCCGAGGAAGCCCGCAAGATTTTTTACAAGGAGGCACCGGAACGCGCGATCCGCGGCACGGCCTCGAATCAGGAAGTCGGCGAACTGAAAGAGGAAGGCATCGATGTGATGGCCATTCCCGGCACGCCGGCCTTGCCGGAAAAACTTCACTGAGTCCTTGAGTCGCGGGCGCGCGTGATATAACGCGCCATGTCCGCCCGTGTACTGCCTTTCCTTGTCCTCGGCTTCGGCGTCGCCGTCGTCTCCTTCGCCGCAATCCTGATTCGCTTCGCCCACGCAGAAGGTGCGCCCTCCCTGGCCATTGCCGCGATCCGGCTTACCGTGGCCGCACTAGTACTGGCGCCATTTGCGTGGTTGCGCGCGGGTGGGGAGATGCTTCGATTGGGCCGGCATGAACTGGGCCTGTGCATGCTATCCGGCCTGCTGCTGGCGTTGCACTTCTGGGCCTGGATCACCTCTCTCGAACACACTTCTGTTGCCAGCAGTACCGCGCTGGTCACCACCAATCCGCTGTGGGTCGCGCTGGCATCGGCGATTCTATTGCGCGAACGTCCCGGCAGCGCGGCGATTGCCGGCATCGCGCTGACGCTCGCCGGAAGTATGCTGGTGTTTGCCGCCGACGCCAGCCGCGCCACCAACCCCGATTCGATACCGATGTTCGGCAATGCTCTGGCGCTGGTGGGAGCGATGGCGGCTTCGGGTTATCTGCTGGTGGGACGGGCATTGCGCGCACGCGTATCGCTGACCGCGTATATCTGGCTTGCCTACTCGGCGGCCGCAATACTGCTCCTTGCGGCGGCCATGACGACCGGCATTTCGTTCGGGTCGCTGCCCGGGTCGGCGTGGGTATTCATGGTTGCACTGGCGCTTGGGCCGCAGTTGATCGGCCACACCACATTCAACTGGGCATTGCGGCGGCTGACGGCGACCTTTGTCGCGGTCGCCATCCTGGGCGAACCGGTCGGGTCGGCGCTGCTCGCGTACTTCTTCTTCGACGAACAATTCAGCACGCTGCAATTTGCCGGCTTCGTGTTGCTGCTGTCCGGCATATTCGTGGCCGCGCGCGACGAACGCCTGCTCCGACAGGATCAAGCGGTCTGAGAACCGGCCGAAGCGGGTGGGGCCTGACGCTGCTGGCGCATCAGATAAAGCAGCCGGATGATGAACAACGCGGCGAGCAGCACCGCGAAGATGAACGGCTCGGTAGTGTCCTTCTTGACCAGCCACCAGAAATGCGCCACGCCCAGCGCCGAGAGCACGTAGATCAATCGATGCAGCCACTGCCAGCGCTTTGCGCCGAGGCGCTTCACCATGGCGTTGGTGGAAGTCATTGCCAGGGGAATGAGCAGCACGAACGCCGAAAATCCCAGCATGATGAACGGACGCTTGCCGATATCCTTGACGATGTCTTTCCAGTCGAAGAACTGGTCCAGCCAGATATAAGTGACGAAGTGCAGGCTGGCGTAGAAGAAGGCGAACAGCCCGAGCATGCGCCGCAGGCGCAGAAGCCACGGCAGTCCCGCGATTCTTCGAAGCGGTGTGACACACAGCGTAATCAGGATGAAGGACAGGGCCCACCAGCCGGTGGAGTGGGTGATGTATTCGACCGGATTGGCTCCCAGCCGGTTGCGGAATCCCTGCCAGACCAGGTGTCCGAGCGGAAGCAGGCAGGCCACAAATACCGCCGCCTTTATCCACGCAATGTATTCAGGCTTGGGTTGTTTCACAAGTCAAATATGAACCACGGAGGACACGGAGGAAAGACAGGAGCAGAAAAATATCCGAAAGGAAAATCTGGTATCGGTGGTCACTTTGGTACCGGGTCCGCTTTTCACTCCCGCATATTTTTCCCCGTTTCTGGTTTTCCTCCGTGTCCTCCGTGGTTCAACATTTCTTTCAGAAGTATTTCTTCAGGTCCATGCCCGCGTAGAGTTTCGCGACCTGGTCGCCGTAGCCGTTGAACATCAGCGTCTCGCGCTTCTTGTCGAACAGCGAATCGAGCACGGAGACTTTTTCGATGCGGCGCTCCTTGGCCTGGCTCCAGCGCGGATGGTCGACCGTGGGATTGACGTTGGAGTAGAAGCCGTACTCGCTCGGCCCCGCGAGTTCCCAGGCGGTCTTGGGTTGTTGTTCGGTGAAACGGATCCGCACGATGGATTTGGGGCTCTTGAATCCGTACTTCCACGGCACCACCACGCGCACCGGCGCGCCGTTCTGGTTCGGCAGCGCTTCGCCGTAAAGTCCCAGCGTCAGCAACGTCAACGGATGCATGGCTTCGTCCATGCGCAGGCCTTCCACGTACGGCCATTGGAGCACCCGCACGCTTTGCCCCGGCATCTGCGCAGGATCGAGCAGCGTGACGAATTCGACGAACTTCGCATTGCTGGTCGGCTCGACGCGCTTGATCAGTTCCGCGAGAGGGAAGCCGACCCAGGGAATCACCATCGACCAGCCTTCCACGCAACGCATGCGGTAGACACGTTCTTCCAGCGGCGCGAGTTTCAGGAGTTCGTCGATGTCGTAAGTCTTCGGCTTCTTGACCTCGCCCTCGACTTTGACCTGCCAGGGCCGGGTCTTGAGTTTTCCAGCATGCGTGGCCGGATCGTCCTTGTCGGTGCCGAACTCGTAAAAATTGTTGTAGTTGGTGACGGCCTCGAGCGGCGTCAGCGTTTCGTTCACCGTATAGGCGCTCTTGGTCACGCCGGGAAGTCTGGTTCCCGCGTGGGCCTTGCCCGGCATCATCATGCCGGCGCTGTACAGGCCGCCTGCTATGCCCAGGCCTGCGGCCGCACGCATGAAATCGCGCCGGTTGAGAAACACGTCACGGTCGGTAATTTCGGAAGACTTGATCCCGGATGAACGTCGAATCAGCATGATCGAACTCCTCGGTAACGGTGCCTGGTCGTACCCGCCTTTTGAACCTTACATTGGGCGTATCCGGCGTCAGGATACACCCGCTGCCTTGCACGGCGGCCCGCCAGACTCGATGCCGGATATACGGGAATCAGCTGGAAACGGATGTGTCAGATGAGAAAAACGGTGGCAAGGCCGAGGAAGATGAAAAATCCCATGCTGTCCGTGGTGAAGGTCAGCAATACACTGGAACCGATGGCCGGATCGCGGCCCATTTTCTGCATGGCCAGCGGCACCATCATGCCCACCAGCGCGCCGACCACCAGATTGAGCAGCATCGCGCTCGTCATGACCAAGCCGAGCGGCACGCTGCGATAGAGGAAGTAAGCGAATATCCCCGCCACGCCACCCCACACCACGCCGTTGAGCAGGCTGATAGCCAGCTCCTTGCCGATCAGGCGACGCGCGTTGTCCGGCGTCACCTGGCCAAGCGCAAGCGAACGGATGATCAGGGTCGTGGTCTGGTTGCCGGAGTTTCCGGCGATGCCCGCGACGATGGGCATCAATGTCGCCAGGGCCACCAGCTTCTCGATGGTTCCTTCGAAAGCGCCGATCACCCGCGACGCGAAGAAAGCGGTTCCAAGATTGACCGCCAGCCACAACCAGCGGTTTTTAGCGCTTTTCCACACCGATGCGAAAATATCTTCTTCCTCGATCAGGCCGGCGTGGCTGAGTTGCTCGGCTTCGTTGCGCTGGCGAATGAAGTCGACGACCACGTCCACCGTGACGCGCCCGACCAGCCGGTTGCCCTGATCGACGACCGGGGCGGAAACCAGGTCGTAGCGCTCGAACGATTGCGCCGCCTGCTGCGCCTTGTCGTCCGGCGACAACGTGATGAATTCGGCATTCATCACGGCGCCGACCAGCACTTCCGGATCGGTCACGATCAGCCGGTTGATCGGCAGCACTCCCCTGATGACGTCGTCGCGATCCACCACGAACACCTGGTCGGTGTGGTCGGGAAGCTCGTCCATGCGCCGCAGGTAACGCAAGACGACTTCGAGGCTGACGTCGTCGCGCACCGAAACCATGTCGAAGTCCATCAACGCGCCGACCGAATCCTCCGGGTAGGACATTGCCGCGCGCAACTGCTCGCGCTCTTCGAT
>DASWEZ010000097.1:0-5475 GCA_036394495.1 Burkholderiales bacterium
GCTCACCGCCGGCAATGTTCACCGCCGATTGTGCATCGGCTTGCTCGGATACCACTGCGAAGAGGACCGATCCCTCGCCGGGAACCGGCGCCACGTTCAGCACGATTCCGCATTGCTGGCCCGCCGCCAGGAGCGCATCACCGGTACGGACGATGCCGCGCGTGCGGCCCAGACGCAGCTTGCGTTTCACCTCGCCGCGGTAATGCGTGCGTGCAACAATCTCCTGGCCGGTGTAGCAACCCTTGTCGAAACTCACGCCGCCGATCGCATCCAGTCCGATCATCTGCGGCAGGAACTGATCCTGGGTTGCCGCCGTGACCCACGGCACGCCGGCATGGATCTGAACCCAGTTCCAGCAGTCCGCGCCGGCGGGAACCGCGCGTTTCGCCAGCTCGTCCCAGACCGCGGCCATTTCGCTGGACGCGGCAATCACCAGGAAGTTCTCCCCGGGCAACCGCATCACGAAGCCGCGCGCATGCGGCTCCACCGCAAGCCGCATTTGCGGCGCTGTTCCGATCGCCTGCTGCAACACAGCGAGCGCAGCGGGTCCGGCCATGCCCAGCGCGCGCACGGCGTTTTCACGCTCGATTATTACATCGGATCGCAAAACGAATTTGCGTAAACGTTCCACCACGGAGCCGGCGACGTCGGCGGGCAGATACATCAGGTAACCTTGCGGCACCAACATGAGCAGGAAGTTGGCCAGGAGGCGTCCATGCGGCGTGCAGTACCCGCCGAATTGCGCCTGACCCGCTGTCACCTGGTCAAGATCGCAGGTCAGTTGTCCCTGCAGAAAGGTGAGTACGTCGCTGCCGTGAAATCGCAACAACTCAAATTGCGTGACGGGAATGACTGCCGCCGCCGAGCGCGCGGCGTCGAATTCACGCTGCGGGTCCCCGAAGTGGGGGAGGGCAGCCGCGTCGAGGCTGACAATATGGTTCCAGTCGTTCAAATCGCCCATGTTCCGAATCCTTTACCACCGATTATAAATCGGCCCTTGCCATGCGCGCGCCGCCTTTGCGCCTGCAGATAGCGGCCTCGCCGTTGCTGGCCGGCGCGCTCTCGCTGGCGCATGGTGCGGCGATCGCCTGCGCCGTCGGGTTTCTGCCGGGATGGTGGATGCCCGCGCTGGCGTCCGCCGCCCTCACGGTCAGCCTGGTCTTTCATGTTCGCCGGGATGCGCTACAGCTATCCGGCGACGCCGTGACCGAAATTCTTCTGAGGGACGGCGGGTACAGCGAATTTACCTTGTTAAATGGAGACACCCTGGCGGGAAACACAGAGGGCTCGACGTTCGTTGCCCCGTTGCTGATCGTCATCAATGTCCGGCCGGCCGGGCGGGGCCGGCGGCGCACGGCGGTCCTGTTGCCTGACAGTGCCCCTGCGCAAGACCTGAGACGGGTCAGGGTATGGCTGCGGCACCGCGTCCGGCAGGATATGCCGGCCTCAGGGCCCCTGTAGCACGGTATCGCGCGGCTTAGCCAGCAAACCCGGATAGTCCCGGCTGAAGTGCAGGCCGCGGCTTTCGTGCCTCAACATCGCGCTGCGCACGATCAGGTCGGCGGTCGTGACCAGGTTGCGCAGGTCGAGCAGGTCGGCGGTCACCCTGAAGTTCGAGTAGTACTCCTGGATTTCCTCGGTCAGCAGACTTATCCGGTGGTGCGCCCGTTCGAGGCGCTTGTTGGTGCGGACGATGCCGACGTAGTCCCACATGAAGCGGCGCAGCTCGTGCCAGTTGTGGGAAATCACGATTTCCTCGTCCGCATCGGTGACCCGACTCTCATCCCATTGCGGCAGCGCGGGCGCCTGCGGTTTGGGTTGCCCAAGGATATGCGCTGCCGCGGCCTTGCCGAAAACCAGGCATTCCAGCAATGAATTGCTGGCCAGCCGGTTGGCGCCGTGCAGCCCGGTGTGGGCGGTTTCACCCACAGCGTACAGGCCGGCGAGATCGGTAAGCCCGTCGCGATCCACCTGGATGCCGCCACAGGTGTAGTGCGCCGCGGGCACCACCGGGATGGGCTGGCGCGAGATATCGATGCCGAGTTCGAGGCAGCGCGCGTAGATATTCGGAAAATGCTCGCGCAGGAATTCCACCGGCTTGTGGCTGATGTCGAGGTAAACGCAATCCAGGCCGCGCTTCTTCATTTCGAAATCGATTGCGCGCGCGACGACGTCGCGCGGCGCCAGTTCGGCACGCTGGTCATGGCCCGGCATGAAACGGGTGCCGTCGGGAAGCTTGAGAATACCGCCTTCGCCGCGCACCGCTTCCGAAATCAGGAAGGATTTGGCGTGCGGGTGATACAGGCAGGTCGGATGAAACTGGATGAATTCCATGTTGGACACACGGCACCCCGCACGCCAGCCCATGGCGATGCCATCTCCCGTCGCGGTATCGGGATTGGTGGTATAGAGATAAACCTTGCCTGCGCCGCCGGTGGCGAGGACGACCTGGTCCGCAGCGACTGTTTCCACCCGGCCGCTGCCCTGGTCGAGGCAATAGATGCCGAAGCAGCGCTTTTCCGGCAGGCCGAGCTTGCCTGCCGTGATCAGATCCACCGTCTCGTAGTGCTCCAGCACGGTAATGTTCGGATGGGCCTTGATCTTGGCTTCCAATGTGACCTGCACCGCATGACCGGTCGCATCCGCCGCGTGAATCACGCGCCGGCGACTGTGTCCTCCTTCGCGGGTCAGGTGATAGCCCAGATCGCTGGACGCGTCACGGGTGAAGGGAACGCCCTGGCCTATGAGCCACTCGATCGCCTGGCGGCCGTGTTCGACCACGTAGCGGGTCGTTTCAGGGCTGCACAGTCCGGCACCGGCGATCTCGGTATCGCGTATGTGGTCTTCCGGGCTGTCGTCCTTGGCCAGCACGGCGGCGATTCCGCCCTGCGCCCAGTTGGAGGCGCCATCCAGGAGTTCGCGCTTTGTAAAAATTCCCACCTTGCGGTGATCGGCCAGGTGTAGTGCAACCGTCAGGCCGGCCAGGCCGCTGCCGACGATCGCAACGTCGAAGCGCTTCATGGTTTTCTCGCTTGTTGGGAGCGCGGCAGTGTACCGCAATGCCGCAGCCGCAAAGCGTCACGCGTGACGCTTTGCGCCGGAGTGAACTAATGCAGGAGCGCTTTGTCTGTGTATGCGAATCGCAATGCGTTTCCCGAATAGGTCTCGGCGGGTATACTTGGCGCCTTTTGCGGCGCAGTGCGATCAATAATCACAATATTCGGGAAATGTAGCTAGATGGGCGACCGTGAAGTTGACCAGGCGCTGGTCGAGCGGGCGCAACGCGGAGAAAAGCAGGCCTTCGAGTTGCTCGTTGCTAAGTACCAGCGCAAGCTTGGACGACTGCTTTCCCGGTTCATACGCGATCCAGCAGAAGTGGAGGACGTTGCCCAGGAAGCATTCATAAAGGCTTACAGGGCGCTGCCTTCGTTTCGCGGAGACAGTGCCTTCTACACTTGGCTGTACAGGATAGGCATCAACACCGCCAAAAATTATCTGGTGGCCATGGGGCGGCGTGCCCCGACCACCACGGAGTTCGACAGCGAAGAGGCGGAGAACTTCGAGGACGGGGACCAGCTCCGGGACCTGAATACCCCGGAAGCGGAGCTGATGACCAAGCAAATCGCTTCCACAGTGAACCAGACGATGGAAGAGTTGCCTGAAGAATTGAGGACTGCGATTACGTTGCGCGAGATCGAGGGCATGAGTTACGAAGATATCGCGAATGTGATGAATTGCCCGATCGGTACCGTCCGGTCACGCATTTTCAGGGCGCGGGAAACCATAGCGGAACGCCTGCGTCCCTTGTTGGACACGAGCAAAGAAAAGAGGTGGTAGACATGGAAAAAATCTCTGCATTCATGGATGGCGAAGTCGAGGGGGGTGAAGCCACAGGTCAGGTCACGAGGCTCAAGGATGATCCGCGCCTGCGCGCCGGCTGGGATACCTATCATCTGATCGGCGATACCCTGCGCGGCGAAAAACTGGGGTTTTCGCGGGATTTCATCGCGGGTTTCAGCGCCCGGCTCGCCGAAGAGCCGACCGTCCTCGCTCCGCGCAGCCGCAGTCCGTTGCAACTGACCGTGCGCAGGTTCGCGCTACCGGTTGCCGCCTCGGTAGGGGGCATTGCACTCGTCGCCTGGCTGGCGGTGTTCAACAATCCCTTCGCCCCGCAGAAAGAAACCCTTGCTGTGAAGTCGCCGGCTGCCGTGGAAGGGAAGGTTCAGGTCGCCAATGGAGAGGTAAACGACTACCTCCTGGCGCATCAGCAGTTCTCGTCCAGCACCACCTTGCAGGGCGTGGCTTCTTATGTGCGCACGGTTTCCGGACAGGACATGGAAGAAAAACGCTGAACATGATGCGCCAGGCGTTATGGTTGCCTGCGCTGTTTGCGCTTGGCTTATCAGGAGGGGCCGTCGCCGCCGGCCCGTTGCAACAGTCGGAAGCATTGGCACTGTTGCAGAAAATTGCGGATGCGGCGCGTGAATTGAACTACTCCGGCACGTTCGTCTACCAACATGGCGACCAGGTCGAAACCTCCCGGATCGTTCATTTCGTAGACGGCGGCAACGAGTATGAAAAACTGGAAACGCTCGACGGCCCGCGCCGTGAAGTCATCCGCAACAACGACGAAGTACTCTGTTATTACCCGGATGCCAAGATCGTACGCAGCGACAAGCGCGTCGCGCGCCGCACCTTCCCCGCACTGCTTCCGGAGCAACTCTCCTCCCTGACCGAGTATTACGAGATCCGCAAAGGCGAATCGGAGCGCATCGGCGGGTTCGATTCGCAGGCGCTGGTACTCGAGCCCAAGGACGGCATGCGCTATGGGCACAAATTCTGGGCCGATACGGCCTCGGGACTGTTGCTGAAGGCGCGCATGCTGAGCGAACGCCACAATGTCGTCGAGCAGTTCAGTTTTACCCACGTCGTCATCGGCGCCGGCGTCACGCGCGAAATGGTGCAGCCGTCGTTCAACATACGCTTCCCTGAATGGCGGCTCGATCGCTTTGCGAACAACACCATCAGCGAGGTGGAATCCGGATGGACCGTGAAGAATTTCCCAGCGGGCTTCCGCAAAATCCTGGAGATGCGGCGCTCCAAGCAGGGTAATTCGGTGCTGGTCACCCATATGGTCTACTCGGACGGCCTCGCCGCCGTTTCGATTTTCATCGAGCCGTCGGCCACGCGCAACAAGATCAACGAGGGGCTCTCCCAGCAGGGCGCCATCAATATCTACACCCGCACCATCAATGATCAGGTCGTAACCGTGCTGGGCGAAGCTCCTGCCACCACCGTGATGCAGATCGCCAACTCGATCTCGCCACGTTCCAAGTAGTTTTCGGAGCGGCCGTTTTGCCGCATCATTGTTATTCGCCGTTCATCGTTTCGCCACCGAGGAAGCCGCTGATGTTCAGAACACTGGTTTTGTCCCTGTCGCTATGGATGCCGCTGCTGGGCTTCGCCCAGGTCCAG
>DASWEZ010000098.1:0-16709 GCA_036394495.1 Burkholderiales bacterium
GCAAGATCTACAACTCCTGCCAGGTCTATGACGACGGCGGCAGGATGGTCGCGCGTTACGACAAGATTCATCTTTTCAACCTCGACCTGGGCCAGGAAAGGTTCGCGGAAGAGGGCACGCTCGAAGCAGGAAAACAGGTCAAGGTCGTGGACTCGCCGTTCGGTCGCATCGGATTGTCGGTTTGCTACGACCTGCGTTTCCCGGAGTTGTACCGGGCCATGAAGGACGTGGACATCATCGTCGTGCCGTCGGCGTTTACCGAAACCACCGGCCGCGCGCATTGGGAGTCGCTGGTGCGTGCGCGTGCGATCGAGAACCTGGCCTATGTGCTGGCGCCTGCGCAGGGGGGCTATCACCTGAGCGGGCGCGAAACCCACGGCGACTCGATGGTGGTGGACCCCTGGGGCACGGTGCTCGATCGCTTGCCGCGCGGATCGGGGGTGGTGGTTGCCTCGGTCAATCCAGCCTACCAGGCCAGCCTGCGCAAGAGTCTGCCCGCGCTGACCCACCGGGTGATACATAAAATATGAGGGGCGAGGGACTAGCAGTTCCCCACAAGGGGATACCGGCCTTTGGCCATAAGGGGCTAGGGGAATAAACAAATAAAGTAAATTGAATTCAGGGGCGAGAGCCCCGACATAAAATAAACAAATCGCGAAACGTACAACAATTACAAACTTCCAATCCCTAGCCCCTAGCCCCTAGCCCCTAGCCCCTAGCCCCTAGCCCCTAAAACCATGCCCAACGACCCCACAAACAGCCACGAACTGCTGTTCGCGACCGCGGACCGCACCTTGCTCGCACCCTACGGGCTCGACGCCGGCGGCATCGATCGCGTGTTCGGCCAGATCATGACCCACAAGGTCGACTACGCCGATCTGTATTTCCAGTATTCGCGTTCGGAGGGCTGGAGCCTGGAAGAAGGCATGGTGAAGTCCGGCAGCTTCAACATCGACCAGGGTGTGGGCGTGCGTGCGGTGAGCGGAGAGAAAACCGCTTTTGCCTACTCCGATGACATCAGCCTTCCTGCGCTGGAGTCCGCGGCACAGGCCACGCGCGCTATCGCGCGCCGCGGTGAGCAGGGCGCAACCCAGGTGGTGAGCCGGACTCGCGGCCGCGAACTGTATCTGCCGCAGGATCCGTTGGCGAGTCTCGCGGACGGCGACAAGGTGAAACTGCTGGAAAAGCTCGAACGTTATGCCCGCGACATCGACCCGCGTGTTTCCCAGGTCATGGCTTCGCTCGCGGGCGAATACGAAGTCGTTCTGATTGCGCGTTCCGACGGCATGATGGCCGCGGATGTGCGCCCGCTGGTCAGATTGTCGGTGCAGGTCATCGTCGAGCAGGACGGCCGCCGCGAACAAGGCAGTGCGGGGGGCGGAGGACGTTTCGATTATGCTTATTTCACGGATGATGTCCTGCGCGACTATGCAGCCAAGGCGGTGCACCAGGCCGTGACCAATCTTGCCGCGCGGCCGGCACCGGCCGGCACGATGACCGTTGTACTGGGGCCGGGCTGGCCAGGCATCCTGCTGCACGAAGCGATCGGCCACGGGCTCGAAGGCGATTTCAACCGCAAGGGCAGTTCCGCTTTCTCCGGCCGCATCGGTCAGCGCGTCGCGGCGCCGGGCGTGACGGTGGTCGACGATGGCACCATTTCCAAACGTCGCGGTTCGCTGAATGTGGACGACGAAGGCAATCCGACGCAACGCAGTGTGCTGATCGAGGACGGCATCCTGCGCGGTTACATTCAGGACACGCTGAACGCGCGCCTGATGGGCATGACGCCGACCGGCAACGGGCGGCGCGAGTCCTACGCACATGTGCCGATGCCGCGCATGACCAACACTTACATGCTCAACGGGAACAAGGATCCGGCCGAAATCATCGGTTCGGTCAAGAACGGCCTGTATGCCGCGAACTTCGGCGGCGGCCAGGTCGACATCGTCAGCGGGAAGTTCGTGTTCTCGGCGGCCGAGGCCTACATGATCGAGGATGGCAAGATCACCTATCCGGTCAAAGGCGCCACGCTCATCGGCAATGGTCCGGATGCGCTGACGCATGTTTCCATGATCGGCAACGACATGAGCCTGGACTCGGGTGTGGGCACCTGCGGCAAGGAAGGCCAGAGCGTGCCGGTCGGCGTCGGTCAGCCGACCTTGCGCATCGACGGACTGACGGTGGGGGGCACGGCCTGAAAAGCCGTGAAAATCGTGAATGTCGTGAATACCGTGAATATCGTAAAAAAGCACTTTGATTACGGTTTAGCGTCTTTCGGTTTATAGATCTCCGGTTCTTGCGACATTCACGACATTCACGGTATTCACGACTTTCACGATGATTTTAATTCTCAGCGACAACACCGACCCGCAAAGCCCCGAATACCTCCAGCTGATGGAGCTGCTGGGGCGGCTGCCGAACATCAAGACGCGGGCGCACCGCATCCAGGGCACCGAGCGTTCGGTGACCGAGGTCTACCTGCTCGGCGACACCAAGGCGCTCGCCATCGACGACATGAAGAGCCTGCCGTGCGTCGAGAACGTGATCCGCGTTTCCGAGGAATTCCGCGTGCTCGGGCGCCACAGGGATGACAACCGGCCGACGCATTTCGATTACCAGGGCCTGCGTTTCGGCCAGGATACGTTGCATATCTTCGCCGGGCTCTGCGCCGTGGATACCCGCGAACATGTCGACATCATGATGCGGGCACTGAAGGAAAACGGCCAGCAGTGCACCCGCATGGGCGCCTACAAGCCGCGCACCAGTCCCTATGCCTTCCAGGGGCACGGCAAATCCTGCCTGCCTTTCGTGTTCGAGCTGGCCGGAAAACACGGCATCCGCGTCATCGCGATGGAGGTGACCCACGAGTCGCACGTCGAGGAGATCCGCCAGGCGTTGCACGAAACCGGCAATCCGACCGGGGTCATGTTGCAGATCGGCACGCGCAACACGCAGAACTTCGAATTGCTGAAAATCGTCGGCCGGCAGAAGCAGTTCCCGGTGCTGATCAAGCGCGGCTTCGGCATCACGCTGGACGAGTCCCTGAATGCGGCCGAGTATCTCGCCAGCGAAGGCAACCACAGCGTCGTGTTCGGATTGCGGGGCATGAAGACCAACCTCGGCGACCCGCATCGCAATTTCGTGGACTTTGCCCAGGTTCCGGTGGTCAGGCGCCTGACCCGCATGCCGGTATGCGTCGATCCCAGCCATTCGGTCGGCTCGCGCATGGCTGGTCCGGACGGCATCCTCGATGTCATGCATGTCACGGCCCAGGGCGTGCTGGCCGGTGCCAACATGGTGCTGGTCGATTTCCACCCCAATCCCGCCAAGGCACTGGTCGACGGGCCGCAGGCATTGCGCCTGAATGAGTTACCCCAGTTCATTGAAGATGTTGCCATTGCCCGCGATGCCTACCTGAAGCGCGCGGAACTGGCCCGCCGTCAAACGCATACTGCGGTACCGGGCTGACCGGTCCACCGGCCGCGCTTTACCGGCTGCGGTGGCTCCAGCATAATGACTTGTCATTCCAAGCTTTAGGGGCTCCCGGGACGGTTGCGGGCGCGCGCGCCTGGAAAACTTCTGAGACACGTCTCGTGCAAACGGCTGATTCCGATCTCCAGGCGCCGCAGAACGCACTTCTGCAAACGCTAGAACATCTGGGCGAGGGCACTGCGCTCGCGCAACAGATATTCGACATGATCGGCCATTCCAAATTCTTTGCCGATTTCACCCGCGAAGACATCCAGCGGCTGACCGCTTTCATGCAAATCTACCGTGCCGAAGCGGCGCAGATGATGATCCGCGAGGGCGACGTGGACGACTACATGCTGCTGATCATCCAGGGCCGGGTGGAAATCGTGAAAATCGATTCCCACGGCAACCTGCAGCCGATGACTACGGTCGGTCCGGGCGCAACGCTGGGCGAGATGTCGATGATCGACGGCGAACCGCGCTTCGCGTCCTGCATGGCGCTCGAGCCGACCACGTTCGCCGTGTTGTCGCGCGACAGCATGGTGCAGATCATTCTCGAAGAACCCGGCCTCGGCGCGAAAGTGCTGGTCAAGCTGGTCACCCTGCTGTCCCAGCGCCTGCGCCAGACCAGTTCCAACCTGCTCCATTACATGGAGCGCTGATCGCGCGCCCGACCCGGCCAGCCGCCCCGGTGCGAACGGCCCTTTTCCTGCTTCCCGCGCTCTTTCTGTCTGCCGCGCTGCCGGTTCTGGCGCTAACCGTGGTGGACGATTCCCATGTTGAACTGCGGCTGGACCGGCCGGCGCAGCGCGTGATCTCGCTGTCGCCGCACCTGACCGAATTGATGTATGCGATCGGCGCGGGGGATCGGTTGGTGGGCACGGTGCGCGGCAGCGATTTCCCTCCCGCTGCGGCCGGAATTCCCGAAGTCGGCGATTCCGCCGGCCTCGATTTCGAGCGGATAGTGCACTCGCGGCCGGATTTCGTGCTGGCCTGGGGCAGCGGCAACAGGCCCGTGGACGTCGCACGGCTGCGTGCCCTTGGGCTGCGCGTGCTGGTGCTGGAACCGCAGCGGCTCGAAGACATTGCGCGGCACCTGCGATTGCTGGGCGATCTGACGGGCCTGGACGTGCAGGCCCGAGCGGTTGCGCTGGAATTCGAAGGACGCATCGAAACGCTGCGAAGCCGCTATGCCGGTCGCGCTCCGGTGCGGGTGCTGTTCGAGATCTGGCACCGGCCGCTGTTCACGGTCAACGGTGACCATATCATCAGCAAAGTGCTCGGGTTGTGTGCGGGGCAGAACATCTTTGCCGGCCTGCCGCGACTGGCGGGCGAGGTTTCCCTGGAACAGGTGCTGGCCATGGACCCGGATGCCATTGTGGTCGGCTCCGAAGCCGACGATGCGCAAGTGGCCAACTGGACAGAATTTTCCTACCTCAAAGCGGTACGTGCCGGCAACGTGTTCACCGTCCCGGCGGATCGGATCACGAGGCAAACGCCCCGCATCGTCGACGCGGCGGAACGCCTGTGCGCCGGTCTCGACAAGGCCAGGCACTGAAAACCTGATCGTCAGGTCTTGATGCTTTCGCCTGCGTAGAGCACGGGCCCGGTGGGCAGCCCGGTCGGCGATCCGCCAGCGGGTTCCACGCTCATGGCCAGGCCATGCGCTGCATCGAGCCTCGCCGCCAGTGCTTGCGGAATTTTCACGATCTGGGTTTCGTGCGTGGTGATCAGTCCAAGCGAAACCGGCTTCTGGTCGCCCCCGGGCAGCATCCACAATTCCCACGCCGTGTTCGGGCCCATCTCCGCATGGCCGATCACTCGGATGCGCAGCGTACGGCCGCCGCTCTGTCCCGGCTCCCAGCTTGCGGTCATGGCCGGTTTTTTGGTGGCGAGGTCGTTCATGACGACCACCATTCTGCCGGTCTCCACCGGCCCTTCCGGTTTCGGCATCGCGACCATGACAATCAGCGCCAGGGCCAGCAGGCCGGACCCGAACGACGAGACGCGCCAGAACGACAGGCTTTCCCAGAATCCCGCCCGAATCGCCGGACCGAACTTGAGGCGCGCCTTGACGGCCTGCCAGACGCGAGCCGGCGGTTCGATCGCCGGCACGGCATCGGTGAGCGTAGAGAGCCGCGACTCCCATTGCGCCACGGCGCGGCGCAATTGCGGATTGCCGCGCAGATGGATTTCGAAGCGCCGGCGCGCGCGCGCAGACATGGTGCCGAGCACATACTCGGCGGCCAGTTTGTCGCGCAGGATCTCGTCGGCGAATCTCATTGCAATCTTCCAGTCACGGTTTGATTGGCCCCATTCATCTGCCCAACTCGTCGAGGCAGCCTTTCAGGCGGTCGAGCCCGCGGCGGATCCAGGTCTTCACCGTACCCAGCGGCTTGCGCATCTGTTCCGCCAGTTCTCCATGGGACAGTCCGTAGAAGAACGCCAGCGTGATGCAGCGCTGCTGCTCTTCGGTCAGCGTCTTCATGCATTCTGCCAGTTCGCCGGCTTCCAGCGACCGGCGCAGCAATTCCTCAGGTCCCGGCGATTCGTCGGGAATCGACGCCATCAGCTCTTCGTGCTCCTCGTCGATCTCGACTTCGCGCGGCCGGCGCAGCCAGTCGAGCGCCCGGTTGCGCACGATCGCGGTCATCCAGGTCATCGGCGCGCTTTTCGCCGAGTTGTAGCCCGCCGCATGGTTCCAGATGTTGACGAAGGCTTCCTGCAGTACTTCCTCCGCCCAGTCCCTGCGACGAGTTATACGCACGGCGACGGCAAACAGTTTCGCCGAGCTGAATTGATACAGGGTCGCAAAGGCGCGCTGGTCGCGCAGCGCACAGCGCGCCAGCAGGTCGGAAAGCTGTTCCGGGGCGAGGCCTTCAGGCAGGTTCACTGCGATTCCTGCCTTTTTGCCAATAGACATCGGTTATGCCGGCCTCGCGGTTGAGTACGCGGCAAAGCACGAACAGCAGATCGGAGAGCCGGTTCAGATAGTGTTGCAGCGACGGCGATAACGGCTCCGCCGTGCTCAAGGTGACGACCCGGCGTTCCGCCCGCCGGCACACTGCACGCGCGACATGGCATAGCGCCGCACCGCGCGACCCGCCCGGCAGGATGAATTCCTTGAGTGGCGCCAGGTCGGCATTGTGGCGGTCCAGTTCGTTCTCCAGCCGTGTCACATGCTGCGGCCCGACGCTGGTATAGCCGGGAATGCTCAACTCTCCGCCGAGATCGAACAAGTCATGCTGGACGGCGTGCAGGCCGGCACGCACGTCCTCGGGAATCGGCTCGGCCAGCAGCACGCCAAGTGCACTGTTCAGCTCATCGACTGCACCGATGGCTTCGATGCGGAGGTTGTCCTTGGCCACGCGCGAACCGTCGCCCAGGCCGGTGGTGCCGCCGTCCCCCGTACGTGTGTAGATCTTGCTGAGGCGGTTAGCCATTGCTGCACTTACCCATTGAGATCAATCAGTTTCATTCTATAAGGGAATGGTACACGGCGCTGCCCGCTACGGATTCAGGGTTTCAGTCAGTCCTCGTCGTTGCGGCAACGCCCATCCCTCAGTGTTGCGGCAACGCTGTAGACCGCGGATCGCCGCCGAGCTCCTGCAACTCCAGTTGCAGGTAGCGATGCAGGGCGTTCTGCCGGTGCGTGGTCGCATACAGCGACCAGTCACGGTAGGCCGGCAGGGCCGCTTTTTCCACCGCATCCATCAGGCTGGAGCTTTCGGCATAAAGGGATTTGACGACCCGGTCGAGCGCGTCCAGGTAAGCAGCCGTGCCGGCGATCGCCCCTGGTCCCGATACCGCGCCGTGGCCGGGCACGATGCGCGCCGGCTTGAAATTCCCCAGTTGCCGCAGTGCACGCTGCCAGCCATCGAAGTCGGAATCACGGATGTCGGGAATGCGGCCGACGGAAACCAGGCCGCCGGCGAACAGCACGCCGCTGTCCAGGTCGAGCACCGCCAGATCTCCCGGCGTGCTGGCCCAACCCAGGTAAATCAGTTTCAGGCGGCGGCCGCCGGCCTCGATGGTCACGGTGGCATCGACCTCGCGTTGCGGCAGAACCAGCCGGGTGCCTTCGAGTTCTGCACCCAGCACTGGTTTGAGGTTTGCCAGGCAATGATCACACCGCGCCTTCATCAGTTTCGTCGTTTCCCGGTGCGCGAGGAGCGCAATGCCGCGCTCGGCGAAAGCCGCATTGCCGAACAGGAACTCCTGCACCGCATGGGTGACGATCGCCAGTTCGACCGGTTTGTCGGTGACGCGCGCGATTGCCTCGAGCATGCGGCGGCCATGGCGATAGGAAGTGCCGGTATCGATGACGACGACGCCCGCAGGACCCACGATGAAACCGCTGTTGCCGACGAAGCCGCGATTTTCAGCGGAGACCTCGCCGGTGTCGCCGATGAAGGCATAGACGCCCTCCGCGACTTTTTCCGGATGGAGCATCTCCTGCGCAAGCAGCATCGCCGGCAGCATCGCAGCGGCGGCGACAGTGCAACGCAGGGCTTGCATCGGCAATGAGCGCATCGGCCGTAACGTAAACGAGGCGGGCGGCGGCGGCAAGTCGAACAGGTCTTTCTGTTCTACCATGGGGCTTGCATGAAGTTCCCATTCACGACATTCGCCGCCATCGCCTTCGCTTTTTTTTCGGCGGCGATGACGCATTCCGCCCGCGCGGGCGAACCACAGCCGCTGGCGAATTTCGACGTCAGCGAAATCGGGCCGGGCAACTATGTCCACTACGGCAGCTTCGACGAGCGCTCGCCGGCCAATCTTGGTGACAACGCCAACATCGGTTTCATAGTCGGCAAAAAATGCGTGCTGGCAGTCGACGCCGGCGGTTCCCTGCCGGTGGGCCGTGCGCTACGGGAGGCGATTCGCCGCAACACGCCGTTGCCGGTCTGTTATGTCGTGCTGACGCACGTGCATCCGGATCATTTCTTCGGCGCTGCCGCATTCCTCGATGATCATCCGCAGTTCATTGCGCATGAAAACTATCCGGCGCAGTTGGCCGCACGTTCGCGTTCGTACCTGAACTCGCTGCAACGCGACCTGGGTGCGGCTGCGGCAGGATCCGAGATCGTCAGGCCCACGCTGCTGGTCGGGCAGCGGCTGGAGCTCGATCTCGGCGGCAGGACCGTGGTCGTACAGGCCTGGCCGCCGGCGCATACCGACGACGACCTGACGGTATTCGACTCTGCGACCCGCACATTGTGGTTGTCGGATCTGCTGTTCGTCGGCCACACGCCGGTCATCGACGGCACCATCACCGGCTTTCTCGCCGTCATGCAGGATTTGCGCGTCATTGCGGCCGATCACTATGTGCCCGGACATGGCCGCAGCAATCTGCCGTGGCCGCAGCCTCTCGATGCACAACAGCGCTACCTCACCGTGATACTGGATGAGACCCGTGCCGCCATCCGCAATCGCAGGACCATCCAGCAGGCGACCGATGAAGTCGGACTTTCCGAAGCGGGGAACTGGGCCGCCTTCGACCTGTTCCATCGCCGTAACGTGACGGCGGCCTATGCCGAACTGGAATGGGAATAAGTCCGGGGATCGCGAGGTATACTTCGCGAGTTCCCCAAGAAGCAGGAGATCAGGAATGAAAGGATGTTTGCGCCTTGCGCTGGCCGCCCTCCTGGCCTTGCTCGCAGTCGTACCGGCATACGCCAATGAGAAAGCCGAACCGAATCCCGCGCTGAGCCAGTACTGGGATCCGATCAAGCAACTCATGTTCGGCGATCGCGTCATCAATCCCGATGCGCGCGACATCATCCGCGTCTACCTGAACATGCGTGCGGATGATGCTTCCACGGTTCCGGTAGTGGTCAAGGCGCAGATCGACCAGACCGAGAAGGAATACATCAAGACAATTTATGTGATTGTCGAGCGCAATCCGTCCCCGACTGCGGGCGTCTTCCATTTCACGCCGGACAGCGGCCGTGCCCAGGTCGAGACGCGGCTGCGCTTCGAGGACTACAGCTTCGTCAGGGCGGTAGCCGAGATGAATGACGGGAGGTTGTACATGTCGCAGCGTTGGGTTAAGGCTGCGGGGGGCTGCTCCGCGCCCAACGGCAAGAAATTATCGGAATCGCTGCTCGGCAAAATGAAGTTGCGCTTCGATGAAGACAACATCACCTACCACAAGCCGAACCTGGTGCAGCTCATGATCCGCCATCCGAACGAATCCCCGCTTGCCGCGGATTTCGTGGAGGGCCAGGTGCCGCAGTTCGTGCGCAGGGTGAAAGTCACCTACGGCGGCAAGACGGTGATGGACGCGGAAGTGGATTTTTCGCTGTCGGATAACCCGAATTTTCGCTTCTTCTTCACGCCCGAGGAGAAAGGGCAGCTGAAAATAGAGGTCGAGGACACCCACGACCGCAAGTTCAGCCATTCGATCGACATCTCCGAAGGCGTGCCGCTGCCTGGCGGCTGAAGCGCGACGCCACGGCGCGAGCGTTGACCGCCCAACCCGCTTCGGATAAAGTTGCGCGGTTTTTTGATCCTGATCGATTATCCCGAACCGAGGAAGTTCTAAGCCATGAAAATCCGCAGTTTCACGATCGCCGGTCTGTCCGCTGTCCTGTCCATCCTGGCCGCCCCGCTGCACGCGGAGGGGGACGCCGCGGCGGGCAAGAACAAGAACGCCATGTGCGCCGGATGCCACGGCATCCCCGGGTTCCGCACCGCCTATCCGGAGACCTATCACGTACCCAAGCTCGGCGGGCAGAATGCGGGCTATATCGTGAACGCGTTGAAGGCCTACAAGGCCGGCGACCGCCAGCATCCGACCATGAGGGCGATCGCCGCCAGCCTGTCCGAACAGGACATGGCCGACTTGGCTGCGTATTATTCGGGCAAATAAGCCTGTTCGAGATTTGAAAAGGGAAGCTATGAACAAGTTGTGGATTGCGATGATTGCCGCAGCCGGATTGGCCGCGACGGGCAATGCCGTGGCGGGCGGAGATGTTGCCAAAGGCAAGGAAAAAGCGGCCATTTGCAGCGCCTGTCATGGGCCGGACGGCAATACGCCGTTGGCCCCCGACTATCCGAGACTCGCCGGCCAGCCGAATGACTATCTGGAAAAGGCCTTGCGCGACTACAAATCCGGCAAGCGCAAGAACCCGTTGATGGGCCCACAGGCACAGAACCTTTCCAAGCAGGACATGAAAGATCTGGCCGCATACTTCGCCAGCCTGAGCGGGGACCTCAAGGTCAAGTACTGAGTTTTTACTTGCCTCAATCAAAAAAAGGAGCCTTGGGGCTCCTTTTTTATTGCAAGACTTGATAGGTTTTCACCACAGAGGCACAGAGGGCGCAGAGGAGAAACCGAAGCAGATATTCCTCGTGAAACTGCTGCGTTCGATACTGGCGGATTGATAATCAGGCGCTCCATTTCCTTCTTGCTGTATTTCCTCTGTGCCTCTGTGGTGAATGTTTTGGTGCGGTGAGCGCTTCAGATGCGGTTACCCGAGTCCGTGGCGAATGCACTCGAGATAGGCGGCCTCGTCGGGCGCGGCGCGGTCGCGCTGGGCGCGCCAGACCACTTCACCGAGACATTCCAGCAGTATGTGCAGGGCATCGTGCTCCGACGCCGCGCGGCCGGCTAGTTCGCGATAGGCGGCGCTGATGCCACGCGGCTGGTCGATCGACAGTTGCTCCGCAATCGCCAGATGCAGCGACAGGTGCAGAAACGGATTGACCGCGCTGCTTTCCGGCGAAAAGTCACGCTCGAGATTGCGTTGCGCGTCGTCGAGCAGGCCATGGTGTTCCGGGTGCAGCAGGATGATCTCTATCGCGGTGCGTTCCAGCCCTTCCAGCGGCGCCTGCGAGCGATACTTGCTCCAGGTCTCGAAGAAAAAACGGCGGGCGTCGGCGCGCGACGGATTGAACATGGGATGGTTTGCAGATCGACAGCAATCGGGTAACGATACCAGCATCCGGACGCGTGAGAAAATTGCAGCCGACGCGTGCCAAACAATCGCGACTCTCTTCTCTTGCGTAGCCGGCGATGCTGGCTACTTTTGATCTCCCCATTGCGTTTTGGCTTGCGCCAGCGCTTGCGCCCGGGTTGCCCTGGCATCAGTCATGCACTGGCGCTTGGCACTGCTCGATCGACGCTGGCATTTCGCCATCGCATCCTTGTAGTCCTTCTGTGCTTTGGCTTGGGCAGCCTTGTAGTCCGTCTTTTTCGATTGATCGATGGCGGCCATCGAGAACTGGGTTTGCCTGTTGGGTTTCTGTGCGGTCGAATCGACCTGGGATTTCGGCTTGGTTGCCGCGGTCACGTTTTGGGCTGCTGCCAATGGTCCGGCACCGGCCGATAGCCCGGCAGCCAACAGACAAAATAGGATGCGTCTCATCGTTGTGGTCCTCATGCGTCACGATAACGGGTTGCCGCCCTGTATTTTGCTCCCTATTCAGGCGGATCCAATGCGCGGTTGCCTTGTGATCAAACCGTCGGCGTCGATGTCTTCGTCTTGGCCCTGTATTCGCACAGATCCCGAATCAGGCAGACAGGGCAATCCGGCCGCCGCGCCTTGCAGACGTAGCGTCCGTGCAGGATCAGCCAGTGATGCGCATCGTGCAGAAATTCTGCGGGCACGAATTTCAGCAGGCGCTTCTCCACCTCAATGACGTTCTTGCCCGGGGCGATGCCGGTGCGATTGGCGACGCGAAAGATATGAGTGTCCACCGCGATCGTCGGCTGGCCGAATGCGGTATTCAATAGGACGTTCGCGGTTTTCCTGCCGACACCGGGCAGGCTTTCCAGGTCCTCGCGATTCTGCGGTACTTCGCCGCCGAACTTCTCCATCAGAAGAGCGCAAGTCGCGATGACGTTCTTCGCTTTCGTCCGAAACAGGCCGATGCGCTGGATGTAAGGCGTCAATCCGGATTCGCCGAGCGCGAGGATTTTCCGCGGTGTGTTGGCCAGCGGAAACAATCGCTCCGTGGCCAGGTTGACGCTCTTGTCGGTGGCCTGCGCCGACAGCATGACCGAGATCAGCAGTTCGAACGGCGTGCCGTAAGCGAGTTCCGTGGTCGGCGCCGGATTGGCGGCACGCAGCCTGCGAAAGATTTCCGTTCTTTTGGCAGCATTCATCTTTGAAAGCCGAAGTCGAACGTCTCACCACGCGCCGCAAGCGGCACAAGGGAACACTTGTGCCGCTTGCGGCGCGTGGTGAGATTTCGGAATTTGTTTTGGCGGTTCAGCTTATCTTCTGTCCGGCACGGACGCGGGCGCGAGCGATGGCGGCTTGCACGGCGGCTTTTTTGCGTTCGAGGTCGTGGCTGCCAGGCAGTTGTTCCAGTTGGGCGAGCTTGTCACGGGCTCTTTTTGCCAGACGGTCGCTGCGCTCTGCCTGTTCGCGCGCAATGCGGAATTCATGAAAGCCGAACCGCTCCCGAGCGATCACCGCCATTTCGTCGACCGATTGCGCTGCGAGCGCCGCGGCGTGAAGGTTGCCGCGTCGGGCCAGCGTCTCCAGTTCCACCATGTCGATGCAGTCGACGGGGCAGGGCGGCAGGCACAGGTCACAACCTGTACAGGAGGTGGTGAGCACCGTATGCATGCGCTTCGCAGTGCCGACGATGGCATCGACCGGGCAGGCCTTGATGCACAGCATGCAGCCGATGCAACGCGATTCGTCGATCAACGCGGCAGTGCGCGGCGTCTCCAGGCCGTTCACAGGATTGAGCGGTTTCTCCTGGCGACCAAGCAATCGCGCGAGTTTCCGGATTCCCGCGGCGCCGCCCGGCGGGCATTGATTGATGTCGGCATCCCCGCTGGCAATCGCGTCGGCGTAGGGACGGCAGCCGTCGTAGCCGCATTTCGTGCACTGGGTCTGCGGCAGCAGCGCGTTTATTGCATTGGCCAGTTCGGAGTTCACGGGTGGATTAAACCACTAAACCGAAAATCTGGTGAAGACGTTACGTCTGAGGCCGGAGGCCGGTATGGGTCAGGCAACGGTTGATCCATTGCGCGGTGAGTTTTTCCTGCACGGTGTTCTGCGTGAGCCGCGCGGCGAGGCCAGGGAAATCGATGCGGTCGAGCGGCTGGTCCTGGTTGAAACAGGAAAACACGTAGGTGCGCTCGCCGGTGGCCGGATCCACCTGCGGCTGCAGGCACTGTGCGCAGATCTCCTTCATCATGCATTGCATCGGCGAGTTGATCGAGCCGATCGCAAAATGATGCGGCTTCAGGTGAGCCTGCAGCACGCCGTGGCGCGCAGCGGCTACCGCGGCCATCATGCGATCGGAACCGATCGCAATGATGCGATCCGCGGCATTGAATGCGATGGCCTGCTCGCCCAGCTTGCCGCCGGCGTAGGCGGCCATTGCCTGCACGATGTTGCCGACAAAGCTGCGGTCGCCGGGACGGGTCGGCGCAAACCCAGGTGCCTCGTCGCAGCACCAGATGACGACATCGGCCGCGGCCTCGATTTCGGCAATCTTGTAGCGGTCGATGACTTTCTTGTACCCCGCGAAGTACAGCACGCGCGAACCGGCGGCACGCAGCGCCTGCCCGATGGAAAACAACACCGCATTGCCCAGGCCGCCGCCGATCAGCGTGACGGTTTCGTCCGCGGGGATCTCGGTCGCGGAACCGGTTGGGCCCATGAGGATCACCGGTTCACCGGGCTTGAGCAGCGCACACAGATCGGAAGACCCGCCCATTTCCAGCACGATGGTCGAAACCAGGCCTTTGTCGCGGTCCACCCAGGCGCCGGTCAACGCAAGGCCTTCCATCGCCAGCCGGGACTCGTCAATTGTCCTGGCCAGTGTCTCGAAGTTCTGCAGGCGGTAGAACTGTCCGGGCCGGAATTTCCTGGCGGCCTGCGGCGCCCGCACGACGACTTCGACAATGGTCGGTGTGAGCCGGACGACTTCATGCACCGTGGCGCGCAACTCGTCATTGAGGCGAGCAAAGAATTCGACATCGCCGGCCGTGGATGCCGGTTCTACTTTCGCCAGTACGCGGCTGATCACCGGATAACCCAGTTTGGCGCTGCCCATGGCTTTCACCACGTTGCCGAAGAAGGAAGGATGCAGGTCGCCGAAAAAACTCACGAAACGTCCGTCATCGCGCCGCGACAACAGCACCTGCGGCGTGCCGGGCTTGGCGCTTCTCTCCGGTTTGACCGGATTGCCCGACTCGTCGCAGGCCTGGAAATAGCGGCCGTCGAGTGCAAAGTTGCGCGCGTCTTCGCGTGCGAGGACCGTATTGGGCTGCGTGCCGGCGGCGACCAGCACGGTGCGCGCGGGCAGGGTGACGTCGAATTTTTCAGTGCTGCCCTCCAGGCTCGACCTGCTCGCTTTCACCGCCAATCCGCTGGTGTAGCCGAACTCGTCGACGACGACCGCGGCCGGCGTGAGGTTTTCGGCGAAGCGGATCCCTTCCTCCAGCGCCTTTTCGATTTCTTCGTGGTTCAGTGTGTAGGACGGGCTGTCGATCAGCCGTTTGCGGTAGGCCACGGTGACGCCGCCCCAGGACTTCAGCAACTCGAGGACGCGCGGTTCGCTCCCGGCATCGGCGGCGCTGGCGCGCTCCGCGCGTATCGCCCGCGCGTGCGCCAGAAATTCGTTCGCGATCTGCCGCTCGGGCAGGGTCCAGGCGGCGCGCACTTTCTCTTCGACGCCCTCCGCGCAAAGGATTTCATAGTGGCGCAGGAATTTTTCGACCTGCAACGGGTAATAGGCCAGCGACTCGGTGGCGGTGTCGACCGCGGTCAGGCCGCCGCCGATCACGACCACCGGCAGCCGCAACTGCATGTTGGCGATCGAATCGTTCTTCGCCGCACCGGTGAGCTGCAACGCCATCAGGAAATCGGACGCGGTGCGCACGCCGGGCGCGAGGCCGTTGGGAATATCGAGCACGGTCGGACGGCCGGCGCCGGCGGCGAGCACGACGTGATCGAAGCCAAGGGCGAAAGCGTCATCGACTTGCAGCGTGCCGCCGAAGCGCACGCCGCCGAACAACGCGAACTCCTCACGACGCTGCAACAGCAGGCGGATCAGCTTCAGGAAATTCTTGTCCCAGCGCACTGTAATGCCATATTCGGCGACACCGCCGAAGCCGGCCATGATGCGATCGTCCAGGGATTCGTACAGGGACTCGACGTCATGGACGGGCTCGAAGGCCACGCGGGCGCCCGCGGCATCGACCCCGCTTAACTGGGCGGGCAGCGGTTCGATCTTGAGTCCGTCCACTCCCACTACGCTATGGCCATCGTTCATCAGGTGATGCGCGACGGTGAAACCGGCGGGACCGAGGCCTGCGATCAGTACGCGACGGCCGCTCGCCGCACGCGGGAACGGCCGCTTCAGGTCGAGCGGATTCCAGCGAGTGAGCAGCGAATAGATCTCGAAGCCCCAGGGCAGTTCCAGTACGTCCTTGAGCGTTCGCGTCTCGGCCTGTGGAATATTGACCGGTTCCTGCTTCTGGTAGATGCAGGATTTCATGCAGTCATTGCAGATGCGATGGCCGGTTGCTGCGACCATCGGATTGTCCAGCGCGATCATCGCCAGCGCGCCGACGGCCACGCCTTCGGTCTTGAGTTTCTGGAATTCCGAGATGCGTTCTTCCAGCGGGCAACCGGCCAGCGGTACGCCGAACACGGTTTTCTTGAACGCCGGCCTGGCTTCAGGGGAGGCAGGCTTTTCCTTCAAACCGTGCGAGCACGAGTCCTTTTCCTGCTCGTGGCACCAGATGCAATAGTTGGTCTCGTTCAGGGCGCCGACCAGATCGGTGCCGGAATCGGTCAGCGCGAATCCGTGGCGCCGGCGAATATGGGAGAGCGTGTGGACGGTCACGCCGTTTTCGTCGTGCGTTTCCACCGGCACCAGCCGCTGGAAGTCGAGCTTCTTCGGCATCTTGAACAGCACGCCCGAATGATGCTTGTACTGTCCCTCGTGCGTGTGCACCGCCCAGGCTGCATAGCGCAACGCCACGTCGAGCTTGTCCGCGTTGGCGGCTTCGTCCTTGAGCCAGGCGGTGACGTGACGGGCAAACACCAGTTCGCTGAAATCGGCGTCGAACCCCGCAACAAGCTGCGCTTCCAGCCGGGTACCGTCGAACCCCGCGGCAGCATCGGCCTTGTAGGTGTTGACGGCCTTGCGTTGCACGAACAGCCGCTTGCAGGAATACAGCGGCGCGAGTTCGAAATGACGTGCCGACAGTTCGCCCACTTCGTCTTCGATGCCGAACAGGTGGGCGATGAAATCGTCGA
>DASWEZ010000099.1:0-14058 GCA_036394495.1 Burkholderiales bacterium
GGAGGAACGTCATGCCGCACTTGAACAATTATGTGGTCGACGAGATTCTGGTTCCGGTGGTTTTCCTGTTTTTCCTGGTTACGGGCATTTTCGGCATCGGCTTCGGCATCGGACTGGTCGTTTTCCGGTCGCGGGTTTTCCGGTTCTTCCGTCCGATGAACCGCTGGATCTCGGCGCGCAAAAATCTCGCGCCGATGGAAGCACGGCACGATATAGAACCGATCTTCCACAAGTACCCGCGCTGGTTCAGTGCCTTCTTCGTCATCGGCGGCCTGTTTTCGATAATCATGCTGGCGGCGAAGGTGAATGCCGCCGCCGTGGTTTCGGTATTCGGCACGAGGCATTTTTCTTCCATCGGCCCCTGGGTCGTGCAGAGTCTCGCGACATTCCTGATCATGGGCAGTGTGCTGGCGATCGTGGTCGGCATCATTCTCGGATTTTTTCCGCAAGTGCTCGGCACCCTGGAGACGCGCACCAACCGGTGGGTTTCCTCACGGCAGATGGCCAAAGGCGGCGACACGATGCATCTGCCGCTCGACCGCTGGTTCGAGGCTTCTCCCCGCGTCGCCGGCTGGATCCTTGCGGCCGCATCCTTGATCCTGACAGTCGTTTCGGCGATCGTCGTGTTCGGGCGCCACTGATTCGAGTCGGCCGGCCCGGGTGTTCGACAGGGCCGGGTTCGTTCAATAAGAACGTGGCAGGCCCAGCACTTTCTCGGCGATAAAGCAGAGGATGAGTTGAGGGCTGACGGGAGCGAGCCGCGGAATCATGGATTCGCGCAGGTAACGTTCGATGTGGTACTCCTTCGCGTAGCCCATGCCGCCGTGCGTCAGCATCGCCTGCTCGCAGGCGCGGAAACAGGCCTCTGCCGCAAGATATTTCGCCGCATTCGACTCGGCGCCGCACGCTTCGGCGCGGTCGTATAGAGCCGCCGCCTTGAACACCATGAGGTTCGCAGCCTCGAGTTCCATCCAGCAGCGTGCCAGCGGGTGCTGGATCGCCTGGTTCTGTCCGATCGGCCGGTCGAAGACGATGCGCTCCTTCGCATAATCGACCGCGCGCCGCAGCGCGGCGCGGCCCAGGCCGATCGCTTCGGCCGCGATCAGGATGCGCTCCGGGTTCAGTCCGTGCAGGATGCAGTCGAATCCCCTGCCTTCCTCGCCGACCAGATCTTCCGCCGGCACGGGCAATTCCTCGATGAACAACAGGTTCGAATCGACCGCCTTGCGTCCCATCTTTTCGATCTCGCGCGCTTCGACAAAGCGCCGGTCCAGGTCCGTATAGAACAGCGACAGGCCATCGGTGGGCTTCGCGCCGGCTGCCGCGGTGCGCGCCAGCACCAGCATCTTGTCGGCGACCTGTGCCGTCGAGATCCAGATCTTCTGTCCGCGCAGGATGTAGCGCGCGCCATCGCGGCGGGCAGTAGTCGCGATTTTCGCGGTATTTAGACCTGCATCGGGTTCGGTCACGGCAAAACAGGCCTTCTGTTCGCCGCGGATCAGTGGCGCAAGCCAGCGGCTCTTCTGCGGTTCGGTTCCGAATACGACCACGGGATTGAGGCCGAAGATGTTCATGTGCACGGCGGATGCGCCGGAGAAGCCGGCGCCCGATTCGCTGATGGCCTGCATCATCAGCGCGGCTTCGGTAATGCCCAACCCCGCGCCGCCGAATTGCGGCGGCATCGCGATGCCCAGCCAGCCGGCCCGCGCAACGGCCTGGTAAAAGTCTTCCGGAAACCCGCCTTCGCGATCGCGCTCGAGCCAGTATTGCGCGTCGAATTTTTCGCACAGCTTCGCGATTCCGCCTTGAATCGCGAGTTGTTCCGGGGTAAGGGAAAAGTCCATCGCAGTTCCTTAAGAGACGTGACGGTCGTGAAAATGCGCCGCCGGTTGGCGCATTTCAGTGCAGGCTAACGTTTGCGCAGCCAACGTTACGCCGGAGCTACAGTTCCTTCTCATTCGGGTTTTGCCCGCAAAAATCGTGACGAAATTCGAGTACTGAGTGCTGCGTGCTGGGTGCTGAGTAAAAGCGGAAAGAGCAACACCTTAAACCCTTCGGCCCTTACGCATTTACCCCGCAGCACGCAGCACCCAGTACGCAGCACCGGTTTCCCCCTCGTCACGATCGTCACGATCGTCACGACCGTCACGACCGTCACGGCTTCACCCGTCACGGCACTTTCGTCACACCCTTTTCCACCAACTCCTCGATCTCGCTGTCACTGTAGCCCACTTCGCGCAGCACTTCCGCCGAATGCTCGCCGAGCCGCGGCGCGGGCCGCGGCGTCCCGGGCTGCGACTCGGACCAGTTCGTGGGCGTGCGCATCGCGCGCAGCGCGCCTTCGCTCGGATGTTCTTCGGTCACGAAGAACCCGCTTTGCGTAAGGTGGGGATCGTTGACGACGTCTTCCACCGAGTTCATGCGCGCGACCGGGATGTCGACGCTCTCCAGCAACGCCATCCATTCCGCGGTGGGGCGCATTTTGAACAGTCCGGTGAGGAATGCGTAGATGTCGCGGATGTTCGCCGCGCGGCTTGCCTGCGTTGCATAGCGTGGATCTCGCATGAGATCCGGACGCCCGATGGCACCGAGGAAACTTTTCCATTGCTTGTCGTTGTAGACCAGCACGCAGAGATAACCGTCGCTGGTCGGATAGGGCTTGCGTGCGAGCAGCCGCTGGTAGCCGCCGCCGCCCTGCGGGGGATCCCAGGAAAATCCGGCGATATGATCGCCGAGCACGAAGTGCGCGACGGATTCGAACATCGGCACTTCGATCGACTGGCCGCGGCCGGTGCGGCTGCGCTGGAACAGCGCTGCAGTGACGGTGTAGACCGCGTGCAGTCCGGTCAGCCGGTCGGCGAGATTCACCGGCGCGTAGTTCGGACTTGCGCCGGTCTGCGACACCAGCCAGGGCACACCGGACACCCCCTGGATCAGGTCATCGTAAGCCGCCTTTGCGGCGTAGGGACCTTTCTGCGAATAGCCGTAGGCGCCGACATAAAGTATTCGCGGATTCACGGCGCTGACTTCATCGAAGGAAAGTCCGAGTCGGGCCATCGCATGCGGGCGTACGTTGTAGATCAGCACGTCGGCATCCGCGATCAGGCGCATCAGCGCTGCGCGGCCTTGCGGTTTCTTCAGGTCGAGCACGATGCCGCGCTTGCCGCGGTTGAGTCCCAGGAACATGTAGCCCATGCCCGGATTCTTCATCGGGCCGGGATGGCGCATGTTGTCGCCTTCGTGGGATTCGATCTTGATGACGTCGGCGCCCAGTTCGGCGAGGATCTGGGTCGCGAACGGACCCATGACGACGGTGGTGAGGTCGAGGACCTTCACCCCTTCCAATGGACCTGGCATTGTCTATCCTAAAAAATTCCGTTGAATCACAGAGACGCAGAGCCACAGAGGAACTGCCATAGCCAAGAACCAGTCGTCCCGGAGACAGATTTTGCGATATTCCGGGCGCTATCGGCAGATGTCGATTCGCCGATTCTGATATTTCTCCGTGCACCCCTCAAGGGGGTATAAAAATGAATCTCTGTGCCTCTGTGGTGAAGACTTTCTCGTTTATTCCGGTTGTATTTTGGCAGCGCGGATGAGTTTACCCCAGGTATCGAGTTGCTCGCGCACGAAGCGGCCGAACGCGACCGTGTCCAGCGGATCCACCTCGAAGCCGATTGCAGCGAGCCTCTCCCTGACATCGGATTGCGCCAGGCTGGCGAGGGTTTCCTGCGCCAGCCTCGCCACGATCGGCTGCGACGTGCCGGCCGGAGCGAACAATCCGTTCCATGAAGTCATGTCGAAGCCCTTCAACGTTTCCGCGATCGGCGGTACACCTGGCAGCAGTGCCGAGCGCTTCGCGGTCGTGACCCCGAGCACCCTGAGCTTGCCGGTCCTGACCTGCGGCATTGCCGTTGCGAAGTCGGCGACCATGAGTTGCAGTCGTCCCGCCACGAGGTCGAGAATCGCCTGCGGGCTCGCTTTGTAGCTGACGCCGACGAAATCGGTATGGGCCATCGCGTTGATGGTTTCCGCGCCGACCAGCGAAGCCGTGCTCGCGGTGCCGTACGAGAGCTGCCCGGGATGCGCGGCGGCGTAGGCGATGAGTTCCCTGGTATTGCCGACCGGCAGTTCGGGGTTCACCACCAGCATGAACGCGAGCGTGCCGACGCGCGCGACCGGTTCGAAATCCTTGACTGGATCGTAGGGGAGGCTTTTGTAGAGATGCGGATTCGCGCTGTGCGTGGAATTCGTGGTCATGAACAGCGTATAGCCATCAGGCGGACTCTGCGCGACCAGCATGGCCGCGATCTGTCCGTTGGCGCCGGCGCGATTGTCGACGATCACGCTTTGCCCGAGGCGTTGCGACAATGCCTGGGCGAGCACGCGGCCCGCGGAATCGGTCGCGCTTCCCGCGGCAAATGGAATGACCAGCCGGATCGGTTTGGAGGGATAGCCATCCGCCAAGGATGGCGTCGACAGAGTCGGGAGGAGGAGAGCGAGTGCGGAGAGGATGCGGATCATTTGGTCGTGAATGCCGTGAATGACGTACTTCGCCAGATCATAACGAAACGGCGCAGATCGTTTTTCCGATTCAACAAGAATGGGCTCGAACTACTCCGCAGTATCAGCGACATTCACGATATTCACGGTAGTTGCGGCCTTGCCGCGTAAGGCGGAGCATAAATCACCAACACCTTGACCGGTTCGTCGCTTACTACCGTGAATACATGCTGTGTATCGGGCGGGAAGAAACAGCAGTCACCAGCACCGAGTTCACAAGTCTGCCCGCCGATTTCCGCGCGCGCCCGGCCTTCCAGCACGTAGCAAACCTGCTCGATGCCGGGATGCGAATGCGGCAGCGCGCCTTTGCCTTTCCCGATCACGCCGAGGACGACCTCGACGTTTTTCGCGCCGACGTTGTCCCGACCGATCAGCCTGCGGTTGACGGTACCGGTGTGGTTGGCGGGGTGGTACGGCGCAACGTCGTCGGGACGGACGAAATAGGGTGAAGGCATTGGTTTTCTCCGGTAATAAGGTTACGGCACCGACGTCGCCGTCATTCGAGGACGCTGCAGTGGATCACACGGCTTCCCAGCGGCCGCTGGTCTCGGAGCGGAACAGCGCGTCGATCACGCGCATGCTGCGAACGGCGTCTTCGACACCGTAAGGCAGTTCGATCTCGCCACGCACCGCGCGCGAGAACGTTTCTCCCTGCAGCATGTATTGATCGCTTTCCGGCAGGATCTCGGTGCGGATGCCGGCGCCCGCAAGGGACGAGCCGTCGTCGATGAACAGGCTGGTCTTCGCCCCTTGCGGCGCGTTGACCGGGATCTGTATCTCGATGCGGCCCCTGGTGCCGCACAAGTGCACGCGCTGATAAGGCGTGCACTGCGTCGACACCGTGAAGTCGAGGTGGCGGCCGGCGCCGAAATCCACCAGTGCACTGGTCAGCCGGTCGGTGCGGAATTGCGGATCGCGATCGATCAGCGCGATGCCGCGTTGCGGCTCCGTTTCGAAAAAAAAGCGGCCGGCCGTGATCGGGTAACAGCCGATGTCGTAGAGCGCGCCGCCGCCGATATCGGCGATGTTGCGGATGTTTGCCGCATCGGTGTTGGTGTAACAGAACAGGAATTGCACCGCGCGCAATGTACCGATGTCGCCGCTCTGCACCAGCTCGCGTGCCCGCAGCCACTGCGGGTGGAAGCGCACCATGAAGGCCTCCATGATCAGCACTTTTCCCGCGGCAGCCTGCAACTGCCTTGCCTCCTGGGCATTCAGTGCAACCGGTTTTTCGCACAGCACATGTTTGCCGGCCGCCGCGGCCTGCAGCGTCAGCGGGACGTGCAGATGGTTGGGCAGCGGATTGTAGATCGCCTCGATTTCCGGATCGGCCAGCAATTCCTCGTAACTCCCGTAGGCCTTCGGGATGCCGAGCTGGTCCGCCGCCTTGCGCGCGGCGGCTGCCGATCGCGATGCGATCGCCCGTATGTCGCAACAGGCGCTTTTCTGCATGCCGGGCAGCACGCGCTGCAACCCGATCTTTGCCGTGCTCAGCACGCCCCAGACGACTTTTTTCATTTGCCCTCCCGAATGCCGGATTGCCGCAAGTGTACCGGAGCCCATTTATTCCTGAAGAACGGGCAAAGCGGGGATTTACCCGGGTTTCGTGCTGTCGAATCGAACGGCATCCTCCGGCAACGGCGATGCGAGCATTGGCGCATGTCCTCGCTAGGACAACCCCCCTTTGGGCCGGGTCCACGCCAGGCACTCTTCTCCGCGAAGGACATTTAATGCGAAACGTCGCGAAATCCAAACCTTTGGCAGTCTGTACCGTTTGTCGTGCCTTGATCGACCCGAAGCAGAGGGTCAATCAGCGCTGCGGTGAAACCGTTCACGGCAGGCGGTGCGCAGGGACTTTCCGCAGCGACCTGTCCTTCGTCTGGGATCCCTGCCGGGCTTGCGAATCGACCGGTTTTCTCGGCAGCCTGGCTTGCCGGGATTGCTCCGGCCATGGCTGGCGGTTGTTCGGCGGTTAGCGCCGACCCCGGTTTCCGTACTACAGACCCCTGATCCTGCGTATCCGGCAAATGCCGGGCGCCGGCCCGTTCTGCTATCGTTGCCGTCCTTGCTGCCGGGCCATTGCCCGGGCGGCGACAACAGGGAGAGGCAATGCAGCGACTGACGAATCCGGCGATAGAACGGCTGGAAAAAGGGGAGGTTGCCATCGGGATCGGCATACGCGGCCTGCGCAGCGTGGAGGTCGCCCGCCTGATGAAATCGGCCGGTTTCGACTGGTTGTTCATCGATCTGGAGCATGGATCGACCTCGGTTGAAACCGCGGGCCAGATATCGGTGGCCGCGCTGGACGCAGGCATCGCGCCGATAGTGCGCGTTCCCGCGGGCGAACTGGCACTGGGTGCGCGCTGCCTTGACGGCGGGGCGCTAGGCATCGTCATCCCGCACGTCGACACGCCCGAGCAGGCGCGCGCGATGATCGACGCGTTCCGTTTTCCGCCCCTGGGACATCGCTCGATCGGCGGCGCCTACCCGCATTTCGGTTTCGCTTCGCGCCCGGTTGACGAAGTCGTAAGCGCGCTCGACAGCGCAACGCTGGTGATTGCGATGATCGAGACGCCGCTCGCGGTTGAAAACGCCGAGCGGATCGCGGCCGTCCCGGGCCTGGATGGTCTCTTGATCGGCACCAACGATCTGAGCCTCGAAATGGGCATTCCCGGCCAGCTGGATCACGAGCGCCTTAAGGCGGCGATCGACACCGTACTGGGCGCGTGCAAAAAACACGGCAAGATCCCCGCGCTCGGCGGCATCTACGGCAAGGAACTGCTCACGCGGTACATGGGCCTCGGATTCCGCATGATGCTGGCGGGCAACGACATCAGCCTGCTGCACAGTGCGGCGCAGGAACAGGCGAAGTTCGTGCGCGGGCTGGCCGGGACGCCACGATAATGGATGGGTTGCACGCCTGGCTGACCCAGCGCGGTCAAAGTTTCTCCGAATGGCTCGATGCCTGGGTGCGCGTATCCCGGTTCGCCATGACCGCCCTTGTCGGTATGCTGTCGCCGGCCACGTACAACAAGGCGACACGGTTGGTGGTCCAGAAGCAGATCTATTTCACGGCCTGGCAGATCCTGCCCGGTTTCGCCGCCTTCTCGGCGCTGTTCAGTTTTCTCATTATCGAAATCGTCGGATCGACCGCGCGCAGGTACGGCTTGTACGAGTACGCGCTCGAACTGATCGTGCGTATCCTGGTGCTCGAGATCCTGCCGCTGCTGACTGCGCTGTTCGTGGCGCTGCGCACCGGCGCCGCGATCAACACCGAGGTGGCGTTGATGAAAATCCAGAACGAGCTCGATGCCCTGCAGCGCATCGGTATCGACCCCATGCGCCTCGAACTGCTGCCGCGAGTGGTGGGCGGCACGATATCGGTACTCGCGCTGACCGCGGTCAACATGGTCGTCGCGCTGTGGCTGACGCATCTGCTGATCATCGATTTCTATCCTTGGACCCTGACGGCCGGCGATTTCACGCGCATGATCGGCAAGGTGCTCGATATGCCGGCGCTGATGGTGTTGTGGGCGAAGACGCTGGCATTCGGGTTCGCCGTGACGGTGATCCCGATTTCCGAAGGCTTGAGCACGCCGCAGAAACTATTCCACGCGCCGATTTCGGTGTTGCGCGGCATGGTCCGGTTGTTTTTTTCGCTGATGCTGATCGAGGCTGCGGCGCTCGCCATCGTCTACGTCTGATGCCATGAACGACTCAAACCAAAAGCCCGCCGCAAAAAAGCGGGTCGTCCTGCTGGCCGGCGATGCCGAGCGCCGCCAGCTGATCGAGGAGAATCCGCGGGCCATCCTGGTGTCGGAAAGCCTGCCGTTGCGCGCAAACCTGTCGGTGCTCGAGAACCTCGCCGTCGTGCTGCAGTTTCGCACCAACACCTACATCGGTGAGGCCAACGACACGGCCTGGAAGCTCCTGACCCTGGTCGGTTATACCGGATGCGCAGAGCAGCGTGACCCCGACCTGACCTACGAGGAGCGCTTCGTCGCCAAGTTGCTGCGGGCGATCGTGTTGACTCCGCCTATAATCCTGATCGACCGGCCGGCGCAGATGCTGCCGGATACCAACTATCCTTTTTTCCTCAACCGCCTGCTGCTCGCGCTCGAAGGCCGCTTCGAGCACTGTTTGATCCTGGATTACGCATGGAACGCCGCTCTGTACAACAGCCGCGCATAAAGCACCTTGCCGTCAAGGTCGGGACGGTCCTGACCCTGATCCCGGTCATCGCGATCGGATTGTTGCTCTATGCACTCTACGCGCGCGGGATGTTCGACCGCACACAGGCGCTCACGCTGATTGCGCAAGACGCGGAGGGCGTGGTGGTCGGCATGCCGATCATGTTCGCCGGGTTTCCGATCGGCCAGGTGTCCAGCATGGCGCTGGACGAAACCGGGCGCGTGCGCATTGAAGCCCGCATCAAGGTGAAGGATGCGCGCTGGCTGCGCATCAGCAGCGCGTTCTCGCTGGAAAAGCAGATCCTCGGCGGCGCCAAAATACGCGCACTATCCGCTAAGATGCAGGATCCGGAACTGCCGGCGGGCTCGGAGCGCCTGCTCATAGCCAAGGATGCGGCACAGGATATTCCGCAGGTCATCGCGCGCGCCAACAGCATCCTGCAGAATGTGGACGAAATCATCCGCCCAGATTCGAGTTTCAACCAGACGCTGGCCAACCTGAAATCGGTGACCGAGCGCATGGCCGGCGACTACGGTGTGCTCGGCGGCGTGACCGGCAGTCCGGAGCAGGCCAAAAAAGTGCTCGATACCGTCGACGGCGTGACTGCGCTGCTCGCGTCGCTGAAAAGCGTTACCGCGCGTGCGGACGGCGTGCTGTCAAAAACCGACGACAGGATGTTCGGCCAGGGTGGCGTCATGGACGAAGCGAAAAAGTCCATCGCGCAGCTCAACACCATTCTCACCGAGGCACGCGACAGCCTGAAGAAGGCCGATGAAGTGCTCGCGACCGCACAGGCCACCACCACGGAAATCAAGAACGCGGCCACCAACGTCAAGGACGCCACCACCGATCTCGGCGCGCTGCGCATGGAAGTCGACGGCAGCATCCGCAAGGTCAACGGGTTGATCGACGAGATCAATCGCAAGTGGCCGTTTGCGCGCAGGACGGAGATCAAGCTGCCGTGAGGAGCCTGCTGGTTTCTACGGCGCTGTTGCTGGGCGCCTGTGCCGGCGGGCCAATGCCGCCGGAATGGCAATTGCAATCGCATACCTCTCTGGAAAGATTCACGCAGCAATACCTCGAAGGCCATTCGCAGCTCGCGCAACGCAGTTTCGCGGAAGCAAAGGCGGCGGTTGCGTCCACCGGCAGGCCCGAACTTGCCGCGCGCGCGGAACTGGTGCGCTGTGCGCTGGGCGTGGCGGCGCTGGATGTCGACGCGTGCGTGTCGTATGAATCGATGCGAGGCGACGCGACAGTGGATGATCAGGCTTACGGCGATTTCATCGGCGGCCGCCTGAGCGAGCACGACGTGTCCAGGTTGCCTGCGCAGTATCGCGGCGTCGCAACGGCGCGCGACGAAGCCGTCCGCAACAAAGCCATGCAGCAGATCGAAGATCCGGTTTCGCGCCTGGTTGCGGCAGGCGCCCTGTTCCGGCTTGCGCAATTGTCGCCGCAGGGTCTGGCCAGCGCCATCGATACGGCGTCGGCCGCGGGTTACCGCCGGCCGCTGCTGGCCTACCTCAACGTGCAGGCGAAGCGTGCCGAATCCGCCGGCGATACGGCGGCGTTGCAATCGATCCAGAAACGCATCGACCTGGTCTACCAGTCCCTGCCGAAGTGACGCCAGCGCCGGAGACAGCAGAAGCGATGCGGGGTCGCCGGTCGCAGCCGCACGGATGAATGTCGCCGGGCTCTCCATCGGCTGGGCGTTCTGCGCTTATCTGGCGGTCGTGATCGCGACCGCGGCGCTTCTGCATCGCCTGCGCGGGATGCCGCGATTTTTCAGCCTGGTTTCCCTTCCCGGCACGGTCGGCCACGAGTTGCTGCATTTTCTGGTCGGCACGCTCACGCTGGCGAAGCCGGTAAAGGTTTCGCTGATCCCTAAATTCCATCGCGACGGATCGGCCACGCTCGGGTTTGTGATGTTTTCCAACATCCGCTGGTACAACGCGCTGTGGGTGGGTTTTGCGCCGCTGCTGGCATTGCCCGCGGCACTATGGCTCGTGTACAGCCGCTCGGCACAGATTCCGCCTTTGTCGCTGCGGGAACTGGCCTGGAGCTATCTGGCGGCGAGCCTGACGTATTCGTGCATGCCGTCGAAAGCGGATGTCGAGATTGTCATGTCGAAGCCAGTCGGATTGATCGTCTATCTGGGCGGCGCGTCGATGTTGTGCTGGGCGTGGCTGAAGATGACTGCCTAGCTTCCATCTACACCAACGCGCTAACCGCGGAGCACGCGGAGGACGCAGAGGAAAAACTAAAATGAGAAAAATGGGAAGTTAGCAGCGGCGTAGGCGTTCACATGTCAGTAGCGCCAATTTTCACTCTTATGGACCTTCGGCCAATGATGCTTCCAATAAAAACCGCCTTTTTCCCTCCTGTTTTTCCTCTGCGTCCTCCGCGTCCTCTGCGGTGAAAGTGTTTGTTAAAAAGAGTGCGTTCGTGTTGAGATCGTCGCCAGAGGGCGACACAATTAATTTGAACCAGCTTGCATCGCTCGTGACTAAACGAATGTCGTGGTCACTACGACTTCGGCGTTCATGGCTTCCATTCAGCCGTGGATCCTGATGACAGATAAGGAAGCAAAGGAGACAGATGATGAGCAAGCTACTTACCATGTTGAGCGCTGGTGCCCTGGCTTTGACGCTGAGTGGAATCGCCACCGCCGCTGACAACGACCAGAACAGCCAGCAACCGAGGGCCCAGCAGCCCAATGATCCGGCCGCGGGCGGCGCGACCGCGTCCCAGCGCGACCAGGAGTATCTGGCAGCGCTGAAGAAGTGTGAACCCCTGAGCGGCGCCGACAAGAGCAAATGTGTCGAGGCCGCCAGGAAGAAGTATGGTCAGATGTAGTCGCCGCTTTCACGGCAGAGATGGAAAAGCGGGCACGATCGGCGCCCGCTTTTTTTCGTCGTCTCCGATGAGCGACACGGGCCACCTGAACTTCCCCCCTCGTGGGCGGGACTAACTTTACAGATGCGTCATGCACAGACCGCATCGACCAACGTTTTCATCCCATAGAGAGAGGGTCCCATGAACAAGCTGCTATATGCGTTGACTGCCGGTGCGACGGCACTGATCCTTGCGAGCGGATTGTCCGCTGCTGCCGATAAATCCCGGCCGACCGAGGAGCCGCCGCGCGCGTCGGAAAACCAGCCGGGCGATCCCGCTTCGGTGAAGAGCGCGCCCGAACAGGCGAACCAGGACGAGCAATACATGGCCGCACTGAAGAAATGCGACACCATGAAGGGCGGCGAGAAGCAGAAGTGCGTCGAAGCCGCGCAGAGGAAATTCAGCCGCATGTAATTGTTGGCGCGAATTGCCGGAACGAAAAACGGGCACCGGTCGGTGCCCGTTTTCTTCCTGCGGTAGCGAGTTACAGCGGATCGCGATTCAATACATCCACTTTCACCGCGGAGAACGCCGCCAGATCTTCACGCCGGTTGCCGAGGTAAATCGGTTCCGCGTGTTCCCGATGGATGTTGATCTTTGCGTTGTAAACGAGGCGGGCCGTGCCGTGCTTGTCATGGATATGATACCGGTTGACGGGATAGCGCCCGCCGTCGAGTCCCTGGCCGGTCAGATAGCAGCGGATGTTCTCGACACGATCCCCCGCGATGCTCAGTCCCTTGAGTTCGTCCAGCGTGGCGGCGGTCTTCTCGACGAAATCCAGGGTGTCATAGCGGGCAACGGCTCCCGTCGCACCATCGCTGACTTCGGCTTCGAAGTCGCCCAGCAGGATCTGGCCGGGCAGCGCCTTCTCGATCATGCGTGACAGATCGATGGTGACCTGGCCGACGATGTAGCTGAACGTCGTCGGGTTCAATGCCTCCACCTGGTGGAACTCGTAGTGGTCTCCGACATGAAACGCCGCGCGCAGCTTCGGCACGCAATTGCCTTGCGCCTTGCCCTGTGCGACGGCGTTGTCGGCGAGGATCATCATCATCAGCTTGTACAGGGCGATGTTGGCGTCCACCGACTTGACCCGGTTCCAGATGTAGAAGCCGTCGCCGGTGGTGGTGCGCGCGAAGTTGACCTCGATGTCCTTGGACAGCAACTGGCGATAGGCGGAATTCACCGAGTAGCCCAGGCTGTTGAGCATGGCAACCTGCTCGAGCGGCGAATACAGCGAGAATTGCACCGCGTCGAGCAGGACCACCGCTCTTCCGCGTACCAGCGACACGCCGTAGCGGCGCACCAGGTTGCTGATCAATTCGACGTCGATTTCGCTTCCGACCGCGAAATTCACGCTTACCGTTTGCGGCTCGCAATCGAATGACCCGCACACTTGCCGGAACCGGTCGGCCGCCAGCCACTTCGGTCCTGCGAGGATTTCATTGACGAAGCTGACGGCCTCATTGGCGAGGCCCGTGCCGGCTGGCTGAATGGCTTTGGCGAGCACGTAATGGCGGACCGACAGGAAGCGCAGGTCGCGCTCGTCGTGCGTCCACGCCAGCAGCACATTTTCGCCGAGGTTCCAGAGATCGAACAGCGCGTCGTCGAGCCGGGACAGCGCTTCGCGTGCCTTCGGCGCCAGCGGCTGCCGGTGCTTGTCGGATGCGCTGAACAGATCAAGCCAGGTTGCGCGCTTCATGCCAGCCTCCGCCGGATCGGTGAGGGCTCGATTGCTGCCTTGCCGGTCACCGGTCGCCGTTCTACTGCGGCCTTTCCATTTTGCAGGTCGTCGGCAGGACGGTATCCTTGTACTCGATGCGCGACTCCGTGCGCCAGCCGTAGCCCGAGCTCTCGACGTCGTTCTTGACGTCCTTCCCGCCGGCTTTCGTGAACGTGGCGAGGTAGATCGGCTGCATGATCTGGTGATCGTCGGCGCGCATCCAGACTTCGCCCGTGTCGCCCTGGAATTTCATGCCTTCCAGCGCCTTTGCGACCTTCAGCGGGTCCGTCGACTTTGCCTCGGTCATCGCCTTCGCCAGCATCTCGAGCTGGGTCTTCGCGGTGTTGTAGTAGAAATCTTCCTTAATCTTCTTGTAGGCCTCGTGGTAGGTGTTGTTGAATTTCTCGATCTTGTTGTTGGCGATGTTCGAATGCCACGTCAGGACCTGCGTGATATGGTCTGCGCCGGCCGAACCGACCGAGCTCGGCGCACCGGCGTTGTGGGCGTTGACCGTGTAATACATGACGTCCAGGCCGGAATCCTTGCTTGATTTGATCAGCAGGGTGAAGTCCGGGCCCCAGTTGCCGGTGATGACCGCCTGCGCCCCGGATGCCTTGACTTTGGCGATGTACGGCGAAAAATCCTTGATCTTGCCGAGCGGGTGCAGGTCGTCGCCGACGATCTCGATG
>DASWEZ010000100.1:0-17230 GCA_036394495.1 Burkholderiales bacterium
CGTTCCAGCGTGTAGGCGACGGCGCGGTGCCCGATCTCCCGGTAAGGCGTGTGCTCCTTGTGGAGGAGCGCATCGATCATCGAATTCTCGAAATGCGTGCGCCGCCACCAGGTCACGAATGAATCCGGTTTTCCGGTCCAGCCTTTGCTTTTCAGATAAGGCGTGACCACTTCCGTCAACCCCTTCTGCATGTCCACCACCGTGCCGTATTGGTCGAACATGCAGACTTTGATTTTCGCCTTCAGTTTTTCCGCTGTCATTGCTGTCAATGCTTCTTGAGTTTGATGATCGGGCTTGCCGTACCGCATCGATTGTTGAATATACCAAGCCCGAACCCGGCCTTCGGCCGCAGCCGGTATTCAGCGTCCGGCGAGAACTCCGGCGAATCTTGCGTCGATCATGACATTTCTGCGCCAGCCCTATTGTTGAGAGTTCGTCAGGTCGCCTTGCCGATTTACCGACACCCCAATATTTCTTCAGAAACAGATGGCTTTCATGCCCTAACATATGCCGTTTTTTCGACACCCCCGACTGGCATAACCCATGCGCCAGTTAAAGCTGAGTATTGCGTCTTTAGCTCACAACGACGGAGGTGCCAAGATGACCAAGCGCTCAATTGACGATGCCTCGGAGAATATGAGGAAGATCTGGTTGGCGTATGAATATCCGGGCCAGATCGTACGTCGCGACCTCGCCCGGCTGGGCAGGATGCTCAAGCGTGCCTACGTTGCCCTGGCGGGTCGCGATCGGCGCCGCGCAAGCGAGGACGAACGCGAGAGTCACTTGTGGGCTGAACGACGGGAATAGGATTTCGGAACGCAGCCGAAGGTATGAAACAGTCCTGAGAATCCGGCCCCTTCAGGACTGTTGAGTGATATCAGTGAAGCGGAATTGGTGGACTAGCGGGTCAAGCGACTTTGGGTATTGCACTATTGGTTTGTTACGCAGCATCTTCGACACCGAGGTTTCGGGCGTACTCCTCGATCAACGCCTTCCCGGAAAGGTACTTACTATCGGTCGTTGCATCGACAATCTCGATCACGGCTGGCAGCCTTGATGGCGCATAACGTCATGGTCAGCGGCGCCGATAAGCGTCTGCTGAGACTAAAGTTAGACAATTTCCAGCCAGGTTGATGTATTCGTTGCAACCCATGTTCCCGGACTGTTTTGTTACCGATCTCCCTGGCCACTCACTTGGCTGGTCCGCACTTCCGTGACGGGTCCGGAACCGTCGTGCACTTTGCGAAGGTTTCAGCTTTCGTGGTGCCATTCGCCGTTATGTAGGGAGCGAAGCAGTCCAGGCTTTCCCTGTACAGCCTGTACAGCGTTGCGCAGTCGGTGTTCTCATCGACTGCCGGTCGTGGCTTAGTCTGCGCCGCGGCTGCGGCGGCGTTGGCGGCCTTTTCTGCGTCGGCACGCGCCTTCCTTTGCGTTTCCTCCGCCGCTTGCGCCTTCTCCTGCTTTGCGCGGGCCCTCAGCTTCTTTTCGCTGTTCTGGGCTGAGTTCGTACTGTCGCGAATCCATTCTTTTGGCCGACTTCTTGTACTTCTCGGGAACGACGTCCGAGAACTGAATTCGACCATTTTCATCGACCCACCGATAAATGTCGGCCGCGTATAGCGGCGAGAACAACATGATGCTGAAAGTGAGTAGCGCGAGACGCAGTTTCATGGATCCACCATGCACAAGCATAAGTGGCTGACGTGAAAGATCGGCGGCCGGCCGCTCGCGGACGGTCCGATGCTGGAGCAAAAGGTCAGAGCGCATTGTTTTTGAATCGGCCTGGCGACACCGAATAGTTGAGCCTTGCTTCGACAAAAGACCGGGTGCACACCCTAACCTACCGGCCTTACTAAATCGGACTCACATTCACGACTCGTACGTTCCATTCGTCCCATTCCCTGAAAATGAATTGTCCGAAGAGGATCAAGACGTTCAAGGTGTCGATTGCGAATAGCTCGGCTCCATTGAATTAGGAGATTGTCAGAATCCAATTCGATGATGGTCCATGTTTGGCTCTCCACCCAAGAAGGATCGTCCGACTGCTGGTGGCGTAAGAAGGAAAGGACGTGCATTTCATTGGATGAACGCACTTCGAGGGAAATGGCCTTACTGTACTTGCCGTCATCTTCCTTCATCCGGATGCTGGCTTCCCCTTTGCATACAGCAAGCAATACTTTCCTGATGCCGGACTTTGGGTAATTGTCTTCCGACAGTCTTACCCATGAAAATTCACCTTGCCACTCTCCATTTAGAAACGACTCTTTTGAGTGATTTTCGTCTGGAGCGGTTGCACAGGCAGCAAGTGAGAACAAAAAAACTGCGACGGTAACTTTGTTCAAGTTCGCGCTCTAACGTTCACGGTGAGGGGCGCGCGTTGCTTTTGCGCGCGTCCTCTCCATGTTGTTGTTGGGCTGATAATTTACGTGCACTGAATTCACGGAAGAGCTTCCGAAGCGATCCTTGATCGCGGCCACAAGGTCGGCCTCGAGTTTTCGTGCAAACTCACTCTTGCTCTTACAAAATATCTTAATGGTTTAGACTGCAATTCTGGTCGGTGCCTTCGTAATGATCGTCGATAATCCTTCGCGATGATTTATCAATGGCGAAATAGACTTTGCAACGAAGAAGATGCCCTCCTTTGCACTCCTCCTCCACGTTGCCGTCAGGCAAGTCCCGCGTCGTAACGCAATACTCAGGATAGCGATTTATATAGGTGCCGGGATCATCGATGCTTCTACCAATCTCCCTTTGTAGCCAGATTTTAAAGTATTGGTGCGCATTTTCAGAAGCGCACGCAAAGAGTGATTCAAACAAAACGAATGCGAGCACTAATCCAACAACCCCCGCACGCGAAAAAACAAGTTTCATTGTTCAGTCACTGTAATGGCCTACGCTGATACAGCAGCTGGGGACCAACGATAAGCACAATTTTCGCGTCCGTCGAAGTCTGAAGAGGCTCATACCGCCTTCTACGAAGTTTGGGATACCTGCATCGAGCTACTTGGATATGGCGCACCCAACGTGAAGTAGAGCCCCTAAAAGACGCTTTATAAAGCATCAAACGGCTGGTTTTTTCAACGGGAACGAGCATATTAATCCCATCTGCATAGAAACCTAACCGCAGTCTGCAAGCCCCGAAACGGCCTGTCAATCAGGTCACGCGGCAACGTAACAGAAATGACACGGCCCGCTCGAGGCGGGCCGCTGATACCACCGGACCAACTCTGCCGGCAGCTATATCCCAATATCTAAATTTTCTTTCCTCCGTGCCCTCCGTGCTCTCCGTGTCTCCGTGTTGGGTGGAAAGGTTTAGAGGGTTTAGGCAGCCGAAGGAAAACAAGCCGGCCCGATGGGCTCGAAGCTCTTGTAGGTCAGAATGAATTCCTGATGCCCAAGCGCTTCCGACCTGGTCTGTTCGCCATTGGCGACGCGAATGATCAGGTCATAGATCTCGCGGCCGACTTCGTCCAGCGTGGCGCGGTTTTCGAGAATGCGGCCGGCGTCTACATCCATGTCGTCCGACATGCGCTTGTAGGTATGCGGGTTGGCGCAGACCTTGATGACCGGGGCGATCGCAGAACCGACCACCGAGCCGCGGCCGGTGGAGAACAAGCTCAGGTGACTGCCGCAGGCCATGAGTTCCGCGATCTCGGCGTTGTCGCTGATGTTCGGGAAACCGAACAGCGGTTCGCCGTCCGGCACGACGTCCAGTAAATACAGCCCCCCGCGGATCGGCACGTCGCCCGGCTTGATGATGCCGGAGATGACCGACTGGCCGGACTTGGCGTAGGCGCCTAGGGATTTTTCCTCGATGGTGGTCAGTCCGCCGTCGGCGTTGCCGGGGCCGATGCTGGCGTGCCCGTAAGTCGCGTAATACTTCGCAGCCTTGGCGACGGTCTTGACGATCTCTTCGCCAAGCACGGGATTCTCGGCGCGCTTCGCCATCCAGTGCTCCATGCCGATGAGTTCACCGGTTTCCTCGAAAATACAGGTGGCGTTCTGCTCGACCAGGAAATCGAAGGCGCGGCCCATGGCCGGATTCGCCGTCAGGCCGCTGGTCGCATCCGAGCCGCCGCAGATCGTGCCGACGATCAACTCGTCGAGCGTCATGTTCACGCGCGGCGTGGCTTCCAGTTGCTTCAGGGTCTGTTCGATCCAGGCCTTGCCCTCGGCAATGGTCTTGCGCGTGCCGCCGGTGCTCTGGATTTCCAGGAGTTTCACCGGACGCCCGGACTTGCGGACGGTCTCCTGCAGCTTGCCCTTGTTGAAACCTTCGCAGCCGAGCGAAACCAGCAGCGCACCGCCGACGTTCGGGTGCGTGCAGAGCCGCTCCATCATCTTGTGCGAGTAGACGTTGGGGAAACAGCCGGGAAAGCCGATCAGATGCGCGCCCTGTTCACGGAACGGATAATAGATTTCGCGCGAGACGTGATGCGCGCATTCGACCAGGTAGGCGACAACGATGGTATTGCGGATGCCCTTGCGGCCGTCGGTGCGGAGGTAGGCATTGATCATGATCAGTGCTCCTTGAAGAACTGGTGGCCCTCGTCGAGGGTGTAGGTCGGGATGTAGTCGCTGGTGACGTTATGGATGTGCATGGAGTCGCCCGGCTCGATGTCTTTTGTCGCAACGCCGATCGGCGCGCCGTACTTGGTGATGCCGCCGCCCTTCGCGACTTTCAGGAATGCGAATTTGTGGCCGGTTTCCATTGCCGCCTTGAGCGTCACGGTCACGCCCATGACCTGCAATGTCGTGTCCGCTGGAATATCCGATTTCGCAACCGCGACGTTATCGCCGGGGGCGAGTACCAGGACGCGGGGGTCCGTATTTGTTTTCATGTCGGCCATATCTGGATCCTTAGTCTACTTCCAATTCAAATTCTCACCACGAAGGCACGAAGGACACGAAGAAACACGAAGAAGGGCAAGAACGGATGCAGGAAGAACAGGATCTGTGGATGAGGGTTGCCGATTTGATGTGCATATTCACCGCCGAGGTTACCATCTTCAATGGACAATAATCTCTTCGACCTTGCCTTTCTTCGTGCCACTTCGTGTCCTTCGTGCCTTCGTGGTGCGCATTCCGGTTTAGATTGGAATTACTTTCCCAGTTTCGATATCCGCCGCGTGGCGTCCTTGCGTTTGAATACGGAAGGCTGCAACTTCGTCCCCAACCCCGGTCCCTTCGGCGCGGTGATGTAGCCGTTCTTCACCGGTGGGAGTTCGGTGACCAGCTTGCCGTACCAGTCATAGTAGAACGCCCGCACCATTTCCTGCACCAGCGTGTTCGGGCAGTTCATCGACAGGTGCACGGATGCGGTCAGCAGGATCGGGCCGGTGCAGTCATGCGGTGCCACCGGAAGTTGGTAGGCTTCCGCCATGGTGGCGATTTTCCTGGATTCCGACAAGCCGCCGGTCCAGCCGACATCCAGCATACACACGGAGACGGCCTGCTTCTCGAACAATTCACGGAAACCCCAGCGTGTGCCCAGCGTCTCCGACGCCGTGACCCAGACATTGGTGCGGTGCGCGTAATCCGCAACCGCGTCGATGTTATTCATCTTGATCGGGTCTTCGTACCAGAACGGATCGAATTGCTCCAGCGCTTGCGCGATGCGGATGGCGGTGGGCAGGTTCCACATCGAGTGGAATTCGACGTGGATGTCCATCTTGTCGCCGACGGCCTTGCGGATCTGTTCGAACGGGCGCATGGCCTTCTTCAGGTCGGCGTTCGAGATGTAGCTGCCGTTGGACGCTTCCGCGGCTTCGTCGAACGGCCAGATCTTCATGCCGGTGATGCCCATCTCCAGCAGCGACTTCGCCAGTTCGCCGGCATCGGTCTTGAACGCCATCAAGTCCTCAAAAGGCCGGTTCTTCTTGTCGACTTTTGCCGGCAGGCCGAAGTTCGCGGTGCCTTGCGTCGGCTTGGCGCGCACGTACTGGTAGCCGGCGCAGGTGTTGTACACCCGTACCTTGTCGCGCGATGCGCCGCCGAGCAACTGGTAGATCGGCTGGTTGGTAACCTGGCCGAACAAATCCCACAGCGCGATATCGATCGCGGAGGCGGCGCGCATCTCCACGCCGACGCTGTTGAAACCGAGGTAGGTGTTCAGGAAGTACCGGCTGTGCTTGTCGATCTCCAGCGGATTCTTGCCGAGCAGGTAGTCCGCGCAAGTCTGGTGGATGTGTTCCGCCACCGGGGCGACCGCATAGAAGGTTTCCCCGAGGCCGACGATGCCTTCGTCGGTGTGGATCTGCACCCACAGCACGTTCGGAAATTCGGCGAGGTTGATGGTTTCGACGGCTGTTATTTTCATCTTGTGGACTTCCCTCTCTTGTTTAAGACAGATTCTAGCAGGCTGTTATCAAGAAAATGGTTCACCGCAAAGGACGCAAAGGAAGGGCAAAAGCAAGTAACGGGGTGGCAAAAGTGGTCCGGGCCAATATAGCGGTCGTAGTGACAGTTGGCGGTATGGGACGATGAACAGATGCGCTACACCGATGCCAGTGTGCTTTCCCTTGTTTTTGTCTTTCCTTCGCGTCCTTGGCGTCCTTTGCGGTGAAAAACGCCCTAGGTGAAATGATAGCCTGGCATATAGTAAGCTAGGCGACCAAGTTCGGGTAGAATCCGTCCTATGTTCCGCGAAGACCTGTCCCGCAATTTCGGCTTCATCCTGAACGATGTCGCCCGGCTGATGCGCACCACCTTCGACCGGCGCGTGAAGTCCCTCGGGCTGACGCGCTCGCAATGGTGGGTGCTCAACCACCTGTTCCGCAACGACGGCGTGACGCAGTCCGAACTGGCCGACATCCTGGAAGTGAAGAAGGCGACGCTGGGCCGGCTGCTGGATCGCATGGAGCAGAAAGGCTGGGTACGCCGCGAAGGTCATGCCGGCGACCGCCGCGCCAAGCGCGTATTCCTGACCGAAGAAGTCGAACCCGCAATCAAGGCCATGCGCGCGGCGGCGGTGGAGTTGAGGCGCGACGCGTTATCCGGCCTGAATGCTGCGCAGCAGGACCAGTTCGTCGACACGCTGCTGACGATCAAGGCCAACTTGTCCAGGCAGGATAACGGCGCGAACGGTAACGGCGCCAAAAAGCGCAAGCGCTGACATGTCGGAAACCACGCACAAGGCTGTCATCGTCGTGCATCGCGCCGTGCGCATCCTGCTGCTGGTGGTCGTTCCGCTTATTGCTGTCGTTGCCGGACTCTATATCTACGCCACCGGCGGCCAGGACGTCGAGACCGACAACGCGTACGTGAAGGCGAACATCGTGCCGATCAGCGCAGCGGTGACCGGCCGCGTGATCGAAGTCCTCACCCGCGACAACCAGGAAGTCGAAGCCGGCACGGTATTGTTCCGGCTGGATCCGGAGCCCTACCAGATTGCGATGAACGGCGCGAAAGCGCGCATGGATGTCGTTCGCACTGAAGTCCAGTCGATGCGCGCGGAATACCGCGCCACCCTGCAGGAGGCTGCCGAAGCACGCAGCCGCATCGATTTCCTGGAAAAGCAGCTCGTGCGCCAGGAGTACCTGAAGGAAAAGGGCATGACGCGCGGGGATACCTACGACGAAGCCCGCCAGGCAGTGGTCGGCGCGAAAAGCCGCCTGGAGAACATCCGCGAGCGGACGAACCGCGTGCTCGCCAATCTCTCCGGCGATCCGAACCTTCCGCCCGAGCAAAGTCCGCGCTATGCGGAAGCGCGCGCGGCCTATGACGCGGCGAATCTGGATATGACCCGGTCGCGCATCAAGGCGCCGTTCAAGGGCGTGGTCACAAACATGAAACTGCAGGTCGGCGAGTATGTGGAGAAGGGCGCGCCGATGTTCAGCCTGATCGAGAGCGGTCCTCCGTGGATCGAAGCGAACTACAAGGAAACCCAGCTCACCTACATGAGCGTCGGGCAGGTCGCGAAAGTCGTTGCCGATGCGTACCCCGATACGGAATGGCAGGCCAGCGTGGAGACCATTGCTTCCGCGACCGGTGCCGAATTCGCCGTGCTGCCCCCGCAGAACGCGACCGGCAACTGGGTCAAGGTCGTGCAACGCGTGCCGGTGCGCATCAAGGTCGAACCGAAGGCCGGCAGCACCCAGCAGTTGCGCGCTGGCATGACAGTCACGGTCACGGTGGCTACCGGCCATCCGCGCGGCTTGCCGCGCATGGTCCAAAAGATGGTCGACGAGGGCTGGTTGCCGCGCTTCCTCACGCCGGCTTCCGCAGTCGCCAGTACGCGACGCTGACATGACCGGTGCGTCGAAGCACCCGGCGCTGATCACGGCTTCGGTCGGGCTGGCAAGTTTCCTGTATTCGGTCGACTGGACCATTGCGGCGGTGGCGTTGCCGCACATGCAAGGCACTTTCTCCGCGACGCAGGACCAGATCGGCTGGGTCATCACTTCTTATATCGTGGCGTCCGCACTCGCCATGCCGTCCTCCGGATGGCTCAGCCTGCGTTTCGGGCGCAAACGGCTGTTCATGTGGGCGGTGATCATTTTCCTCGTCGCGTCGGTGGTCTGCGGATCGGCCAACTCGCTCGAAGTGGAAGTGCTGGCGCGCATCGTGCAGGGCATGGGCGGCGCGTTCCTTATTCCGCTGTCGCACGCGATCATCCTCGACACCTATCCGCCGGAAGAGCAGGCCAAGGCGATGGCGCTGTGGGGCATGGCGGCAACGCTGGGCTCGTTCGTCGGGCCGACCGTGGGCGGCTACGTAACCGAATATCTGAGCTGGCGCTACATTTTTTATATCAATGTGCCTTTCGGGCTGCTGGCGCTTGCCGGTGCGGCCGTGTTCCTGCCCGAGACGCCGCACGATGCCCGGCGCAAGCTGGACTGGTTCGGTTTCCTGAGCCTGTCCCTCGGGATCGGGTCGCTGCAACTCATGCTCGATCGCGGCGGCCAGCTCGACTGGTTCGAGTCGTGGGAAATCATCACGGAAGCTTGTCTTGCCGTACTCGGGCTCTATCTTTTCAACGTGCACAGTCTCACGACGAAGCAGCCCTTCCTCGATCCGCGGCTGATGACCCAGCGCAATTTCTTTCTCGGCCTGGTGTTCGTTTTCGTCTACGGCTTCGTGACCACGCCACCGATGGTGCTGATGCCGTCGTTCCTCGATCAGGTACGGGGCTACCCGATCGACATGATCGGCCTGCTGCAAGCGCCCCGAGGTGTCGGCCTGTTCATTGCCATGATGATCGGCGGGCGCGTCACCGGGCGCATCGATCCGCGCGCGCTGATTGCCTTCGGACTGCTGTGCCTGGCATGGTCGAGCTGGGAAATGTCGAACTGGACGGCCGATGTCGGCATGTGGCCGCTGCTCTGGACGAACTTCCTGCAGGGAATCGGCGGCGGCATCATCATGGTCCCCATCCAGGTCATCGCATTTCCTTCGTTGCAGCCGCACCTGCGCACGGAAGCGACAGCGCTGTTCAACCTCGTGCGCAGCCTCGGCGCGAGCATCGGTGTTTCCGGCGCGCTGGCCATGTTCGTGCGCACAAGCAGCGTGATGCACGCGCAGCTCGCCGAGCACGTCTCGCCATTCAACCGCGCATTGCAGGCGCAGGGACACGAAGGCTGGGGCATGGCCACGACCCACGCGCTGGCAAGGATGGAGCGTGAAGTCAGTCTGCAGGCCGCGGTGATCGGCTTCACCGGAGATTTCTGGATCTTCGCGCTGATCGCGCTCGCCGCACTGCCGCTGCTGCTGTTCATCGGCAAGACGAAAGCGCCGCGCGGCGCGGACCGCGCCGAGGCGATGGTGATTGCGGAATAGGGATGGCTAAACCCTAAATCTCACGACGAACTAAATCTCACCACGAAGCCACGAAGAACACGAAGGAACACGAAGAAGAATGTGGGTCGGGTGGCTCTCGTATACACAAGAAGCCGATCGACGTGCCGTCCAAGTAAGTATCCCCCGGCAAAGCCGGGGGCTTTAAGTTGTGAGCCGCTCAAAGCGGCTAAGCGGGGCCGCTCGCGCGACCCCGATTCAATGCCGGGGTGACGCGTACGTGATCCTTCTATGACACATCAGAACGAACACCACTTCCACTGCCACGTCGTCTGCCTTAGGCTCTCGTACTTGTCCATCCTGAAACTCCTCCTCGTGTGCTTGGCGGCTCACGATCAGGCGCCTCCGCGATGGACTCCCTGAAATGTCAAACTTCTACTGCCACCCCGGCAGAGCCGGGGGGTCTCCCTACAGACTAGAATAATTGCGACCACCGGAGGACAACAATTTTCTTCGATCTTGCCTTTCTTCGTGCCACTTCGTGTTCTTCGTGGCTTCGTGGTGAGATTTTCAGTTTTATGTGTTGAGGGTGTTGTCCGCGAGCGGAAACTCGATGCGGATCTCGACGCCCGAACCATTTTCGCGATTGCGCGCGCTTGCGCGGGCGCCGTGAAATTCGGCAATCAGGCGCACGATGTAGAGCCCGAGCCCGAGGTGCGGCTCGGTTTGCGATTTTTTCTGCCGCACCGAGATCATCGATTCGAACAGCCGGTCCTGCATGTCGGCGGGCAGCGGCGGGCCTTCGTTGATGACCGACAGGCGCGCACCCGAAGTGTCGTTTTGCAGTTCGAAGCGGATCGTGCTGCCGACCGTACTGAACTCCACCGCATTCGCCGCGAGCTTGTCGAGCATCTGCGCAACCAGGTCCGGCGCGCCCATCACCGGATAGGGGCCGGGACCGGCGTCGAAGGTGAAGACGCGGTCGCGATGCGCGAGCCGGTAACCCTCGACGCAACCGCGCACCACTTCGGCCAGGTCGAAACGCTCGCGCTCGACCGAGGCGAGCGACTGTTCCAGGCGCGTCGCCTCGCTCATGCGCGTGAAAATGGTGGTCAGCCGCGCCAGGCCTTCTTCCGCGCGGTGAAGATAGACGCGCGCTTCATCCGGCAGCTCGACCTGCTTCAGGTTGTCGAGGGAAGACCGCACCACCGCGACCGGTGTGCGCAGTTCGTGCGATAACCGTCCGGCCAGCGTTTCGAGATAGCCGGTGTACTGCTGCAGTCGCCGCAGGATGTCCGCGAAGCTGCGCGAAAGGTCGCCGAGTTCGTCTCCCGCATCCGAGCCGCCAACACTGCCGAGTACCCGGCCATGCGGGTCGATTGCTTTCTCCGCTTCGTCGCGCAGGCGGCGGATGCGCAAGGACAATCGCGTCGCAAAGACCAGCAGTGCCGCGGTGCCGCCGACATAGACCACGAGCAGGGCGGCGAACAGTTTTTCGAAGGCGCGATTGCGCAGCGCCAGCACGTCGTTGGTCGTCTCCTCGATGAGCACTGCGCCCACCACCTTGTCTTCCAGCCAAACCGGCTGCGCGGCGGAGAGCACGACGGCACGCGAATCCGGCGTGAGGCGGCGGCGCGTGCCGGTCTGGCCGGCGAGGGCATCGTCGATCTCGCGGCCCTCGAGGCGATAGGTGCCGGGCGCGATGTCCTGGAAATCCTCGTTCGGTTCCGACATCGCCAGCCGCAGGATCGGACGCACAAGCACATCGGCCGCCGCTTCCCAGAAACGCATGAACGGTTCCTGGTCGGGCTCGGCTTGCGCCGGCGGTGCGCGCAACGAGCCGGCCTGGGCGATGACCCGGCGGTTGACGTCGAGCACCCAGATGCGTGAACGCGCGCGTCCCAGCCTGCGTACCAGCTCGCTGACTTCGGGCGAGGGCACGATGACCGCACCGAGTGTCTGCTTGCTCGACGTATCGGACGTGCTGATCGAAACCACTGCCGCTCCGGCTGCAGGATCGTCGACATCGACGACTGTGAAGCCGAGGCGCGGCCCCACCAGTGAGCGCGGCAGGCGCAGTTCCATCAGGTAGCCTCCCGGCACGAGACGAAAGATGGCCTGGATGCGGTTGTCGAGGATCTCTTCGCCGTCCGCGGTAAGAAGATGGACCGATGCCCTGCCGGTTCCACGCGCGTCGATGGCGAAACGCAGGAACTCGTCATCGGGCGTCACTACGGCTATTTCGAGGTGGTCGGCCGCATGCAAGGGATCGTTGTCCGGATCGCGCAGTACCACCTTGGCGTCCTGCACTTCGAACAGCGCATAGATGGAACTGCCCTGCCGGCCGATTCGATAGCGCGCGGAGAAGGCGCGGGACTCGGGACTGCCGGCGCCCGCTCCGACGGCATGGGGCGTTACCGATTGCTTCGCCCAGTCCTCCGTCTGGCCATCGACGACGATCGGCGCAGGCAGGTTGTCGATGCGCAGGTCGTTGTCCTGCGCCAGCGCGAAGGGATAGACCTCGCCGCTCAGGAACAGGCTGGGCCGGTCGTTGAGTGCGGTGCCCACGGCCCGTGCCGTCGCGACCACCCCTTGCTCCTGCACCTTCAGTAACAGATGCTCGAGCTCGCGCACGTACAGAAAGCCGAGCAGGGGAATCAGCAACAGGATGCCCGCCGCCAGAAACAGCTTCAGGCGCAGCCCGACGCGCAGGCCCGGGCCGCGCCGCCCGGGGTTTACAGGGAAATCAGCGCTCGCCATGCCAGCGGTAGCCCATGCCGTAGACGCTTTGTATCGAATCGAAGGCGGCATCGAGTGCCGCGAACTTGCGGCGGATGCGCTTGATATGGGAGGTGATGGTGCTGTCGTCCACCGTCAGGCTGGCTTCGCGCATGAGCGCGTCGCGATCCTTCACATGTCCCGGGAATTTGGCCAGCGCGTGCACGATCCAGAACTCCGTCAGCGTGAGTTCGACCTGCTGCTCCGCCCAATGCGCTTCCATGCGTTTCAGGTTCAGCCTGAGACGCCCGCGTTCCAGCACGTCTTCCGCGGACGCCGGCGCTCCCATAACCTCGACGCGCCGGAACAGCGCGGCGATGCGGGCGAGCAGGTGCGGCAGGCTGATGTCCTTGGTCAGGTAGTCGTCCGCACCCATGCGCAGGCCCGACACGGTATCGAGATCGCCGTCGCGCGCGGTCAGGAAGATTATCGGCAAGGTCGATGACAGCGCGCGCAGTTCGCGGCACAACGCAAAGCCGCCCTCGATTTCGTCCGCCAGCCCGATGTCGATCAGCGCCAGATCGGGCAGGCGGATGCGCATCGCCTTGAGCGCCTCCGGACGATTGGCGAAGGCGGCGACCTCGTAGCCCTGGCGGCGGAACACATCCGCATAGTTCTCGCGGATCGCGGGGTCGTCTTCGACTACGGCTATGCGTCTGGCCATGCTGGGGCACTTATAAAAAGATATTCACCACCCCCCTCACTCCAACCCTCTCCCCCCGTGAGGGGGAGAGGGAGATGGAACACCAAGCGACCATTAGTCGCGCACTTGTATCTCAGCACCTTCTCCGCTCGGGGAGGAACTCCGCCGACACGGCGTTGGCGCAGCCATCCGGGGCGGGAGGCGGAGCCCGGCGTGCTGCCCGCAGACGGGTGATTCCATCACTAACGTGTCCGCCCGCCCGGGGGATGAGGTGGCAGCACTATACCCGAGCGCGGCGTGCCCACGCGGGCGCGCGCGAAATGCCATTTTTTTGCCACATTCCGCCTGCACCTTTCCCTTCCCGCGACGCGCTCGCGCCCCTGTGCGGCGTTTCAATGCCCACCGTGCACTTGCGCACGCCCTTCCTGGAGAAAACCGAAATGAAAACGCTGTCCCTTCGCAACCTGGCCACGCCGCTCGGCGCCGCCGAAACCAAAGCGCCGTCGCCCGGCGTTGCGCGCGATATCCTTCGCATGGTCACGATGGCGGTGCTCGCGGGTACGGCCTTCGCGCTCTTGCTCGCGTTGACGGTCCTGTCGCTGACCGTGATCGCGCCGCCTGCCCAGGCTTCCGGCGCGCTGGTCACTGTCACTGAAACCCCCGTGAACGGCGGTGGACCAGGTACCGGCGCCGTCACCGCAGCGCCAATCCATCTCGCCGCCGCGGACCCGCAACCGCAGGCCGAGGCCAAGCAGCCGCCGCAGGTCGCGGTGCACGAGAGGATGTACGAGTCGCTCGAAAAATCGAAGCCGCCGGTCGTGCTCTACATCGTGCTCGCGCTGCTGGCCGGTCTCCTCGGTTATTTCGGCTACACCGTGGCGAAAGGAAAATCGTGACGGCCCGCGCGCTACGTCCTTCGAACGGCGGCGCGCGGGAAGCGTCCGGGTTATTTCCGGACGGTTCCCTTCTGGCGCGGATCCTGGGCAGGATAGCCGATTCAATTGTGCTGCCGATGGCATTGCTGGCCTTTGTCATGGTGGCCTTTGTGTCGGTCGCGCGGGCCGACGGCAACGTTGTCGCCGCCAAGGCGGCCGACGCGGATTCGGAGACCCCTGGCGGCCAGAAGAGCGGCAGCTTCCTCGTGCGCGTGCGCCCGTCCGGCAAGCTGGTGCGCTCCGCGGCGTTGAGCACCGACGTGAAGATCGCGGTCAGCGGGATGGTGGCGCGCGCGGTCGTCTCGCAGCAGTTCAGGAACGATTCACCGGACTGGGTGGAAGGCATCTACGTCTTCCCGCTGCCGGAAAACGCGGCTGTCGACCGGCTGCGCATGCAGGTGGGCGACCGCACGATCGAGGGACAGATCCGCGAACGCGAGCAGGCGAAAGCCGAGTACGCCGCCGCCCGGGACAACGGCCGGCGCGCATCTCTGGTCGAACAGGAGCGACCGAACATCTTCACCAGCAGCGTCGCAAACCTCGGGCCCAATGAGACGCTCGTGGTCGAGATCGAGTACCAGCAGACTCTGCGCTTTGATGATCAGTCGGTCAGCCTGCGTTTTCCGACAGTCGTTGCGCCGCGTTACATTCCGGGCAGGCCGTCCTCCGAAGGTGCGCAGGGTGCGGGTTGGGCGCCGGACACCGACCGCGTGGCCGACGCGTCGCGCATCACGCCGCCTGTCGTCGACGCGGGCGAAGCACCGCGCAATCCTGTCACCATCGCGGTCGAAATCGACGCCGGTTTCCCGGTCAACGACGTCGTGAGCCGCTATCACGCGATCGATGTGGAGAAGCGCGACGACAGCCGTTACGGCGTAAGCCTGGCCGTCGGGCCATTCCCCGCCGACCGGGATTTCGAGCTCGTGTGGCACCCGATGGCTGGCGCCGTGCCTCGCGGCAGCCTGTTCCGCGAGACGCAGGACGGCGAAACCCACGTGCTGCTGACCCTGTTTCCCCCGGTCGGCGCGCAAGCCACCGGGAAGCGGCTGCCGCGCGAGGCCATATTCGTCATCGACACGTCCGGCTCCATGCATGGCGCCTCGATTGAGCAGGCGAAGCGGGCGCTGAACGTGGCGCTCAAGCAACTCGGCGCGGGCGATCGTTTCAACGTGATCCAGTTCAATTCGACGACCGACTCCCTGTTCGCGTATCCGCACGAGGCGACCGGAAAGAACCTCGAAGCCGCGCGGCAGTTCGTCGACCGGCTGCGCGCGACGGGTGGCACCGAGATGGCGCCGGCGCTGCGCGCCGCGCTCGAACCCGACACGAAGGAGGGGTACCTGCGCCAGGTCGTGTTCATGACGGATGGGAGTGTGGGCAACGAGGACGAGCTGTTCCGGCTGATCCAGGAAAAGCTCGGCCGCAGCCGGCTGTTCACCGTGGGCATCGGGTCGGTGCCTAACAGCCATTTCATGAGCAAGGCGGCCGAGCTCGGCCGCGGCACCTTCACTTACATCGGCGACGTCGCCGAGGTCGGAGAAAAGATGGGCGCGCTGTTCGCCAAGCTCGAACATCCCGTGCTGTCCGACATCGTCGTCGAGTGGCCGAGGAGCGTCGTCGCGGAAATGTATCCGAAGAAGCTGCCCGACCTTTACCTCGGCGAGCCTGTGATTCTGAGCGCGCGGGTCGAGGGATTGCTCGCGGGAAAAGTCGTCGTGCGCGGCCAGTCCGGCGGCGCGCCATGGAGCACGAAATTCGATCTCAAGTACACGCACGAAGGCGAGGGCATGGGGGTACTTTGGGCCCGGCGCAAGATCGAGTCGCTGACCGACTCCTTGCAGGATGGCGCTGACAAGCAGCGGGTCCGGGAGGACGTCGTGGATATCGCCCTCAAGCATCACCTGGTCTCGCGCTATACCAGCCTCGTTGCCATCGACGTGACGCCGGCCCGTCCCGGCGGCCAACCGCTGGATTCCCAGGCGCTGCCCGTTAACATGCCGCACGGTTGGGACCAGGACGCCGTGTTCGGTTCGCTGCCGCGCACGGCGACGCCTGCGCCGCTGCACCTGATGCTGGCGCTCCTGCTTGCGACACTGGCCTTGCTCACCTATGCGCTTGCCGGGAGGAAGCTGTGACTGCGCGCACCCGGCGGATGCTCGTATTTGGGCTGGCGGCCATGGCGATCTGGCAGGCGGGCGAGGCGGCGTACATTCACGCAAAGGCCTGGCTCGCACAGCGCCTCATTGCATCGGCGTGGAGTCGATCGATTGCCTCCGGCGCTGCCGCGAAGCCCTGGCCCTGGGCCGATACCTACCCGGTCGCGCGATTGGAAGCGTCACGCCAGAGGCAGACGCTCATGGTATTGGCCGGGGCGAGCGGTCGCACCCTTGCGTTCGGGCCGGGGCACGTGGACGGCACGCCGCTGCCCGGCGACCCGGGCAATGCGGTGGTCAGCGGACATCGCGACACACACTTCGCCTTCCTGCGCGACCTGCGCTCCGGCGACCCGCTCGAGGTGCAAACCGCGGACGGGCGCGTGGCGCATTACGTCGTATTGGGTATCGAAGTGGTGCGCAACAAGGACGTGCGCGTGCTGCTCGATACCGGTGACGACCGCCTGACCCTGGTGACCTGCTATCCGTTCGACAGCGTAGTGCCCGGCGGTCCGCTGCGCTACGTTGTCGTCGCGATTCGCACCCTCTCCCCGGCCCTCTGCTGCGCTTCAAGTGTGCCCTTGTCCCGTCAAGGGAGAGGGAGTTCTGGAGTTTGAAAATGTGCACACCTTTTTGCCCTTGGCCTCTTCATCGCCCTCTCCCTTGACGGGAGAGGGCGGGGAGAGGGTGTTAGCATGCCGTCTTTCATCAGAATCGGTTTACGCTCCATGCTGCAGTCAAGCTCCACCGTTCGGCCGCGCAGAAGCCTGTTGTTCGTCCCCGCCCTGCGGCCGGACCGTTACGCCAAAGCGCTGGATTCCGGCGCGGATATCGTCTGCATCGACATGGAAGACGCCGTTGCGCGCAGCCGCAAGGACGAAGGCCGTGCGCTGACCCTGCCGTTGTTCCAGTCGAACACGCATCCGCACGTGGAACGCATGGTGCGCATCAACGGCTTGTCCACGCCGGACGGCCTGAAGGACCTG
>DASWEZ010000101.1:0-2633 GCA_036394495.1 Burkholderiales bacterium
CTCCGCGTCGATGGTGTACTGGCGGACGATCCCGTTGGCGGGGGTCAGGTTGTCGGTGTCCTGGGGATTCATGGTTTCATTTCCTTCGCGGCATCGGCGCCGCACCGGTCAGTGTCTGGCGAACGGCCGCCCATGCGCAAAACTGGGCGGCCTTCAGCGCGGCGGCATCAGGCGCTAGGATACGCGCCCACGCGCCACTTTGGTTTGGCAGGACGGTCACCCCGGCATAGACGCCGGCAGGATCCAGCACCGCCCGCATTGCAGCCACGAGTTCAGCCGGCGGTTTGGCGGCAGTCACCACAAACAGGCTGGCCTGGGCCTTCCAGTTTCCGGTAATGCCGGCCAGCCTCCGTCCGAGTTGAACGCCTTCGATACGGAATCGATCGCGCGCCAGCAGTTTTCCCGCGTCGCCTACGATCACAGTTTCGGATTGCAGCCAATCGAAGCGGTCTTCTCCACCCTTCGGATCGTGCAACAGGACCGAATCGCCGAGGATGACCGTTGCACCCGGATGCACGTTCACCCGTACGCCACTCATGAGCTTCGCGCGCGGAAACAGGATGACGGGATCGGGCAGATACTCGAGAAACGATCCGGCCCGCGCGTGGATTTCGACCTGTTGGCTCGCCGCCTGCGACTGCATGCTGTGTACTACGGTGGAGGCCGCGGTGGCCACGTGGGCAACAGCGCCTACGCCTGCGGAAATGCGAAGGCGCAGATCATCGCCTTCGAAGATTCCACCCGAACACGATTGCAGGTACACCGTCGGCATGCCGGACGGATCGCCGGGCATCTTCAGGCTCCTGCCGACGTGAAATGGATAGCCTACGCGCTGGTGCTGCACATAGGTCGCGCCGTTCGCGTCGCACGCGAACTCCAGCTCCGCCTGCACCGTCTGCGGTCGCGGCGGCTCCAGGGCCGCCGGATCTGCGTCTAGCGGATTCACCGGTCGAACAATACCTGGCGGGAAATGGTCTCGACAACCGCGTCGACGCCTTCGCCCTTTGCACAGTTGGTCAGCAACACCGGCCGGCCGCCTCGCACCTGGTCCGCTTCGCGCACCATGCGATCGAGGTTGACATTCACATAAGGCGCCAGGTCGGTCTTGTTGATGACCAGCAGATCGCACTGGATCACGCCGAGGCCGCGCTTGCGCGGAATGTCGTCGCCGCCAGCGACATCGATCACGAAGATCCAGTAGTCCACCAGGTCGAGCGAAAACGTCGAGGCAAGATTGTCGCCGCCGGACTCGATCAGGATCAGGTCCAGGTTGCCGTACTTCTCGTCCAGTTCGTCGGCGGCCTGGATGTTCATCGTCGGATCTTCACGAATGGCCGTGTGCGGGCAGGCCCCGGTTTCCACGGCCAGCACGCGCGCAGGATCGATCAGCCCGCCGCGGCGTACGCGCTCCGCATCTTCCTTGGTGGCCAGATCGTTGGTGATGACCGCAAGATTGGTGCCGCGCTGGATGAAGCGCGGGATGAGTTGCTCCAGCAGCCGCGTCTTGCCCGATCCAACCGGGCCACCGATGCCGACGCGGGCGGCGCCGGGGCCGCGCGAAGCCGCGGCCTTGCCTTCGAATCCGGGTGTCACTGTATTCATGGCCTTCCTCTTCGTTGCAACGTCAATTGCGCGGCGGTGAACGGTGAACGGCAATCAGCGATCGGTGAACTAAGTACTCTTTTGGCTCTTACCGTTCACTGTTCACCGATCACCGTTCGCCTGCTCAGCGGAACATATACCGCTGAGCGAGCGGCACCACCTTCGCCGGCTCACAGGTAATCACCTTGCCGTCGATCATGACGTCGAAGGTCTGCGGATTCACGGTGATGTTCGGGCAGGCATCGTTGTGCAGCATGTGCGACTTGTCGAGCTTGCGGGTGCCGCGCGCGGGCAGCAGCGCCTTGGTCATGCCGAGCTTTGCCTGGGTACCGGCTTCCACGGCGAGATGGTTGACGAAGTTGACCGACAACGCCTTTTTCGCTTCGCCGAACGCGCCCCACTGCGGGCGCATGATCAGCGGTTCGCAAGTCATCAGCGATGCGGCGGAATCGCCCATCGCGCCCCAGGCGATGAAGCCGCCTTTGACCACGAGTTCCGGCTTGATGCCGAAGAAGCCGGGACGCCAGAGCACGATGTCGGCGATCTTGCCGTCTTCCAGCGAACCGATGTACTGGTCGATGCCGAAAGTTTTTGCGGCGTTGATGGTGTATTTGGCGATGTAGCGCTTGATGCGTTCGTTGTCGCCGAGCCGGGTCTTTTCCTCCGGCAGCCGGCCGCGCTGGTCTTTCATCTTGGATGCGAGCTGCCAGGTGCGCGCAATGACTTCGTTGATGCGTCCCATGCCCTGGCTGTCGGAACCGAGCATCGAGATCGCGCCGATGTCGTGCAGCACGTCTTCCGCGGCGATGGTCTGCGCGCGGATGCGCGACTCCGCAAAGGCGACGTCCTCCGGGACGGAAGGGTTCAGGTGATGGCACACCATGATCATGTCGAGGTGCTCGTCGAACGTGTTCACGGTGTAGGGATTGGTGGGATTGGTCGACGACGGCAGGCAATTCGCTTTACCCGCCACCGCGATGATGTCCGGCGCATGGCCGCCACCCGCACCCTCGGTGTGATACATATGAATC
>DASWEZ010000102.1:0-7862 GCA_036394495.1 Burkholderiales bacterium
ATCGGCGTCGGGTTATACGCATTGCACGGATTATTCAACTGCGGGCAATTGGAGATCAGGCAGATCACGTCCATCTCCGCGCGCATTTCGACGTACTTGCCCGGCGCGGAGATGCCGTCCTCGAACGTGAGGCCGCCTTGCGGCGTGACCGGCACATTCATGAAGAAGTTGATGTTGTGCGTGATGTCGCGCTTGCTCATGCCGTGCGTGTGGTCGTGCTGGATGGCGGACATGAAGTTGTCGCGGCGGGCGTGCATGAAGCGCTTGTCGTGGGCGTAACGTATGGTGTTGCTTTCCTGGGCGCAGGCGCCGCCGAGCGTGTCATGCCGGCCGCAGTTGTCGGCGACGATCGTCAGCATCGGATTGCCTTCGGTCGAAATCAGCTGCGTGCCGACGCCGAGGTAGAGGTTGCGCTGGCGCTGGATGGTGTCGATCGCGCTGTAACGCTCTTCGGGATCGTGCGCGTTGTAGAACAGCGTATCCACGGCCTGGTTGCCTTCGAGGTCGAGGATGCGGAACATCTGGCCCTTGCGGATCTCCTTCATCCAGGGTTCGCCCGCCGCGCAGATTTCACTGACCACGGCGGAATTCGGGTCGAGCTTGCTTTCCAACAGCATGATTTCGGTTCCCTCAATCGGCAAAGTAGCGGGCGGTGTTCTCGAAGGCGCGCTGGTTTTCACCGCGGAAATTGCGGCAATAGTCGTCGGCCGGCGCGATGCCCGCGCGCCACGCGGACAGACGCACCGGCTTTGGCTCGTAGGCGGATATCGGATCGAGTGGATGCGGGCAGGTGGAAAGGGCCAGCAGCACGTCCATGTCGAAGCGCAGGTCGACGAAGGTGCCAGCCGGCTTGCCCGCGATGAAAACCAGGTTGCCGTCCATATCGGCGGTCACTTTGCTGAAGAGATTGACGTTGGCGTGCAGGTCGCGTTTTCCCAGGCCCCAGCGTCCCATCTCCTTGAGCAAACCTTCCTTGCCGCTGCGCTGCATGGCGTTGCGATGCTCCTGGAAGCGCTTCGTGCCGAAGCGCTCGTTCATGAGGGCATCGTCCATGACGCCGCACACCGTGTCGTGCCATCCCGTCGTGTCCGCGACGATGGAAAACAGCACGCGGCCCATGTCGGTAAACCCGCAATGCCCGCGCGTCAGGAACGCGGTGTGCTGCGCTTTGAGCGTATCGGGCATGTTGTAGCGCTCGTACTTTTCTTCGAAGTTCCAGAACAGCGCCGCGACATTTGTCCCGCCCTCGACGTCCGTGAAGCGCAGCGCCGTGCCGCGGCGCATGACGCCGGACCAGTGCGCGCCGCCAGGCACAGTCTCCTCCCACAGCACCGGCCCTGCCGGCGCGTTATTCGCTACTGCCTGCATTACTCCCCCAACTCTAGAACTGGATTCACCACAGAGGCACAGAGGTCACAGAGGAAAAACAATCGCAGAAAACGATATGGGTGGTAAGCGCTTTCAATGGCGGAAGATCCAATCCATTGAAAGTTGGCGCGACACGTCAATGACCAGTTTCGCCGCTTTTCATTCCGCGGTTTTATTTCTGGTATTAGCCTTTCCTCTGCGACCTCTGTGCCTCTGTGGTTCATTTTTTGCGTGTCAGGTTTTCAATTGTCCGCAGAGCTTTTCAAGCAGCTCCAGGTCGGTCTTCATGCCGGAGGTTTCACGGATGCGTTCGACGATCTCCCGTTTCAGGCCGATGAACCCGGGCGAGAGCTTCATGTCCTGGAAGCGCTGCGCCGGCAGCGGCACGTCGTAGATGCTGTCGATGCGGCCCGGTCGCGGCGCCATGACCACGACGCGCTGGCCGAGGTAGATCGCCTCCTCGACGTCATGGGTGACGAACACGATCGTGCTCTTCTCGAGGTGGAACACATACTGGATCAGGTCGTGCATGACTTCGCGCGTCTGCGCATCCAGCGCACCGAACGGCTCATCCATCAGCAGGATCTGTGGCCGCGGCATCAAGGCGCGCGCAATGGCCACGCGCTGCTGCATGCCGCCGGAGAGCTGGTTCGGAAAGGCATCCGCGGCGGCCCGCAGGCCCATGAGATTGAGCAGCGTATCGGCGCGTCCCGAGGCGGCCTCGACTTCGGCGGAAGTGAATTCGCCGCGATTGGCCGCCAGCTTGCGGCTGAAGCGGATGTTTTCCATGACCGTGAGCCAGGGAAACAGCGAATACTGCTGGAACACCATCGCGCGGTCCGCGCCCGGCCCGGTTACCGCCTTGTCGTTGGCAATGACCTCGCCGGCGCTGTGATATTCGAGGCCGGCCACGATGCGCAGCAGCGTGGACTTGCCGCAGCCGGACGCGCCGACCAGCGTGATGAATGTGTGTTCGCCGATGTCCAGATCGATGTTCTGCAGCGCGACGGTGGCGCCGGGACCTTCGCCGAAGATTTTCGACAGTCCCCGGATCGAGACCTTGGGAGCGCGGCTGCTGACTTGCGTGTTCACGCCTTCCGATACATCCATGGGAATGCCTTGCGGTGTGCCAGCCGGAAGAGTTGGTCGGTGATGAGGCCGATCAAGCCGATGATGATGATGCCGCCGAAAATCTTGTCGGTGTGCAGGAAGCGCTGCGCCTTGAGGATCGAATAGCCGAGTCCCGAGTTCGCCGCCACGAGTTCGGCCACCACCAGGTAAGTCCAGGCCCAGCCCATGGTGATGCGCATGGTGTCGAGCAACGCCGGCTTGGCCGACTGCAGCAATACCAGTTCCATCAGCTCCCTGCGGTTCGCCCCCATGGTCTGCGCCGCTTCGACCTGCGCGGCCGGCACACGGCGCACATCTTCCGCCACCATCAGGATCATCTGGAAAAACGTGCCGATGAAAATGATGGCGATCTTGGACGATTCGTCGATGCCGATCCACAACATCACCAGCGGAATGAAGGCGACCGCCGGCATGTAGCGGATGAAATCGGTCAGCGGTTCCAGCAGCGCCTGCACTGGGCGGAAGGTGCCGATCATCAGGCCGATCGGCAGCGCAAAAACGGCGGACAATGCCCAGCCGGCGGTGACGCGATAAATGCTGATCAGCGCGTCGCCTGTGAGGTTGTCGCTTCTGAACCACGCCAGGGCTCGGGTCAATACCTGACCGGGTCCGGGCATGAATACCTTCGAGACGTATCCGCTGGCCGCGAGCGCCCACCAGGCGATAAGCGGGGCAAGCAGTCCGATGGCGGCAAACACCCAATAGCTGCGCTGGCTCATCGGCCCGCGCACCGACCAGAACCCGGGACGGGCGTTACCAGGCGTGGCCATCTGAATTGCAGCTACGAATTGACGACAGGGATCTCAAGGAGGGCGTCTCCACGGTTAACAAACACCAGCCAATGAGAGGACGAACATTGCGCTCGGCCTCCCGGGCTTTTATCCCTCCGTGGAGCCCCGCGTGCTTCAGGCGGGACCGTCGGCTCTCGGACCTGGCGGCTCTCGCGAGCCCGGAACCCTAGCCGACAACGATAAGAAGCGTTGCGCAGATCGCTCCTCTCGACCAGGGCTTTGCAATCCGTGTGCCACCCCGAAAAGCTGCGTTGTTAGCGGGCGAATCATGGGATTGCACGAATGTATGCCTCGGAGAGAGGCATCTGAACGAAACTGCGCACCGGGGCGGTGCGAGGATGCCGGTGCCGGGCTATTTTCCGGCGCGGTCGTCCGCCAATGTCCTCAAGTCGTAGCGCATCGGCGATATATATCGTGTGGTGCGACGCATCGCGCACGACCTGCCGCAGGCGGCCACGTCCGCATGAACGAAACCATCCGGGGCGATAACGGAGAAATCCGGCGCGTACGCGCCAAGGCTAGGCAGGAAGCGCTAGAAGGCTACAAAACCGAAGAGCAGGCGAAGCGTAATCATGAGCGCAAACTGCGGCGGCAGGACGAGCCACGTTGATCGATCAGACTTAAAGAGCGAAGGCTAGTCCGACAGACGCTGTCAGTCCAAACCACTTCATTCCTTCAGAACTACTGAAAATCTCACCACGAAGACACGAAGGACACGAAGAAACACGAAGAAAACCGATTGGGGAAAGGAATACCTTCGCCCGAGTTGGAATCATTTATCATCTGCCGCCAATGGTCATTACTAGCACGGCCGCCCAGAAGTATTTCGGGTCCGCTTTTCTTCGTGACCCTTCGTGTTCTTCGTGCCTTCGTGGTGCGCACCCCTGTGTAGGTGGTGAGCACTAAGATCCAGTTGCGAACAGTTACTTCTTGACCGCGTCCTTGACCTTGTCGCCGGCCTCTTCCATCTTGTCGCCGACCTTTTTCGCCGCGTTGTCTATCTTCTCGCCGGCTTTTTCCGCCGGCCCCTTTTCGCACGCCGTCAGGCCCGCGACGGCGAAACTCAGCACGATCGCCGCTGCAATTCCGGAATTGAATTTCATGAGTGCTTCTCCTCTATATTAATAGCCAGGTTGTCTGCCCATATTTCCGCAGACTGGTCGTTTGACCGCGGCACCCTGACCGAGTTGCATCTGTCATGGGACTATCAGGTGGATCATGCCAATGGCGTTGATCGGCGACAGTCCGCCCCGGCCGGCATCAATCCTCTAGAATGAGCCGATCAGCCTCCTCACCGAGTCTCCGCCATGCGCCTGCCCGCAATCCTGGTCGCCCTTTCTCTGCTGCCTGCCGTCGTTCACGCCTATGAATCCGCTTCGCCGGAGGCGGCCGCAATCAGCCGCTTTACCTTTGCCTGGCCGATCGGCGAAGGCGCCCTGAAACCACGCGGCGCCAGCACAAAAGGCACGGCGGTTACGCTGGATACGGAGACGGCGGATACATGGAAACGCCTGCACGAGGCGGGCTTAAGCGATTTCGAACGCGATCGCCGTGCGATCCTCGCAATGGCCGGCCCCTATCGCGTGAGTTTCGATTTCCTCGAAGTGGCGAGGTTCGATCCCGCGCTGAAGCCCGACGCGCCCTACCAGAGCTGGGGCACTGAATATGTCTTCGTCAGCAAAGATAGCGGAGACTTCATCGCCCTGCAGCATGTCCTGGTGATGCGCATGCTGCAGCAGGACGGCAGCGAGAGCGAGCCCTTCGTTACGCGCCACTGGCGCCAGGAATGGCGCTACGAAGCCGACACTGCGCTGGCCTATCAGGGATCGAATGCCTGGGTTCTCAAGACAATTCCGCAAAACCAGCGCCGCGGCGCATGGGTTCAGTCGGTGTATCAGGTCGACGATTCGCCGCGCTATGCCGCGCCGGGCCGCTGGTGGCACAGCGATAGTTTTTCGACCTGGATCAGCGATGAAACCTGGCGGCCGCTGCCGCGGCGGGAATGGAGCGTGCGCAATGACTACCAGGTGTTGGTGGGAACCAACCGCCACACCATCACGCCGACCGGGTGGTTGCAGGAGGAAAACAATCTGAAGCTGGCGCTGGATGAAACCGGAAAGCCCCGGGAAGCCATTCCCTATCTGGCGCGCGAATATGGCGTGGCACGCTACGAAAGAATCAAGGACTACGATTTCGCACCGGGCAAGGCCTATTTCGACAAGACCGAACCGTTCTGGAGCGAAGTCCGCGCTGCATGGAAAGAAATCGTCGGACGCGGCGGATTCAGGCTCGCGAAACCGGTGGACCAGGGCCAGTTGTTCGTCCCCTTCTTCGAGTATGCGGACAGGCTCGCGGATGGCGAGCCCTTCGTCATCGAGGATGCGCGCTCGTTCATAGAAAAAACATTGCGCGAAAACTACCTCACCCCGGGTTGACGCTCAGAGCGCGATATCCGCCAGAAAGCGTGCAATGACGCTCGCCGTGCCTTCGGGAAACTGGTCGATGAAGAAATGGCCGCCCGGCAGCGACTCGACCTTCACGTTCGCGCAGCGCTTGCGCCATTGCGCCGGGATGTCGAAGTTTTTCGCCATCGTGCCGTTCGCCCCGAAAAACGCCAGCGTCGGACACAACACTTGCCTGTCGATATCCGCGCCGTCGTGCTCGACGTCGATGGTGGCGGCAGCCCGGTAATCCGAACACGTTCCATGGATCATTTCCGGATCGCGCCAGCAGCGGCGATAGTCGGCCAGCATTTCCGCATCGAAATCCTCCACGCGCGTGGCACCCCAGCCGACCAGGCAGGTCTCGTAGAAGTAGTCCGGGTCGAGGCCGATCATGTGCTCCGGGAACGGCGACGGCTGCGACAGGAAATAACAGTGCCAGTACGTGCCGGCGATCTTGCGTGTTGTCTCCATGAACATTGCCCAGGTCGGCACGATATCCAGCACTGCGAGCGAGGAAACGGCATCGGGATAGTCCAATGCCATGCGATGCGCCGTGCGTCCGCCACGGTCATGGCCCACGACGTGGAAACGATCGAAGCCCAACCGCTTCATCACCGCGACCTGGTCGGCCGCCATGGCCCGGAACGCGTAGTTTCCGTTGTCGGGCGCGCATCTCGGCTTCGACGAATCGCCGTATCCACGCAGGTCGGAACAGACGACGGTGAACTTCTCCGAGAGCAACGGCGCCGTCTTCGCCCACATGGCGAGATTCTGCGGATAGCCGTGCAGAAGCAACAGCGGCGGTCCTTTGCCGGCGGTCACGCAGTTGATCGTCACTTCGCCGACGTCGATGCGGCGGCGCTCGAAGCCTTCGAACATCTGAATCCTTTCAAGCTGCAGCAACAGCGCCGTACGTACGCTGTTTACTCCTTCGATGTCATTTGACAGCGCGCCGGAACTCCCTGCCGACATGTTGTGCCGTGGCGCGAATGCCATCGTCGAAATTCTCGACGATCTGGTCGGGATTGTTCAACATTTCCTCGAAGCTGGCGAAACGGTACCGCGGTTTTCCGGGAACGCTCCAGTTCTTGCCCTCCTTCGCCTCCGAACCGTAGTAAAGCCATTCCTCGTACAGAAATTCTTCGTCCATTGGATAAATAAGGTTAACCGCAACGGTCAGGCGGGGTAGGTAGTCTGTTCGCCATACCGACGAGTCCATCCCGATATCCTGGATCCAGACGTGGAGCACCGCGCCGTCCGCGTGAATCCTGGTGTAGTCGATGTCGTCCGGATCGTCCGCCTTTGCTTGCGCTCTTTCGATGAGTTCGACTTCGTATCCTTGCCGGGACAGTTCCTCAAGAAGTGCTTTCGTCAGCTTCTCTCCCATCGCCATTTGCTCGCTGCGCATTTTCTCGGCGAATACCGTGCTTTTTCTTTTGTTCTCCGTGAACATCACTAGGGACGCCGGACCCCAAAACCGCGCAAAGAAATTGTCGTTGGCCACCTCGAATTCACGCGGATTGCCGACCGGCATCATCGCTATTTTCATCAGTGGGCCGTGATCAGGCCGCTGGAGCTTGTGGGAACAGCCGTCGAGCACCAGAATAATGAGAAAGGCCACGAACAATGCTTTGCTTTTCGATCTCGCCACGATTCCCTCCCAGGAACGGTTAAACGCTCTGCTTTTCTCCCGGCGTATGCGACCGATGCGGTCTTTTGCCTATACCGGCGCACCCATCTCGAAACACTCGGCATCCGCGGGAATGACCGTCCAGCGCTGCGCCGAGCGCGTCCAGATATGACGCCGGATTTTCACCCAGCCAGGATCGTCAAAGGTTCCGCCGGCGATCCCGCGCGTTCCGGGCCTTCTTTCCGCCGTCCAGGAAACCGTGGTGCCGCAGCGGGGGCAGAACTCCATGCGCAACCAGCGATTGCTCTCGTCGGAGCGATGCTCATACATCGTAAGCGCTCCGCCCGAGAATTCGACCTGCCCGGCTTTGAAAACGACGGGCTGGGAAAACGCGCTGCCGGTGCGCTTCTGGCAAAACTTGCAGTGGCAGACCGTCGCGATAATCGGATCGCCCATGGCGCGATAGCGGACGTTGCCGCACACGCAACCGCCTTCGTG
>DASWEZ010000103.1:0-9060 GCA_036394495.1 Burkholderiales bacterium
GGCGGTCGACAAGGTCAGCAGTTGCCGCTCGACTTCCTTGATGGTGTCCTCGGCGAGCTTGCGCGAATTGGTCAGCAGGATGGCCGGCGAATTCGGTCCGTGTTCCGCCTGGCCGAGCAGGTCGGTCGCGCACATTTCCGCGTCGCAGGTATCGTCGGCGATGATCAGGGTTTCCGTGGGGCCGGCGAACAGGTCGATGCCGACCCGGCCGGACAACTGGCGCTTTGCTTCCGCGACGAACGCGTTGCCCGGGCCGGCAATCATGTCGGTCGGTTTGATGGTTGCCGTGCCCAGCGCCATGGCGCCGATAGCCTGCACGCCGCCGATGGTATAGATCTCGTCGGCGCCGCCCAGGTGCATCGCCGCGACGATGGCCGGATGCGGCTTGCCCTGGTAAGGCGGGGCGCACGAGATGATGCGCTTCACACCGGCCACGCGCGCAGTGACGACACTCATATGCGCCGAAGCGACCAGGGGGTATTTGCCGCCGGGTACATAGCAGCCGACGCTGTTGACCGGAATGTTCTTGTGCCCGAGCACCACGCCCGGCAGCGTTTCGACTTCGACATCGCGCAAAGCGTCGCGCTGGATTTGCGCGAAATTGCGGACCTGCTCTTGCGCGAACTTGATGTCGTCGACGACTTGTTTGGGCATCTGGCGCACGCAGTCTTCGATCTCGCCCTTGCTCAGGCGGAAATTCTCGGGAGACCAGTTGTCGAATTTCTTCGACAGCTCGCGCACCGCCGCGTCGCCGCGCTTTTCGATGTCGTCAAGGATATCCTCGACGGTCTTGCGCACCTTGGCAATGTCCGCGGCGTCCTGCTCGGCGGAAATGCCGGTCTTCAGAAAAATGGCCATGATTTGCTTTCCAGGGGTTGAAACGATCAGGGGCTGACCAATCGCGGCTCCGCCCGACTCAGGGTCAGCCGGCTAAAGAGAGCCGCTATTCTGCAAGCTGCGCGCGGTCAGCGTCAAACAAATCGGCCCGCGCAAGACCCGTCAGCCAAAAGGGAAATCCAAACCGGGCCTGCGCCCGCCGATCAGATCGGCTGCCGCCCGGCCCGACCCGCAGGCCAGCGTCCAGCCCAGCGTGCCGTGGCCGGTATTCAGGAACAGGTTGCGGTAGCGGGTATGCCCGATGAGCGGCACATTGCTGGGCGTCGCGGGGCGTAGTCCCGCCCAGCGCGAGGCGTTCGCGTAGTTTCCCGCCCCGGGGAACAGTTGCTCGACCCGCGACAGGATCGCGTTGCAGCGCGCATCGTTCAGAGAGGTGTCGTAGCCGGTCAGTTCGGCCGTTCCGGCGGCCCGCAGCCGGTTGCCCAGCCGCGAAATCGCTATTTTGGCGTTTTCGTCGCTCAGGCACAGGACAGGTGCCGCCTCGGGGTGCGTCAGCGGCACCGTGACCGAATAGCCCTTGACCGGATAAACCGGGACGTTGATTCCGACCGGTGACAACAGGAAAGGGCTGTAACTGCCGAGCGCGACCAGAAATGCATCGGCTCTGAGCAGTTCGCGCCGGCCCTCGGGGTCACGCACGATTGCCGCCGTAACCGCATCGCCATCGATGCTCAGCGACTCGATCGCATGCTCGTAATCGAATTGCACCCCGCGCTGCCGGCACAACTCGGCGAGGTTGCCGGTGAACTGGTGGGCGTCTCCCGATTCATCGTCGGGCGCAAAAGTCCCGCCGATGATGCCTATCCTCGACGATCGCAAAGCCGGCTCGAGCTCCATGCATTCCGGCACGCTCTTGATGTGCATTTCGCAACCATGGCTGCGCAGCAGTTCGACCCGTGCGTGAGCCGCCTCGAATTCAGCCGCGTCGGTATGGATCTGCAGGATGCCCTTTTCGAGATGGTCGTACAGCACGCCGGTCTCGCGGCGCAGCGCCTTCAGCATGTCCCGGCTGTAGAGTCCGAGGCGCAGGATGGTCAGGGTGTTGCGCCGCGTTCTTTCGGGAAGACATTCGATCAGGAAGCGCAGCCCCCAGGACCACTGGCGCGGATCGGCGCGCAGGCGGAACAGCAACGGCGCGTCCTCGCGACCCAGCCATTTGTAAATCTTCTTCGGCGCCTCGGGATTCGCCCACGGTTCGGCGTGGCTCACCGATATCTGTCCGCCATTGGCGAAACTGGTTTCGAGCCCCGCCTGCGGCTGCCGGTCCACCACCGTGACGTCGTGCCCGTCCTGCGACAGGTACCAGGCGCTGGTCACGCCGATCACGCCGGCGCCGAGAACAACTACTTTCATATCTGTTCTCTCGGAAGAACAGATATGACGTGAAGACGTGAATATCGTGAATGTCGTGAATATCGCGATTCAGGCGTCTCAAGCTCGAGTGCCCGTCTCATCACGACATTCACGACATTCACGGTATTCACGATATTCACGGCCCTTCGGGCCTACTGCGCCACCCACCCGCCATCCATCAGGATGTCGGTACCGGTCATGAACGAGGTCGCGTCCGTGCAGATGTAACGCGCCAACGCGCCGATTTCTTCAGGCCTGCCCCAGCGCGCAGCCGGCGTCGCGGCCATCAACGCGGCGTTTTTCTGCGCGTCGGCGCGCAATGGCGCGGTCAGGTCGGTTTCGTAAAAACCCGGGCTGATGGCCACGACCGTGATGCCATCGCCGACGAGTTCCAATGCCAGACATCTGGTCAGGCCCAGCAGTCCGGCCTTGGAAGCGCAATAGGCACCTCGCCCGGCGCTGCCGATGTGCGCCATGACCGAAGTCATGTTGATGATGCGGCCCCATTTCGCCTTCCTCATATGCGGAATGAATGCACGCGACACCAGGAACACGCCGGTCAGATTGGTATCCGTCACCAGCTTCCATTCGTCGAGGGAAAAATCGGCCACGTTCTTGCGAATCGCGGTGCCTGCATTGTTGATGAGGATGTGTGCTCCGCCGAAACGGGCGATGACATCCTTTTCGAGTTTGCCGACCTGGGCTTCGTCGCGCACGTCGGTGACGAAGATTTCGCTTTCGGCACCGATGTCCGCCGCGAGCTTCCGGGTCTCGGCGAGCTTGTCGCGATTGCGACCAACCAGCGCCAGCCGCGCGCCCGACTCGCCCAATGCCAGCGCCATTGCCCTGCCCAGCCCACGGCTAGCACCGGTGACGACAGCGACTTTGCCCTGCAGGAACCTGCCTTCCATGATTTTCCTCCGGTAACTGTTTTGAGAGCGGTGCGCAGTATAACCCGCACCGATGGCGGCCTCTGCAGATGTGGGACGCGGAATCGTCATACTCGTTCACGCTGTCAGGGTTACAATTTTTGTCTTGCGGGACAAGCGGAGGAGCGATGGAACCGGTTTTATTGCGGGGTGGCAAAGTTTGGGACGGCAGTGGCAAGGCGGCGTTTGCGGCCGATATCCTGATTGCCGGCAACCGCATTGCAGAGGTCCGGCGGCAGGGCGCGCGCCGCCCGGATGCCGCCGTCTGCTTCGACATTCCCGGTCACACCGTGATTCCCGGCCTGGTCGACGGGCACGCCCACCTGCCGTTCCTGCACAAGGCCGATATCGCCGACACCGGCGACGTCCCGCCGGAAGAACATACGCTGCGCACCGCCCAGCATGCCAGGGTCGTGCTGGAAGCGGGCTTCACATCCTGCGTGAGCGGTGGTTCGGCGAAGCCGCGCATCGACGTCGTCATCCGCAACGAAATCAATGCCGGACACATTCCCGGGCCGCGGATGCTGGCGGCGGGACCGGAACTCACCAGCACCGGCAACCTCGGCGACGAGCGGCGCATGCACATCCATCGGGAATCGATCGCCATGATCGTCGACGGAACCGATGAAATGTCGAAGACATGCAGGACGCTGATCCGGGAAGGCGTGGACACGATCAAACTCAACATCTCGGGAAACCAGACCGTTCCAAACTCGCGTTCCGACCAGAACGTCATGAACGAGGACGAAATCCGCACGGCCGCACAGACCGCGCACGCGCATGGCAAGCGCATCGCGGCCCATGTGCGCGCCGCCGCCTCGATCAAGCTCGCGCTCAAGCACGAGATCGACATCCTGTATCACTGCGAATACGCCGACGAGGAATGCCTGGATCTGCTGGAAGCGGCGCGCGAGCGGATTTTCGTCGCACCGGCGATCGGGCTGCTGCACAACCTCATGTACGAAGCCGGGTCCTGGGGTATCACTTATGAAAAGGCAAAAGCGACCGGCGTCGTGCACCAGTTCGAATGCGCGCAGCGCGTTTTCGCTGAACTGCGCAAGCGCGGCGTGCGCGTGCTCGTCGGAGGAGACTATGGTTTTCCGTGGACGCCGCACGGCACCAACGCCCGCGACCTCGACCACTTCGTGCGCTTCTTCGGTTATTCGGATGCCGAGGCGCTGGTCGCCGCGACCCGGACCGGCGCAGCGGCCATGATGCTGGAAGGCAGGGCGGGCGAAATTGCGGAAGGCTTCCTGGCCGATCTGGTCGTGGTCGCCGGCGAGCCGCAGGACAATGTACGGTTGCTGCAGGTCCCGGGTAACATCAAGCTCGTCATGAAAGACGGTCGCATCCACAAGAACCTTTTCAACGGCGCGCAGTGACGGGAGACGATTCGATGATCCAGACCACGATTCTCGCCCTGGAAGACGCCAAGCGCATCGCCGCGGCGGCGCGCGCGGAGGCCGACCGCAACGGCTGGCCGATGGTGATCGCCATCCTGGACGACGGCGGCCACCTGATGTACCTGGAGCGCATCGACGGAACGCAGAAGGGCTCCAGCAGAATCGCCGAGGAAAAAGGACGGTCCGCCATCCTGCTCAAGCGGCCCACGAAGGCGATCGAGGACAACGTTGCGGAGGGTCGCATCGTCATGATGGCCCTGCCCGGCGCCGTGCCGCTGGAAGGCGGGGTGCCGCTGGTCAAGGACGGTCAATTCGTCGGCGCGATCGGCGTGTCCGGCATGCAGTCCTTCCAGGACGGCATCGTTGCGCGGGCCGGTGCCGCCGTCCTGTAGTCGTCAGGGCCCGGTCACCTCTCCGAACCTCACCCACTCCTTGCCGTCGAAGCGCATCAACTGCAGTTGCTTGACCGGATCGTAATCCGTAGCACTGGTGTTGATTCGCACGCCGGGCAGAAGCATGGGCAGTTCGAGATTCTTCAGGCTGGCCGCCTGCTTCATCACGTTCTCGCGCGTGAGTTCGTCCCCGCATTGCTTCAGCACCTGAACCAGCAGTTGCGCGTTGGTATAGGCGTAGACGTTGTAAATCTCGGCCACATCGCCATCCGGGAAATATTTTTTCATCCACGCCAGCCATTCCTTCGTCGCGACATCGTTTTTCCATTGCGGATCGGTCGGATCTTTCACGTACGCTGACGAGATCACGCCGACGGATTTGTCGAGGCCGGCCGGTTGCAGCACCGCGGTCACCGAGGTCGCGCTGTAGGGAATGAAAAAAAGCGGTTTCCAGCCGATGTCGTGGGCCTTGCGGATGGACTGTGCGGCAAACTTCGGCGATGCAAAGCTGAACAAGGTGTCCGCACCCGAACCTTTCAACGTCGCGATCTGCGAATCCACGCCGGGATCGGTCGATTCGTAAGAGGCTTCGGCCACGATCATCTTGTCGGCCCTCGCCCCCAGATGCTCCCGCAAGGCTTTGACATAGTCCTTGCCGAAGTCGTCGTTCTGGCTGAGCACGGCGATCTTCGCGTCGGGCCGGTTCTTCAGCAGATATTGAACGTAGCCCGCGGTACCGGTCTTCTGGCTGGGAAGAAACGCCATGGTCCAGGGGAAGTTCTTCGGGTCTCCCCATTTCATGCCGGTGGCCGCAATGAACAACTGCGGCACGCCCCTGGCGTTCAGATATTTCATCGCCGCGGTGTTCGGCGGCGTGCCGAAGGAACTGAACAGCAGCAGTACCTCGTCGGATTCGACCAGCTTGCGCGTCTGCTCGATGGTCTTGGGCGGGCTGTAGCCGTCGTCCTGCGACAGCAGCTTGATCCTGCGTCCGTTCACGCCCCCTTTCGAGTTGACCATGTCGAAATAGGCCGCCTGCGCCCTGCCGATGGTGCCGAACGCCGACAGCGGCCCGCTGTAAGGCATGGTCTGGCCGATCTTGATCTCGGCGTCGGTCACGCCCGGACCGTAGTTTTTTTCCGCTTGGCCGGCTTGCGAAACCACGACCGCCAGCGCGGTTGCCAGTACCCGGAACGTTCTTGACATCACCCCTCCTGCCATTGCACCCGACGCGTAGTCTTACTTGGCCAGAACATCCCCGAACAATGCCCAGCGCTTGCCGTCGAAGCGGGCAAGCTGCAATTGCTCCACCAGGAAATAGTCGTTCGGCCCCGTGTTGTACTTGATGCCCGGCAAAGTCACGTCGAGCGTGAGATCTTTGATACTGGTGGCCTGTTTCATGAGGTTCTCGCGCGTGAGGTCGTCGCCGCAGGCCTTGAGCACCAACGTCATCAATTGGGCGGCGCCATAACCGTAGACGTAATTGAAGTCCGCCTGGTTGGCTTCCGGCATGTATTTGTTCATGAACTCGCGCCACCGCTGCATGCCAGGATCCTTTGCCCATAGCGTATCCAGGGGGTCCTTCAGATAAAGCGCGGTGATCAGGCCGGTGGACTTGTCCAGTCCGGCCGGCGTCAGAACGGCCCCTATCGACGAGGCCACGTTGTTGATGAAGTGCAGCGGCTGCCACCCGATGTCGGACACCTTGCGGATGGCCTGCGCGGCGAACTTGGGTGTGGCTATGGTAAACATCACATCGGCACCGGAGGACTTCAGCGTCACGATCTGGGAATCCACCGTCGGATCGGTGACCTCGTAGCTGGCTTCGGCTACGATCATGCCGGCCTTGTCGCCCAATCCATCCTTCAGGCCTTTCAGATAATCCTTCCCGTAGTCGTCGTTCTGGTAAAGCACCGCGATCTTTCCGGCCGGTTTGTTCTTGAGGATGTACTTGGCGTAGATCTGCGCCTCGATCTGATAACTGGGCTGGAAACCGATGGTCCAGGGGAAGTTCGCCGGGTCGCCCCATTTCGTTGCCCCCGTGGCGATGAACAGATGGGGCACTTTCCTGGCATTGACGTATTTGTGCACGGCAGAATTGGAGGGCGTGCCGAGGGTCTGGAACAAGGCGAGGACCTGGTCCTCTTCGACCAGCTTGCGCACCTGTTCCACCGCGCGCGGTGGCGAATAGGCGTCGTCGAGGCTGATGAGGTTGATCTTGCGGCCGTTGACGCCGCCTTGCTCGTTGACCATCTGAAAATAGGCCAGCTCGGCCTTGCCGATCGCGCCATACGCCGATGCCGGACCGCTGTAAGGCATGGTCTGCCCCAGCTTGATCTCCGTGTCGGTTGCTCCGGGGCCGTATTTCTTCTGGGCAAGCGCATCCGGCCCGCAAATGAGTCCGACCATCAATCCCACCGCCCACACTATTCGACTCCGCATGATGTCCTCCTGTTTGTCAGTGACTCGCTTGTTGCAACTCCGGTTTTATTTTCCCACCCGTGCCGCGCATCCGCATCCATGCCATCCGCACGAAACCCGCCGCCCCGCCCGGCATCAGGTAGACGAAAACCAGCAGGAAAACGCCGTAGATCGCCCAGGGCGCGGCTTTGGAAATCTGGTCGGCGAAGTTGGGCACGAACTGGATGAACAGGGCGCCGTAGAAGGCACCCGAAATGGAGGCCACCCCGCCAATGACGATGCCAATCATGAAATTGATCGACAGCCCGGCGGTAAAACTGTCGGGCGCCACGAACTGGACGACGATCGCGCCGAGCGCTCCGGCTACGCCGGTGTAAAGCGCGCTGACGCCGAACGTAAGCGTCTTGTACAGCGCGATGTTCACTCCCATCGCCTCCGCTGCCATCGGATGATCCCGGATCGCCGTGATGGCGCGCCCCACGCGGCCCCGCAGCAGGTTCCAGCCGAGCACGAACATGATGACCAGGATTGCGAGCGTGAACAGGTACAGCCACTGGTCGGGCGTGACCTTCAGGCCGAAGGGGGCGTCGGGTTTCACGATTACGATGCCTTGCACGCCGCCGGTCCATTGTTCGACGTGCTTGTATTTGAGGATCTGCGGCATCGCGACGGCCAGCGCAAACGTGGCCAGCGCCAGATAATGCCCGCGCAGCCGCAACGCCGGCAGGCCGAACAGGAAGCCGAATGCAAAACACACGACCCCCGCCACCGGCAAGGTCGCCCAGTAGGGCCAGCCGAAATGGTCCATCAGGATGGCGGCGACATACGCACCGATCGCATAAAAAGCGCCGTGCCCGAGCGAGATCTGGCCGTTGAAGCCGGTCAAAATGTTCAGCCCCAGCAGCACGATGGCGTAGACCAGCACCATGTTGAACTGGAACACGCGGTAGTTGCTCACCAGGAACGGCAGCGCGATCGCGAACGCAAGCAGCACGGCCAGGCCCAGCGCGCGCCACGCGCGCGAGGAGGCGTCGGCGGCACGTCGAGGGAGGGTCGCAGTTTTCGCAGCGGAGGTCATAGGGAAGGCCTGATGGTCGTGACGACGTGACGGTCGTGACGGTCGCGTAGAGCCTCCGCCAGTAATCCTCCTTCAACAATTGCGATGTTCAAATCTTCCTCCCCCATTCGGACTTTGCCCCGATACGACCGTCACGATCGTCACGTCGTCACGGCCTTCCTCATACGCGCGTGATGAATACCCTGCCGAACAACCCGGTCGGTTTGAACAGGAGCACGCCGATGATCAACACCAGCGCCACCGTGAGTTTCAATTCAGTGCCGACCACGTAGGCTCCGATCAGATTCTCGAGCACGCCCACCAGGAAGCCGCCGAGCACGGCGCCCAGCGGGCTGTCGATTCCGCCTACGAGCGCCGCGGCGAAGGCATACAGCAACACGCCGGACATCATGTTGGGGTCCAGGTAGACGATCGGCGCGATCAGCATGCCGGCCACCGCGCCCACCGCCGCCGCCAGACCCCAGCCCAGCGCCAGCATCCAGCCCACGCGGATGCCCGACAGCCGGCTCGATGTCGCATTCTGCGCCGCCGCCCGCATGGCAAGGCCGAGCGGGGTGAAGCGGAAAAACAGATATAGCACGATGAGA
>DASWEZ010000104.1:0-2097 GCA_036394495.1 Burkholderiales bacterium
CCCCATTCGTCGAGATGGGCGCTGACCGGGCCGGATTTCCAGCGCGCGGCGAAGAATCCCATCACCGTCACAAGGGCAAAGAAGAACAGAAAGATCGTGAGAGCTATCCAGTCGATCCGTTCGGCCATGACACAGCCTCTACGGAGCTTCGTCGGGAGTGCGGCTGCGATAGACCAGCCAAATCAGCAGCGAACTGATCGGCACCCAAGCCAGTTGGTACCAGTAGAAAAACGGAAAGCCGAACAGCGCCGGCTCCAGCGAATTGTAGAACGGCACCCACAACAGGCCGATGAAAGGCAATAGCAACAGGATCCACATGGCCGTGCTCCGGCTTCAAGGCCGGCATTATGAGCCGGCTTTCCGTTACTGGAACGATCCACCGATCGAATTGTTGCGTGCCACGATGAATTTGCCGTTGTTGCATTGCGATGACGCTACGTATTGAACCGCTATGCAGCAGCCCAGTGCACCCGATCTGCTAGGTTTACTTTGGTTTGGAATCGGGCGGGCAGTCGGGGCGAGCTTCCATCGGTTTGCTATCGCTTTGCACTGTCGGTGCAGCCGAATTCGAACCGCCGGCGTCGGGCAGGACCGCGCTCTTCTCGACCGCCATGGAATTCAATGTTCTTTCACTGCCGCTTCCAGATGTCGCAGCGGAGGAGGTCGTGCAACTCGTCTCCTGTTTTTCGCTCGATGGCGTGGTTGATTGGGCGACCGCTGGCCCAACAAGCAACGAAGCTGCAAAAACGGCTGCCCCGATGCGCTTGATCATCTTGTCTCTCTCGCTAATGAAAAGATCGTGTTCGTAAATCAGGAGCAAAACGTTCCGGAGTGAGAAAAAGCTCCACGAATCCATTTGCTGCGGCCCTAGAGTCCCTGCATATCGCCGGGCATTTCACGATTGCCGGAAAGGAATCCCTCGCTGTTCACGCAAAATGGATTGGACGTTGCTGCCAGCCCCGCGCCAAACTGAAGCATGGGACAGTCCAATTTATCCGGGCGATGTGAACGCTGCGGCGGCTTGATGGTGCTGGTGATGCCGCCCGACGGTAAAGCGCCGCGCGTGTTTCGCTGCCTGCAGTGCGATCTGATCGACCCGCTGCAGCTGCCCTCGGTTACAGCATGGCTTGACGGCGAGCTTCGTCCTCCAAAATAGTCGGATATCCCAGGCTTTCGCGGGCCAGCAGGCTCTCAATCGCAAATTGCCCCTCGTTGGCGGCTCAGATCATCCGCGCCACGACGGGGATTCTTCGCAACAACAAGGCGAGGCTCCAGCTCAGCGAAAGCGTGCCGGCGAACACGATCGCAAACTTGACGACCGCCGGAAACGAATGGTCATAGACGGCGTATTGCAGCCAGATGATGAAGATGTAGTGCAAGAGGTAGATGCCGTAGGCCGAGGGCTGCATCGCATCGAGCAGGCCCGAGCCGGGTCCGGTGAAGCGGAGAAAAATCGCCGGTACCGTGAACGTCATTGCGGCGCTGTACGCCGCAAATGCGAGGCCGTAACTGGCTTTCCACACCGGCGGCGGCGTATCGAAATCCGCCACCCAGTTGTGGTGGGCGTAGACCAGGACGAGGATCGCAAGGTAGAACGCAGTCGCAAAGGCGAGCCAGACCGGCCAGCGTCGTGCGAATTCGCCGTCCTCGGCGAGCAGGCCAAGCTTCAGGCTTGTCGCTCCGACCCCGACGCCTGCGAAGAAGTACGCGGAATAAAGCAGGATACGGCTGGTCTGGATCGGAAGTGGAAACCGGCCCGGCTCCAGCCAGCTTGTGTCGCCGAATGCCAGGTGCATCGGCAGATAAGCTGTGATCGAGACCATTAGAAATACGCCGAAGGCCAACATCGGCCGGTCACGCCCCGAAAAAATCAGCTGGCCGAGGGCCGGGATGACGCGAGGCGCCATCGACCAGACCGCGGCGGCGATCACGTCGAGCGCCAGCAGTACCCACAGGAACCAGGCCGGACCCGAAGGCCATGGCCCGACGGTAAGCGTGCGCCACCAGAAATGCAGGAAGTTGAAATCCGTCGTTCCCGGCAAGTGGTAGCGCAGGAATGTCGGATAATAGGCAATCGGCATCAGCACAAAGACCGAT
>DASWEZ010000105.1:0-3064 GCA_036394495.1 Burkholderiales bacterium
TCCGCGTCCTGCGGTGAGTGCGTGGTTTTACGTCGGACCAGTTACGCTAGTGCAGGAGGGGTTTCTTCAGGACTTCGTTGCGGTCGACTGACTGCAGGCGCACGTTGAGCAGGGAGCCTTCGCGCGCCAGGGTCAGCGGAATCTCCGTGCCGGCCGGGCCGAGCCGCCATATTCTGCGGAACAGGTCAGCCAGCGATGCAACACGCTGGCCCTCGACTTCGAGGACCATGTCGCCCTGGCGGATGCCCGCGCGCTGCGCCGGGCCGTCATCGGCCAGCCCGCCGACAATGATCTGGCCGCCGCTGTCCGCCGCGTACATTCCCAGCCAGGGACGCGGCGCGCGGCTCGAACGTCCCAGCTTCAGCATGTCGTCCAGAATCGGTTCGAGCAGGTCGATCGGCACGATCATGTTGCCCTGTGCCTGCTTGCCGTCGTGCGCTTCTTCCACGAGCAGCGAGCCGATACCCAGCAAGCGGCCATCCATTCCGACCACCGCGGCGCCTCCCCACTGCGGATGCGCGGGGGCGGTGAACAAAGCCTCGTCGAGTACGTATTCCCAGTAACCGGCGAATTCGCGTTTGGCGATGATTTTCGCTTTCAATGCATGCGCGCGCCCGCCGTTGCCGATGACGATGACGTTGTCGCCGACCGCGCAGGAGGTTGCGCTGCCGCGCGGCAGCGCAGGCACATTGAGACGGCCGAGCGGCTGAACCAGTCCGAATCCGGTGGCCTGGTCGTAAGCCAGCGGATACCCCGCGATTGCCAGCCCGCTGTTGGTGGTCAGCCAGATGTTGCGGGCTTCGGTAATGAGATAGCCGATGGTGAGGACGAGGCCGTCGTCGCGAATGACGATGCCGTTGCCGGCGCGTTCCGTGCCGAGGATGGAAGCCGTAAAGGCGTCGTCCGGAATTTCCGAGCGCAGCAGCACGACTGCGTCGAGCACGGAGTCGAGGTCGAACCGCAATTCGCCCTGCTGCGGTTGCACGCCCTTGGGGAAAGCCCAGTTGCCTTCTTCAGCCATGAAAAAATCCGCATCGCGCCTGCCGATTGGCGCCAATCGGGAATGTTACGCGATTCGCCGAAATCGTAAAGCTCAGGCCGTCTGCAGCCTCGGGGCGATGGGCGCTTCGCGGATCGGCAGGTTGACCAGGGCTGCGACGGCGGCGAGCCCGGCATCGAGGTACCACATGACCGTGTAGTCGCCGAGGTTGACGACGGCGAGCCCGCCCAGCCATGCGCCGAGGAAGGCGCCGATCTGGTGCGACAGCAGGGTCAGGCCGAACAGGGTGGCCAGATAGCGCGTGCCGAACAGTTTGCCGACAATGGCGGCCGTGGGCGGCACGGTCGCAAGCCAGGTCAGCCCGAGGCCCACGGCGAAAAGATAGAACGTCGACGGGGTTTTCGGCGCGGCGAGATAGAGCAGGATCAGGACCGCACGCGAGCCGTACATCCAGAACAGAATGAATTTGCTGCGGTATCTTTGCGTCCCCCAGCCGGCCAGCAGGCTGCCGACGATGTTCGACAGGCCGATGATGGCCAGCGACCAGCTGGCTACCTGCGCCGAAAGTCCGCACAACTGCACTTCGCCCGGCAGGTGCGTGACCAGGAAGGCGATGTGGAATCCGCAAGTGAAAAAACCGGCGTGCAGCAGCAGATAACTGCGGTCCTTCATCGCGTCGCGCAGCGCGGCCTTCATGCCCTTGTCGGCGGGATTGCCCGCCACCGAGCGCGCTTGTTCGGCCGCGGTGGCCGGTTTGCCGCGCAGCGCGCGCGTGATCGGCAATGCGCCGAGCGCGATTGCCGCTATCGACCACATTGCGCCCATCCAGCCGAGCGCGCTGATCAGTCCCTGCGTGATCGGCGCGAATACGAATTGTCCGAAAGATCCGCCTGCATTGATGATGCCGGCGGCCATGCCGCGTTTTTCCGGCGGCATGTGCCGCGCCGCCGATCCGATCAGGACCGAGAAGCTGCCGGCACCCGAGCCCGCCGCGATCAGGATGCCGAGCGAGAAAATCAATCCCGCGGAAGTCGTCATGAACGGCGTGATCGCCGATCCGAGCGACAGCAGCAGGATGCCGCCGACGAGCACGCGCCCCGGACCGTAGCGGTCGGCGATCGCCCCCGCGATCGGCTGCACCGCGCCCCAGACGAACTGGCCTATGGCCATGGCCAGGCTGATGGTGGCGATGCCGAGCCCGGTGGAGGTATTGAGCGGCGACAGAAACAAGCCCTGGGACTGTCGCGACCCCATGGTGACCATCAACAGCGCGGCGGCAAGCAGGACGATGAACCAGTAGGACCGGGATTCGTTGCGGGAAGACATGGCTAGTTATCCTCGGGAAGGGCGGGCTTGAGGCGCGACAGCGCCTGTTCGAGCTGGGTGTGGAGATTGGCGACAAAATCGCGGCCGAGGTGTTCTTCGAGCGCGAGCTGCGCCTGCCGCCATTGTTTGCGCGCGGACGTGCGCAGGCTCAGGCCGTTCGCGGTCAGCACGAACAACCGCTGGCGTGCATCCGCACCGGACGATTCGCCGACCAGGCCTTGTTCGAGCAGCGGTTGCAGGTTGCGCGTCAGTGTCGTGCGGTCGATTTCCATGCGGTCGGCCAATGCGGTCAGCGACTGCGGCGTGTCGGACAGCTGCGCCAGCAGCGAATACTGCGAAAGCTTCAGGCCGGTGGCGCGCATGTGGTGTTCGTAGAACGCGGTGACGCGCCGGGTCAGCCGGCGCAGCCTCGCGCCGGTGCAGGCAACCGGATGCGGGATATCCGTGGCACGGGCGATTGCGGCGCGCGCAGGTTTCGGGCGGCTCGCCGTGACGGTACTCATCGATGCAAAATCCATAAAGCGTGCATATGCACGTACTTTAGCACAAGGCGGGACGGCTCGGTAGCGGAAGGGATCCGACTGACGGGCGATCGGGAAGGGACTGCGGGGTGTGCCTGCCGTAATCTAGGCTGGTGTTGCGCGGACGACCCACTGCAACGGCCTGGCATTGTGGACGGCCTGCTGGACGTCGGCTCCCGTTGCTTCGGCCAGTGCCTTTATTCCCACCAATACTTCC
>DASWEZ010000106.1:0-8764 GCA_036394495.1 Burkholderiales bacterium
ACCAACCATGTCTGCATGGATTACGAGCCGTTCGCAGTCGATTACGTCGCCGGCCAGCCTTACGTAGGAGCAACGCTGGCGATGTATCCGGCGCCGGGCGGAAAAAACATGGGTAACTTCATCACCTGGGATGCAGGAGAAGGCAAGATCGTGCAGAGCCATGGCGAGAAATTCTCGGTCTGGAGCGGCGCGCTCACGACCGCGGGCGGGCTCGCCTGCTACGGCACCCTGGAAGGCTACCTCAAGTGCGTTGATGCGAAGAACATCAACAAGGAGCTGTACAAGTTTAAGACGCCGTCGGGCATCATCGGCAACGTCTTCACCTACCAGCACAAAGGCAAGCAGTTCATCGGCGTATTTTCGGGCATTGGCGGCTGGGCCGGAATCGGTCTGGCGGCGGGGCTGGAGAAGGATGCCGACGGCCTGGGTGCAGTGGGCGGATACAAGGAACTTTCGAACTACACCGAACTGGGTGGTTCGCTGACCGTGTTTTCTCTGCCGCCGAAATAAACCGATTCAGTGCTCCGTGCGTTATGAAAGCGTCCCGGCCGGCCGGCCGGGACGCTTTTTTCTGAACGATCCGCCTCCTGGAGCGTCTATGAACGTGTTGCGTCACATTCTTGTTTTTCTCATGTTCGGGTTTTTCTGTACTGCGTTCGCCGATGAACCGCTCTACACCGTGGTGGATGGCAACAAAGTCGATGCGGAAACGCTCAAGGGTTTCAAGGCCTGGCGAGCTGCGGCATGTGACCGATGCCATGGCGCCAATCAACAGGGGCTGGTCGGACCGTCTCTGATCGAGCGCCTGAAAATTCTCACCAAGGATGAATTCGTGAAGACTGTCACCGAAGGCAGACTGGAGAAGGGCATGCCGAGCTTCAAGACCAGCAAGATGGTCATGTCCAACATCGATCAGCTCTATGCTTATCTCAAGGGACGCTCCGATGGCGCGATTACCAAATCCAAAGTCGAACCGATGCAGTAACGCAGCGGTCCTCGCGCGAATATTCTCCGCCTGGGCACTTGCGGTATCGGTGTGCGGCACTGTGGCGGCACAGGACGAACCGTTCGTCAAGCCGCGGGCGCTCAAGGTGTGCGACGACCCCAACAATCTCCCGTTCTCCAACGACAAGGGCGAGGGTTTCGAAAACAAGATTGCCGAGATTCTCGCGCGCAACCTCGACTTGCCGTTGGAGGTTTTTCACTACCCGCAGCGAATCAACGTCGTACGCAACACGATCCGCTACAAGCTGCCGAACGAATCGGAGTACCGCTGCGACCTTCTGACCGGCGTGCCGTCCGACTTCACCGCAGTCGCAACGACCCAGCCTTATTTCCGTTCGACCTATGTGCTGGTGTATGCGAAGGGCCGCAAGCTCGATGTCGCCAGCGCCGAGCAGTTCCTCGCACTCGACAAATCCGTGCTGTCGGGATTGAAAATCGGCGTCTACGAACGCACGCCTGCGGTCGACTGGATGAAAAAGCACGACCTGCTGGGCCAGGCCGTGCACTACCGGCTGCTCAACGCCGATCCGAACCATTATCCGGGAAAGATCATCGATGACGATCTGGTCAAGGGAAAGATCGATGTGGCGGTGGTGTGGGGTCCGATCGGCGGTTACTTCGCCAAGCGCAGCGCTTCGCCCGAACTGGTCGTCGTGCCGTTGAAATCGGAACCTGGCGCACGCATGGATTTCGGCGTGGCGATGGGCGTGCGCCAAGGCGAGAAAGCATGGCGTGCGCTTATCCAGCAAGCCATCGACAAAAGCCGCGACGACATTTCGCAGCTTCTTCGGGAATACGGCATCCCGTTGGTGAATGACAAGGGCGAACCGCTACGCTAGGAGGTGCTGGGGCATGCTCAAAATGTTCGCGCTTGTCGTTGCGGCCGGCTTCTGGTGCGCGGCGGCGCAGGGCATGCCTTTCGATCAGGCCTACTGGATCGCCGTATCGTCCGGAATCGTCAAGGTCGAAGTTTCCCGTCCCCGCGGTTATTCCCTTGGCACGGGCGTGGTGGTCGATCGTGGCAAGGTGGTGACGGCCTGTCACGTGTTGCGTGAAGGGACCAAAGTCGCCGTCTTGCATGCCGGCGTCAGGTACCGCGCGGTGACGCGTAATACTTCCGCGGAGCACGATATCTGCATTCTGCGGGTGCCGCTGCTCGAGGCGCCGCCGGCGGTGCTGCGGCCGACTTCACAACTTGCGATCGGCGAAGATGTCGGCGCAATCGGCTTCAGTGCCGGTGCCGGCGTCCATTATGCGCACGGCGCCGTGGACCGCCTTTATCGTTACGACGAAGGCATCGTCGTACAGGGAAGCGCTCCTTTTACGTCGGGAGCGAGCGGTGGCGGCCTGTTCGATGCCGACAGACATCTGGTCGGCATCCTTATGTTCCGCATGCGCGGCCCCGGAGCACAATACTTTTCGGCGCCGGTCGAATGGATTGCAAGCGGACCAGACGATACGGATGAAACGGTGGATGCCGAGATTTCGATCGAACCCTTCTGGAATCGTGCGTCCGACCAGTTGCCGTACTTCATGCGCGCCAATATCCTCATGAACGCGGAGCGCTGGGATGAGTTGCAGACTCTGCTTTCGCGGTGGCAACTGGACGAACCATCCAGCGCGGAGCCGGCTTTCCTGTCGGGTGAACTGGACAGCCGCAGCGGCCAGACGGCCCTGGCGCTGATCGACTATCGCGAGGCGGTCGCGCGCGATCCGAAACATGCACTCGCCTGGAGCGGGCTCGTGCGCGCATCAATGAACGTTCGGGAGATGGACGTCGCCCGGCAGGCATATGCCAGACTGGTATCGCTCAGCGCCGTGCTGTCGAGCCGGATTGCGGGCGAGTTTCCGGAGGTGCTGCAATGAAACGAATTCAATCGATCTTCCTTCTGGCAATGTTCATTTTCTCACCGCTGTGCCAGGCGAACGATTTTCCGACCGCGGCCCGGGTCGAGTTCGTCCTGGAGTGCATGCGCGATCACACGGGCGGGCAGTTCGAGCTGATGAACAAATGCTCTTGTACCATCGATCGTCTCGCCGAGAAATACAAGTATGACGATTTCGTCGAGGCCCAGACCATGGCGAAGGCGGTCACGATCGCCGGAGAGCGCGGGTCGACGCTGAGGGACAATGAAGACGCCCAGAAAGCGGCGAAGCGTTATCGTGCATCCGTCACCGAAGCCGGGCGTGCCTGCTTCTTGCGTTGAGTTGAAAAATATCGTGCGCCGATTCCTGTCTGTGTTGAGCCTGTCGCTGATTGCGTTGGCGGCCATTGCAGCAGACGACAGTGCCAGTCCGGACACTGCAATCTGGCGCAAGGTGCGTGCCGACCTGTTCGGCGATCGCCCTCTCGCCGATGATGCAACCACCGGAACGATCGTGCTGGAAATGCCCGCGCGTGCCGCGGACGCCGCGGTGGTGCCGCTGGCGGTCCGTGTCAGGTCGTCGCCGGGGGATGCACCCATAAAAAAACTCTATGTCGTCATCGACCGCAATCCATCGCCGATTGCCGGGATTTTCGAATTCGGCGAAGGCAGCGGCGGCCCCGAACTGGAAACGAGGGTGCGCATAGAAGAGTACACATGGGTACGCGTGATAGCCGAGCGGGCCGACGGATCGCTGCTGGTTGCGCAGCGCTTCATCAAGGCCGCCGGCGGCTGCTCGGCGCCCGCCGGCAAGTCGCTGGCGGAGCGCCTGGCCGGGATGGGGCAGATGAAATGGCGCATCGATCCGCCTGCCGATCCGTCCGCGCCGGTGTCGGTGCAACTCATGATCCGCCATCCGAACAATTCCGGGCTGGCGATGGACCAATCGACGCACCTGTACGATCCGCCTTATTACGTGCACAATGTGCGGGTGACGCGCGGGGAAGAGCTGGTTTTTGCCGCTGACGTGGATTTCTCGATCAGCGAGAATCCGGCCTTTCGCTTCACACTGCGGCCGGGCAAAGGCGGCGCCCTGCGTGCCAAGGTGACGGACTCGAACGAACGGATATTCGAGAGCTCTGCGCCCTAGGAGCCTGTCGAATACCTAAGTCCGACAGGCTCTTAGACCACGACCGGCCGGGACAGATCCTGTCCGGGAAACAGCGTATCAAGCAGTTTGCGCAGCTGGTCGGCGGTGGCGGGTTGCAACGCTGCGCCGGGATGGCGGACCTTGCCCGTGCGGATGGCCCCGCGCAGTTTCAGAATTTCCTTGCGTACCGCCACCCCCGGCTGTTGTTCGAACACGATCAGCGGCAGGACGCGCGTGTAGATTTCGCTTACCTTCTTCCAATCGGCCCTGCGTGCGGCGTGCACCATCGCTGTCAGTGTTTCGGGGAATGCGAAGCCGGTATTGAATCCGCTCGATCCGGCTTCGAGGTCGAATAATCCGTACAGCGCGCCGAGGCCGGTCAGCACCGGCACCTTGCGCTCCTTCATGCCGGTTGCGAGTGCGCGGATTTTCGGGGCGGTGGGCACCGCTTCTTCCTTGATGCTTGCGACTTGCGGTACCTCGCGGATGATCCTCAGCAACAGCGCTGCGGTCATGTGCACCTGGGTCGAAGCCGGATGGTCCTGGGCCACGATCGGGATTTTCACGCCGTCGGCGATCGTCTTGAAGTATTCGACGATGCGATCGTCGTTCGGCACGCCTTCGGCGTGGGGCGTGACCATGACCGCTTTCGCTCCGAGCTGCTCCGCCATCTGCGACAACGCGCGAGCGGCGCGCGTGCCACTGTGGCTGGTGCCGACAATGACCGGCATCGATCCGGCCGCTGCGACGGCGGTGCGGATCAGGGTTTCGCGCTCGCCGTCGAGCAGGCGATTGGCTTCGCCGAGAACGCCGAGGATGGTGATGCCGTCGACGCCCAGACCACCGATGAAGCGCACCAGCCGGTCGAAGGATTCCAGGTCGAGATTTTCATTGTCGTCGAACGGCGTGGCCAGGATCGGAAACACGCCTTCGAAGTTCAGTGTATTCATTCGAGTTCTCCGCAGCCGCGCATTGTCGGCCGCGGCATGCCCGCTGTCAAAGAGCGGGTACAATCGCGCGTCGACAAAACTATATCGGGAGAAGAAAATGGACATGCCGCTCAATCAACTCAAGCGCGCGTTGCGCGCCGGCCGGACCCAGACCGGTTGCTGGCTGAGCCTGGCGAGCCACGTTTCCGCGGAGATCTGCGCGTCAGCCGGCTTCGACTGGGTGCTGGTGGATACGGAGCACGCACCGGCCGACCTGCAGAATGTGCATCACCAGTTGCACGCCATCGCGCCTTATCCGGTTTCGGCCCTGGTGCGCGCCTACTGGAACGATACCGTTCTGATCAAGCGCCTGCTCGATGTCGGCGTGCAATCGCTGCTGCTGCCTTACGTGCAGAGTGCGGAAGAAGCCAAGCGCGCCGTAGCGGCCGTTCGCTACCCGCCCAAGGGCGTGCGCGGCGTTTCGGCAAACTCGCGCGCCAATCGCTTCGGCCGCGTCAAAGACTATTTCGCCCATGCCAATGATGAAATCTGCCTGATGGTGCAGGTGGAAACGCGCGCAGCCGTGGCGGAAATCGAAAAGATGGCGGCGATCGACGGCATCGACGGCATTTTCATCGGGCCGCAGGACCTTGCCGCGGATTTCGGCCACCTCGGCAATCCGGGACATCCGGAAGTTCAGGCCGCCATGGCCGAGGCGCTGACCCGCATCAAAAAGACCGGCAAGGTGCCGGGCATCCTGGCCTTCAACGAACCCGACGCCAAACGCTGGATCGAGCATGGCGCACAATTTGTCGCCGTGACTTCCGACCAGTTCCTGCTAGTGCGCGAAAGTGCTGCCGTCGCCTCGCGCTTCAAAACCTGATAACGATAAAAAAACTTGTGCCACAGAGGCACCTCAACCCAGGCTTTACATCTCACCACGCGCCGCAAGCGGCACAAGTGTTCCCTTGAGGCACGAAGGTCACGAAGTGGCGCGAAGAAAAGCAAAGATGCAGAAAGTCCGGTATGGCAGCGCGTGTTCATTGGCAATGTATATTTGGCCACCTGTTCATGCAACGTAAACTAACGTCTTCTTGCTACTCTCATTGTTCCTTCGCACTTCTTCGTGCCACTTCGTGACCTTCGTGCCTCAAGGGAACACTTGTGCCGCTTGCGGCGCGTGGTGAGATTTACCTGTGTTGGTGGTGGTGAGACTTTGGGAGTAGCGGTTCACATCGAACAACGTCTGTGGTGATACTGGGTTTTCAGATCAACGCAGGTGCTGTTTCTTTTCGGCAATGCTGTCGACCATGTAGTGGATGCCGCGCAGCCAGGATTTATCCGAGTTGCTGCGCAGGTCGACGGACTTTGTGTATAGCGTTTTGCCGGATGCGACATCCTTTACCTCGATGTTGAGGTTGAGGATGAGGCTGCTGACTTTCTGCACCCAGCCGAGAATGATGACGTCCGCACCGAGCGCGCGGCCGATGTCGAGTTCGCAACCGTTGCAGTTGCGCAAGTCCTGCATGGCCTTCTGGTCCGCGATCAGCCTCGCCGCGGCGTTGTTGTCCACCGTCCGATACAATCCACGCTTATCGAATTCAGAGCGCAGGGCATCGCTGATCAGCGCCAGCCGGCGCTGCTGCGCCGCCCGGGAGTCCTCCGTCTCGTAGTCGCGCATTTCGTTGATCAATTCGAAATCCATGACCGCGGCGCTCTTCGGCGCGGGCAAATTCGTTTCCGCCGCAAGCGCGGGCACCTCGATGCCGAGCCATACGGCCAATGCCGGAGCAATTAATTGACCCCTCATTTATCCGAACCCGTCTTGCGCACCGCAGATTCCTGCAACCGCTGCAGGATAGAGACCGCGATTGCGTCGGGCGTGCCGTCAATGTCGATGTTCATCGCGTCGCCAGGCTCCTCGAGGGCGGCGAACTGGGATTCGAGCAGGCCGGCTTTCATATAGTGGCCCTTGCGTACTTCGAGTCGTTCCCGGATGAGCTCGAACCGGCCCTTGAGATAGATCCAGCGTAATTCCGCAGTGCCCTTCGCAAGGCGGTCGCGGTACACCTGCTTGAGTGCGGAGCAGGCCAGCAGCACGTTTTCACCGCGCCGCTCGTGATCCCTGAGCATCGCGTTCATGCGATCCAGCCACGGCCAGCGGTCGGCGTCTTCGAGGGGAATGCCGCTGCGCATCTTCTCGATGCTGGCCGGGGAATGGAATTCATCGGCATCGAACAGCGGCCAGCCCAGCTGGCCGGACAGAAGCTGGCCGATGGTGGTTTTACCCACACCGGATACGCCCATGAGGATGACGATCATTTCGTCTTGGTCGGCTGCACTGCATGCCCGCCGAAGCCCGCTCTCATCATCGCCAGCAATTTCGAGCCGTAATCGTCCTGCCCCTGGCTGGCGAAACGCGCCATCAGCGCGAGGCTCATCACGGGCGCCGGTACGCCAAGTTCGATCGCTTCGATCGCAGTCCAGCGGCCTTCGCCCGAATCGGCCACCACCGGGCTGATCGCGTCCAGAGTTTGTCCCTTCTTCAGGAAATCCGCGGTCAAATCGAGCAGCCAGGATCGCACGACGCTGCCGTGGCGCCACATCTCGGTGATGGCGGCGAGGTCCAGATCGAATTCCGCTTTGGCTTTCATCATCGACAGGCCTTCGGCGTAGGCCTGCATCATTCCGTATTCGATGCCGTTGTGGATCATCTTGACGTAATGTCCGGAACCCGCCGGCCCGCAGTGAATCCAGCCGCTGTCCGGTGCCGGTGCGAGCAATTTTGCGAACGGCTCGACTTTGGCGACGGCGTCCTTGGTCCCCCCCAGCATCAGGGCATAACCGTTTTCCAGCCCCCATACGCCGCCGGATACGCCGGCATCGACGAAACCGAAGCCGCGCTCGTTGAGCCATCCGGCGCGTCGCCGCGAGTCCTTGTAGTTTGCGTTGCCGCCGTCGACAAGCACATCGCCTTTGGCGAGCAATTTCGCCAGCGCCTGGAGTGCCTGCTCGGTGATCTCGCCCGAGGGCAGCATGACCCAGACCACTCGCGGCGCGGGCAGGGCCGTCACGAGCGCGGCAAGTTCCGCATGCGGCGTAATGCCACTTTCCTTCCCGAGCGCGCTGCGCGCGGCGGGACTCAAGTCGAATGCGGCAACCTGCGCGCCCTTGCTTGCCAAGCGCCGCGCCATGTTCGCGCCCATGCGCCCCAATCCCACCATGCCTATCTGCATTTGTTGCCCCCATGAATCCTAGATTCCCTATTGTCGCGGCTCGAATCGCGACGCGCAATGCGCTCACGCGGTGAATCCGGTAAATTGCGGGGCTTACGCCGTACAAAGGAGAAAATAATGGCGCGGGTCGTGTTCGGCAGTCTCGAAGAGCTCGCCGGGAAGACGGGCCAGGAAATCGTGGTGAGCGACTGGCTGGAAGTCACGCAGGAACGCATCGACCAGTTCGCCGACGCCACTGGCGACCATCAGTGGATCCACGTCGACGTCGAACGGGCGCGCCGCGAATCGCCGTTCGGCGCAACGATTGCGCATGGCTTTCTCACGTTGTCTTTGCTGAGCCATTTTCTCAATGAGTCGCTGAAGTTCGGAGATTCGAAGATGGGCGTGAATTATGGATGCAACCGCCTGCGCTTCACCGCGCCCGTGAAGGCGGGCTCGCGCCTGCGCACGCGTTTTAAACTCAAGGAATTCCAGCGCATCGACGGCGGCGTGCAGATGATCTGGGACATCCTGATGGAATGTGAAGGCGAGGCCAAACCCGTGCTCGTGGCGGAGTGGGTGGGCCGGCGTTATGCCTGA
>DASWEZ010000107.1:0-1914 GCA_036394495.1 Burkholderiales bacterium
GCGCGGGGCGCCTGGATGCGGTTGCGCTTTGCGATATCGGGCCACGCACCGAAAGCCGAAGTGAAAGAACCCGGTCCCGAAACAAAACAACCGGCATCCGAAACCAACGGACCGGCAGAAGCGACTAACAATGAAGCAAAAATCGAAGCCGCAACAGGCAACTGACAAGACAGGCACGACCCATGGCAAATGACATTCTGATTGTCGATGACGAAGCCGATATTCGTGATCTGGTCGCGGGCATTCTTGACGACGAGGGTTTTGCCACCCGGACCGCGCGCGACAGCGATTCGGCGCTGGCGGAAATTGCCAATCGCCGCCCGCATCTGGTGTTTCTCGACATCTGGCTGCAGGGCAGCAAGCTCGATGGACTGCAATTGCTCGAGCAAATAAAGAAGGACAATGCCGATCTGCCAATCGTGATGATCTCCGGGCACGGCAATATCGAAACCGCGGTCGCCGCCATCAAGCGCGGCGCGTACGACTTTATCGAAAAGCCGTTCAAATCCGACCGGCTGATTCTGGTGGCGACGCGGGCGCTGGAAACCTCACGCTTGAAACGCGAGGTCAAGGAACTCAAGCAACTCGCACCGGCAGCGAGCATCCTTACCGGACGCTCAGCCTGCATGAATCAACTGCGCCAGACCATCGAGCGGGCTGCCAAGGCCAATAGCCGCATCCTGATCGTCGGTCCCTCCGGCTCGGGCAAGGAATTGGCCGCACGCACGTTGCACAACGCGTCAGGTCGCGCCGAAGGACCATTCGTCGTCATCAACGCCGCTGCGATTACGCCGGAGCGCATGGAAGTCGAGCTGTTTGGCATCGAGCAATCCAATGGCGAACATCAGCGCAAGGCAGGTGCCCTGGAAGAGGCTCATGGCGGCACGCTGTTTATCGATGAAATCGGCGACATGCCGCGCGAGACCCAGAACAAGATCCTGCGGGTGTTGGTCGATCAGACCTTCCAGCGACAAGGGGGCACCACCAAGGTCAACGTCGACGTTCGCATCATTTCCTCGACCGCACGCAACCTGGAGGATGAAATCTCTGAAGGGCGATTCCGCGAGGATCTCTACCATCGGCTGTCGGTAGTGCCGATCCGTGTGCCGCCGCTGTCGGAGCGCCGCGAAGACATTCCCGAACTGATCGACTATTTCATGGACCAGATCTCGATCGCCACGGGGCTACCGAAACGCCAGATCGGCCAGGATGCGATGGCGGTATTGCAGTCGCACGTCTGGCCTGGAAACGTCCGGCAGCTTCGCAACAATGTCGAACGCGTGATGATTCTGGCGGGCGGCGGCCCGGAAGTCATCATAACCGCGGATATGCTGCCGCAGGATGTCGGCTCGATGGTGCCGGCGATGCCGACCAGCAGCAATGGCGAGCACATCATGGGTCTGCCGCTCCGGGAGGCGCGGGAAGTGTTCGAGCGCGACTACCTGATCGCCCAGATCAGCCGCTTCTCCGGCAATATCTCTCGGACCGCGGAATTTGTCGGCATGGAGCGTTCGGCGCTGCATCGCAAGCTCAAGGCGCTCGGCGTCGGCTGAGCGCCGACGATCCATGCATTTGCTTGAGAAAATTTGCCTCTTTCCGGCCCGTTCCGGAGAATTGCACCCGCGTTCGGGGCGACTGGCGCGGGAACTGGCTTGCCTAAAAACCGCACCTGCCTTCTAATCGTGCTGTCGCTTGCCCGGAGGGGGATCTCAGGGGATGCCGGCAACCGGGGACGCTCCGAAAGAGGGCAGCATCGGTTCAATAAAAAGAAGTAAACAAGACTGCGGGATAAAAACAATGGCGGCAGACCGCGCACAAAATCTACAGGACACCTTCCTAAATCACGTTCGCAAAACCAAAACGCCACTGACGATCTTTCTGGTCAATGGAGTGAAGCTGCAGGGGATTGTCACC
>DASWEZ010000108.1:0-13834 GCA_036394495.1 Burkholderiales bacterium
ACCCGATTTTGGGGGAGAGGGATGGGGTGAGGGGGGCGTCCTCCGCGGTGAGAGTTGCATTATGGACTAGGGACGGCCCGCGTTCCCTGTCCGGTCGCCGGGAAGCGGATTCTCTTCGTTCCACGGCGCGACCTTGAACAGCAGCAGCATGCCCGGCAGTGCCAGCAATACGCATAACATGAAAAAGCCAAACCAGCCGAGCTGTTCGACCAACCATCCGGTCGTCGCATTGAGGAAGGTGCGCGGCACCGCGGCGAGGCTGGTAAACAGCGCAAACTGCGTGGCGGTATAGGCCGGATGGGTGGCGCGCGCGATATAGGCCACGAACGCCGCGGCTCCCAGGCCGACACCAAGCGCTTCGAACCCGATCACGAGCGCGAGTGCGGTCCGTTCTGAAACGCCGATTTGCGCAAATGGCCCGATACGCGACAGCCAGGCGAAGCCGAGGATCGACACGACCTGGACCACGCCGAACAGCCATAGCCCGCGATTGATGCCCAGTTTCAGCATCCACAACCCCCCCAGCAAACCGCCGATCACGCTGGGCCACAGGCCGGCGTTTTTCGCGATCAGGCCGATGTCGGATTTCGAAAAACCCATGTCCAGGTAGAAAGGCGTGGCAAGCGCCGTGCACATGCTGTCGCCGAGCTTGTAGAGAAAGATGAAGCCGAGCACCAGCAAGGCGCTGCGTACGCCGGCGCGCCCGATGAATTCACGAACCGGTTCGATCACGGCATCGCGCAGCGTTTTCGGGCGTGTCCCGGTTATCACGGGCTCCGCCACCATCAGCGTCATTGCCATGCCGGGAAGCATGAACAACGCGGTAACGGCGAAGACCGCTTCCCACGGCAGATGGTCTGCCAGTATCAGCGAGAGCGAGCCCGGAACCAGCCCCGCGATCCGGTACGCATTGACGTGTACCGCGTTACCCAGACCCAGCTCGGCGTTCGACAACAGTTCCCGGCGGTAGGCGTCGATCGCGATATCCTGCGTTGCACTGAGGAAGGCCACCGCAGTCGCCGCATAGATCACCCATGACAGTTCATCGCGCGGCGAGAGCGTGCCCATCCAGGCGATCGTCGCCATCAACGCGAGTTGCGTCAGCAGCATCCAGCCGCGGCGCCGGCCGAACATCGGCACCACGTAGCGGTCCAGGAAGGGCGACCAGAGAAATTTCCAGGTATAGGGAAACTGGATCAGCGCGAAGGCGCCGATCACCTTGAGATTGATGCCTTCGGTACGTAGCCATGCAGGCAACAGATTGAGAAGGAGATAAAGCGGCAACCCCGAGCTGAAGCCGGTGAATACGCAGATCAGCATGCGGCGCGTGAACAGCGCCGAGGCCATGGAAGGTTGCGTCATGCCGCTCAATCAGGCGACCGGCGCCGCCCGATCGAACCGGTAGACCGCCAGCGAGCCGCGCAGGTTGGGCATCCAGGTGACCGGACGGCCGTCGACCATCACGTTTTTTTCGAGGATGCGGATGCCATGGCCGGCGCAGAAGTTCTCGAAATCGTCGATCGTGAACAGATGGATGTTGGGCGTGTCGTACCACTCGTAGGGCAGGGTTTTCGACACCGGCATGTTGCCGAAAAAGACCTGCAGCCGCGGACGCCAGTAGCCGAAATTGGGAAACGTGACGATGCCTTCACGGCCGACGCGCAACATCTCATTGACGATGCGTTCGGTATGGCGGATCGCCTGCAGTGTCTGCGACAGGATCACGTAGTCGAAGGAGCCGTCTTCGAACCCCGACAGGCCGGACTCCAGGTCGTACTGCAAGACGTTCACGCCGCTCCTGACGCAAGCGAGCACGTTGGCGTCGTCGATCTCCATGCCGTAGCCCGTGACGCCGCGCGCCTCTTGCAGGTGGCGCAGCAGCGAGCCGTCGCCGCAGCCCAGATCGAGCACCTTCGCATCGGGTTTGATCCACTTCGCGATGGCGACGAAATCCGCGCGTGCCGACAAGGATGCGGGCGTATCGGGCGGCTTCATGAAGCGGACACCTCGCGGGCGATGTTGTCGAAGTAGGCGCGAATCAGGTTGTGATAGAGCGGATCGTCCATCAGGAACGCGTCATGGCCGTGCGGCGCATCGATCTCCGCGTAGCTCACGCTCAGCCGGTTGTCCAGCAGCGCCTTGACGATCTCGCGCGAGCGCGCCGGCGAAAATCGCCAGTCGGAAGTAAACGACACGACCAGGAATCTGGCCGTCGCGGGTTCGAGCGCGGCGGACAGATCGCCGTCGCGCGCCGCGGCTGGGTCGAAATAATCGAGTGCCTTGGTGATGCGCAGATAGGTGTTGGCGTCGAAACGCTCCGCGAACTTGTCCGCCTGGTAACGCAGGTAGGATTCGATCTGGAACTCGACGTCGAAATTGAACTTGAAACCGCCCTCGCGCCGCTCGCGGCCGAATTTTTCGGCCATCGCGTCGTCGGAAAGATAAGTGATGTGGCCGATCATGCGGGCGATGCGCAATCCGCGCTTGGGCACGACACCCTGCGAATAGTAGTTGCCGCCATGGAAATCGGGATCGGTCGTGATCGCTTGCCGCGCCACCTCGTTGAAGGCGATGTTCTGCGCCGATAACTTCGGTGCGGCCGCGATCACGATCGAGTGCGCGACGCGTTGCGGCTGGCTGATCGCCCACTGCATTGCCTGCATTGCCCCCAGGCTGCCGCCCATGATGGCGGCGAAACGGTCTATGCCCAGGCGGGTTGCCAGCCGCGACTGAACTTCCACCCAGTCTTCGACGGTGACCAGCGGAAAATCGGCACCCCACGGCTGGCCGGTCGACGGATTGATGCTCGCCGGTCCGGTCGATCCGTGGCAGCCGCCGATATTGTTGACGCCGATCACGAAGAAACGATCGGTATCGACCGGTTTTCCCGGACCGATGAGATTATCCCACCAGCCGATATTTTCCGGATCGTCGGCATAGATACCGGCGACGTGATGCGAAGCGTTGAGCGCATGGCAGACCAGCACCGCATTGCTGCGCGCCGGATTCAGGGTGCCATAGGTCTCAAACGCAAGTTCGTACGCATCGAGCCGGGCGCCGCTCTTGAGCGTGATCGGGTCTTCGAAACGGGCGAGCTTCGGGCTGACGACGCCGACTGAACCTTCGGATGGCATGGGTAGATCCGGATGATCGGTGCGCGGATTATATCGTCCGCATCACGATCTTATGCGACAGGTTTGGCTACCGACAGCCGGCGCAGCATCTGCTGCACCGCGTCCGTCTTCATGTCCCGATACAACAGGAGTTGTTCCGATTCCTTGGCAAGCACCTCGGTATCGTCATAGGTCATGTCGCGGTGCAGGTCGATCTGACCTGGCAGCGCGAGATCGACGCCCGCGCGGTCCGTCAGACGATAGGCGACCCGGTAACGAAATTCGAACTCGCGCACCTTGCCGCCAGACGACAGGGAAAGAATGCGGCTTTCCTGGAGTTCGTTCACTATCTTGAGTACCGCCTCCGCGTCGTTCCGGCTGGACACGATCTTGGTACCGCTTCCCTGGCGGATCGCCCGCTCCAGATCGCTGGCAAACTGCGAATAGCCGGTCGTCTCTATGAACAGGGTCTTGTAGGGAATCACGGCCTGGCCGCGCAGCTGGAAGCCGCAGGAAGACAGAGCCATCGTCAGGCAAAAAAGGACGATGGCTAGTGCTGAGTGCTGCGTACTGAGTGCTGAGTAAAATCCCCAGTCTCCGGTCGTCGCGTCGGCATTGGTGCTTAGACTTAGTTTTTCGGTTTCAGGCATTTGATCTTCTCTCAGCACGCAGTACGCAGCACCCAGCACCTCTTCTAGACAACGATGTTAACCAATCGTCCCGGGACCACGATGACTTTTTTCACCGTTTGACCCGCAATGTGCTTTTGCACGTTCGGGCTCTCGAGAGTCAAACGCTCAATGGTTTCGCGCGATGCGTCACTCGGAACGTGGACCGAACCCCTATGTTTTCCATTGACCTGCACTACCAGTTCGATCTCGTCCTGCACCAGCGCCGCTTCGTCCACCTGCGGCCAGGACGCCTCGAGTATGTCGGCGCCGAAGCCGAACTCCCGCCAAAGGGTCTGCGCGATATGCGGCGCGATCGGCGAAAGCAGCCTGAGCAAGATGCTCATGCCTTCGCGCAGCAGCACGCCCTGGGCCGGTCCCGCATTATCCTCCAGAAGATTGAGGATCTTCATCGCGGCCGAGGCCACCGTATTGAACTGCTTGCGCTCGTAGTCGAAATTCGCCTGCTGCAGCAGCAAGTGCAGCTCGCGCCGCGCGCGCTTCGGCGCTCCATCGGCGATGGCGGCGGCCGCGGAAATCGTCGCCTGGTGATCGTGCGCGAATTTCCACAGCCGGCGCAGAAATCGGTACGCCCCCTCCACGCCGTCGTCGTTCCAGGCCAGCGTGTCTTCCGGCGGACTCGCGAACATCATGAAAAAGCGCGCGGTATCCGCACCGTATTGGTCGATCAGCGCCTGCGGATCCACCCCGTTGTTCTTCGACTTCGACATTGTGCGGATGCCGCCTGACTCGACGGGATTGCCATCGGATTTAAGCGTTGCGCTGATGCGCTTGCCCTGCTCGTCGAATTCCAGTTCGACATCGGCCGGATTGAAATACTGGACGCGCGCGCCATCGGACTTTCGGGAGAAAATCTCGTTCAGCACCATGCCCTGCGTCAATAATCGCGTGAACGGTTCGTCGAGCTTCACCAGGCCGAAGTCGCGCATGACCTTGGTCCAGAACCGCGAATAGAGCAGGTGCAGGATGGCGTGCTCGATGCCGCCGATATACTGGTCCACCGGCAACCAGTAGTTCACCCGCTCGTCGACCATTTTGCCATCCTGGTCGGCGCAGGCGTAACGCAGGAAATACCAGGATGAATCGACGAAAGTATCCATCGTGTCGGTCTCGCGCCTGGCCGGCTTGCCGCAATTCGGACAATTCGTATTCAGGAAATCGGCGCGCTTGTTAAGCGGATTGCCGCTGCCATCCGGCACGCAATCCTCGGGCAGCACGACCGGAAGCTGGTCTTCGGGCACCGGCACGTCGCCGCAGCCAGCGCAATGCACGATCGGAATCGGACAGCCCCAGTAGCGCTGGCGCGATACGCCCCAGTCGCGCAAGCGCCAGGTGATCTGCTTGTCGCCGAGGCCTTTCGCTTTGAGGTCCGCCGCGATCGCCTCCACGGATTTCACGAAGTCCAAGCCGTCGTATTTGCCGGAATGGACGCAAACGCCATGATCGGCATACCAGGATTGCCAGGCGTCGAGCGAGTACTCTTTGCCTTCGACGTCGATGACCTGCGCGATCAGCAGATCGTATTTCTTGGCGAACGCGAAATCCCGCTCGTCGTGACCCGGCACGCCCATCACCGCGCCTTCGCCGTAGCTCATCAACACGTAGTTGCCGATCCACACTTCGATCTTTTCACCGCTCAGCGGATGATTGACGAACAGGCCGGTGGGCATGCCCTTCTTGTCCATGGTTGCCAGGTCGGCTTCCATGACGCTGCCGCGCTTGCACTCTTCTACGAAGGCGGCCAGTTTCGGATCGCGCTTCGCGGCTTGCGTCGCGAGCGGATGTTCGGCGGCCACGGCGCAAAAGGTGACGCCCATGATCGTATCGGCACGGGTGGTGAACACCCAGAGCTTGTCCGCTTTGCCGTTCAACTCGTAGGGAAACGCCAGGCGCACGCCAAAGCTCTTGCCGATCCAGTTCGCCTGCATGGTCTTCACGCGTTCCGGCCAGCCAGGCAACGAGTCCAGCGAAGACAGCAGTTCCTCCGAGTATTTCGTGATCGCGAGGTAGTACATCGGGATCTCGCGCTTTTCCACGAGTGCGCCCGTGCGCCAGCCGCGTCCGTCGATCACCTGTTCGTTGGCAAGCACCGTCTGGTCGACCGGATCCCAGTTCACCGTGCCGGTTTTTTTGTAAGCGATGCCTTTTTCCAGCATGCGCAGGAACAGCCACTGGTTCCAGCGATAGTATTGCGGCGTGCAGGTCGCCAGTTCGCGCTCCCAGTCGATGGCAAAACCCAGCGACTTGAGCTGCTTCTTCATGTACGCGATATTGTCGTAGGTCCATTTCGCCGGCGGCACGTTGTTGGCCATCGCGGCATTCTCGGCGGGCAGGCCGAAGGCGTCCCATCCCATCGGCTGCAGGACATTGAAACCGCGCATGCGGTGATAGCGGGACAGCACATCGCCGATGGTGTAGTTGCGCACGTGGCCCATGTGCAACTTCCCCGACGGGTATGGAAACATCGACAGGCAGTAGTATTTCGGCTTGTCCGAAACGTCGATCGCGCGGAAGGTTTTCCTGTCCGCCCACTCTTTTTGTATTTGCTGTTCGATGCCGGCGGGCTGATATTGCGGTTGCATGAGGAATCTGACAAAGCGTTGTAAAGTAATCGATTATACCGTCGCGCCAGTGCATCCGCCGGGCGTTTCCGGGCGTATCTTGGACGCCAGAACTCACTTGAAAGGGATAACACCATGCTGTTGCGTGCCGGACTCTTCGTCGTTTTGTTTCTCGCGGCCGGTCTGTTGCAGGCCGCACCCGATGCGGTCGTCGAAGGCATCCAACTGCCGGCCTGGGTCACGCGCGACGGAAAACGCCAGCCGCTTGCCATCGGAACCGAACTGAAAAGTAACGACGAAGTCTCGACCGGCGACAGCTCGCGCCTGCTCTTGCGCCTGGGTGACGGCAGCATGGTCAAGCTCGGCGAGAACGGCAAGCTGCAGCTGTCCGACCTGGCGCAGAAACGCAAGGAAGGTTTTCTCGCGGCCACGCTCAAAGTACTCGAAGGCGCATTCCGCTTCACTACCGAAGCGGCAATGAAGACCCGCGGCCGCCGCGATATCACCGTGCAGTTCCCGACGGTGACCGCCGGCATCCGGGGAACGGACATCTGGGGCAAGAATCTCGGCGACAAGGAAGTCGTCGTACTGATCGAGGGCAAGATCACCGTGACCCGTGCAGGCGACCAGCCCGTGGAGATGAAGGATCCGCTGACGTATCTGCAGGCGCCGAAAACGGGCGCTGCGACGGTAGAAGCGGTTGTCATGGAACAATTGAAGGCCTGGGCCGCGGAAACGGAAATCGCCGATGGCACGGGTGCGCTGCGCAAGGGTGGCCGCTGGAAACTCTATCTCGGCAGCTACCAGCAACAGCTCGAAGCGTTGTCCCTCTACGACAGCCTGCGTCGCGAAGGTTATCCGGTGCGCATCCAGCCCCAGCAGGCAGACGGCGGGCAGCTCTATCGCCTGCGCCTCGCCGGCTTTTCCAGCGAGCAGGAAGCCAATGCACTGGGCGCGCGCCTGAAACAAAGCAATCCCAGACTCGAACCGATCGCCTCTCTGCAATAATTCCCGCGGCTCCTGCCTGCGGCGCTTTGTCGTCGCAAGCGGTTTTCGTTGTACCATCGCCGGGCAGCCGAGATTTTTCGAAAATCGCGCCTTTCCCACCCGGCAACCCATGTCGCGCAAGCACCCCATCATCGCCGTTACCGGTTCCTCCGGCGCCGGGACCACGGCTGTGCGCAAGACCTTCGAAGACATTTTTCGTCTCGAGCATATCGAGGCGGCGCTCATCGAGGGCGACAGTTTCCATCGCTATGACCGCGACGAAATGCATCGGCTGATCGACGCCTACGAACAAATCGGCGGCCAGGCGATCAGCCACTTCGGGCCGGAGGCGAACCTGTTCGAGGAACTCGAGGCTTTGTTCGGCGAATACAGCAAGCGTGGCGGCGGCAATGCCCGGCTGTACCTGCATAACGAAGAACGCGCGGCCCGCTATGGGCGCAAAGCCGGCACCTTCACTCCGTGGGAGAAACTGCCGGAGAACACCGACCTGCTGTTCTACGAAGGCCTGCACGGCGGCATCGTGACCGACAAGGTCGATGTCGCCCGCCATGTGGACCTGTTGATCGGCGTGACGCCGACCGTCAACCTGGAGTGGATTCAGAAGATCAACCGCGACATGCAGGCGCGCGGCTATTCGATAGACGTGGTTACGCAGACCATCCTGCGTCGCATGTACGATTACGTGCATTTCATCACGCCGCAGTTCTCGCGTACGCACGTGAATTTCCAGCGCGTGCCGACCGTCGATACGTCCAATCCCTTCGTCGTACGCGAAGTGCCGCGGCCGGAAGAGAGTTTCGTCGTGATCAGGTTGGCGGATGCAGGGCACCTGAACGTGCCCTATCTGCTTGCCATGATCGAGGATTCCTTCCTGTCGCGGCCGGACACCATCGTGGTGCCGGGAACGAAAATGGAATACGCGATGCAGCTCATCCTGACGCCGATGATCCGCGATCTCGTCAATGCAAGCAGAAAGGCGCGCGGCTGAACGGGTAACTGCATTTATAATCCAGAATCGCAACCGCAATCCGATCCGATTCAAGCATGTCGCTTCTCGAAGGCCTCAATCCGCAGCAACTCGAAGCCGTCACGCTTCCCCACCAGTCGGCGCTGATCCTCGCCGGTGCCGGCTCCGGCAAGACCCGCGTACTCACCACCCGCATCGCCTGGCTGATCCAGACCGGGCAGATCGGTCCGCAGGGCCTGCTGGCGGTGACGTTCACCAACAAGGCTTCGCGCGAGATGCTCCTGCGCATTTCGGCGATGCTGCCGATCAACACCCGCGGCATGTGGGTCGGTACGTTTCACGGATTGTGCAATCGCATCCTGCGGGCACACTACCGCGACGCAGGATTGCCGCAGACCTTCCAGATCCTCGATTCGGCCGACCAGTTGGCCATGATCAAGCGGGTCATGAAGTCGATGAACGTCGACGACGAGAAATACCCCCCGAAGCAGGCGCAGTACTTCATCAACGGCGCCAAGGAACAGGGACTGCGTGCCGCGAAGGTCGAGGCCTTCGACGATTTTTCGCGCAAGCTGGTGACCGTTTACGACACCTACGATACGCAGTGCAACCGCGAAGGCGTGGTGGATTTCGCCGAACTCCTGCTGCGCTGTTTCGAGCTGCTGTCGAAAAACGAAATCCTGCGGGAGCACTACCGCGCCCGCTTCAAACATATCCTGGTCGACGAGTTCCAGGACACCAACCGGCTGCAGTACTTCTGGCTCAAACTGCTGGCCGGCCCGAACAACAGCATTTTCGGTGTCGGCGACGACGACCAGTCTATCTACGCCTTCCGTGGCGCGCGCGCCGGCAACATGCTCGATTTCGAGAAGGACTTTCATGTCGAGAAGGTCATCAAGCTCGAACAGAACTATCGCAGCCAGGGCAACATCCTGGATGCGGCCAATGCGCTGATCCGCCACAACCGCGCGCGGCTCGGCAAAAACCTGTGGACGGCGCAGGGCAGCGGCGAGCCGCTGCGGCTGTATGAAGCGATGACCGACTTCGAGGAAGCCGGCTACATCCTGGACGAAGTGAAGCAGTTGAAAAGCGAAGGCATCGCGCTTTCGGAGATCGCGCTGCTATACCGATCCAACGCCCAGTCGCGGGTGCTCGAGCATGCGCTGTTCAACGCCGGGATTTCGTATCGCGTCTATGGCGGACTGCGCTTCTTCGAGCGCCAGGAAATCAAGCACGCGCTGGCCTATCTGCGTCTGGTTGCGAATGCGGACGATGACGGCGCATTCCTGCGGGTGGTCAATTTCCCGACACGAGGCATCGGCAACCGCAGCATCGAACAGTTGCAGGAGTGTGCCTCCGGGCGCGGCATCTCCCTGTGGCAGGCGGCTTGCGCCAACACCTTGAGCGGCAAGGCCGCCACCAGCGTCGCCGGCTTCATCAGGCTGATCGAGTCGATGCGTTCGGCCTGCGAATCCCTGCCGCTGCCGGAAATCATCGCCCACGTCGTCGAATTGAGCGGGCTCATCGCGTATTACCAGAACGAACGCGAAGGTGAAGACCGCATCGAGAACCTCGGCGAATTGACCAATGCCGCGGTGACTTTCGTTTCCGCCGATGGACCGATCGCGCAAGTCACCGAGGAAGGCGAAATCCAGTCCCGGGGCTTCCCCGCGCTCGCGGCGTTTCTGGCGCATGCGTCGCTGGAAGCGGGTGAACACCAGGCCGCGGCGGGCGCGGATGCGTTGCAACTCATGACCGTGCATTCCGCCAAAGGCCTGGAATTCCATGCCGTGTTCATCACCGGCCTGGAAGAAGGCCTGTTCCCCCACGAGAACAGCATTTCCGAGCAGGACGGACTGGAAGAGGAAAGGCGGCTGATGTATGTGGCGCTGACGCGCGCGCGCCGCCGGCTGTATCTCACGCTCGCGCAGACGCGCATGCTGCACGGGCAGACGCGCTACAACATCGCATCGCGCTTCCTCGAGGAAATTCCCGAAGAATTGATAAAACGGGTCAACACGACCAAATATTCGGGATTCGTCAGCGCCAGCGGCTTCGATCCGGCCTATGAGGCAAAGGGTCCGAGGATGGAGACGACGGTATCAGGCTGGCGGATAGGACAAAACGTGGTGCATGCGAAATTCGGCACCGGCGTGATCGTCAGCGCGGAGGGCCGCGGGGCCGATGCACGCGTCCAGGTCAACTTCCGCGAAGCCGGCATGAAGTGGCTGGCCCTCGAGTACGCCAAACTCGCTCCAGCCTGAACCTTTATGGCGCGGCGGGCGGTGCGGGAACGTCGCGGAATATATCGCGGTAACTCGTATAGATCGACGGCAGCACCAGCAGGGCGGCCACCCACAGGCCGGGATTGCGCTCCACGTTCGCCAGGTCGAACGGCGCCATCAACAGGATCAGCGGCACCAGAACGATCAGTCCATAAACCAGGAACGGCAGCGTATTCCTCAGGCAGGCGATGAAACTGTAACGCAGGGAAAGTGCCGGTTTTTCATTTCCGAATACCACCAGCAGCGGCGCGAACCAGATTGCCATGGTCAGCGGCACCGACAAGGCCATCCCGGCCAGCAGCGCCGCCATGGCCGGACCTATTGCCTGCATCAGAATCGCCGGGTCGATGTTCTGCGCCTGACCGGAAACGATCTGCTGTAGTGCCTCGCCGCCGATCGCGTACATCAACCCGGCGATGACGACGTTCCCGATCAGATAGAAACCACCGATCGTAATCAGGCTCAGGGTGTTGATCCGGAAGCCGGCAAAGAAATGCGCGATTTCGAGTTCTTCGCCTTTTTCCAGGGCGCGGCAGCCGATCATGAGCCCGCCGAGGAACACCGGGGTAAAAAGCGCCAGCAACAACCCGGCGAACGGCACCCTGGAGGCGACGAATACCATGCCCCAGAACATCAGCACGAACAACAGCCAGACGAAGAAATTTCTGCGCAGCAGGACAAAACCCTGCATCAGCCATTTGAGGCCGTGTGACGGCGGCGCCTTCTCGATGTTCATGTCGGTAATCCTTTAAGCGTCGGGGCGTGCACTGCGGGTACTAGGCGGCGGCGCGGTGATTGGCGAGTATCCGGCGAAAACGCTCCGGGTCGTGCTTGTGGGTGAGCTCCCCGGGACGCGGAAGATGGAAATCATACAGCCGTGAAACCCAGAACCTGAGGGCGCCGGCGCGCAACATCCACGGCCACGCCGCGTGCTCCTGGTCGGTGAAGGGCCGCACCGACAGGTAAGCCTTCAGCAGCGCTTGCGCGCGAGCGTCGTCCAGCACGGCATCGGCACCCACGCACCAGTCGTTCACGGTGATGGCTACGTCATAGACGAAACAATCAACGCAGGCAAAATAAAAGTCGATGAATCCGCCGACGCGATCGCCGTCGAATAACACGTTGTCGCGGAACAGGTCGGCATGCACCACGCCGCGCGGCAATCCTTCGCGATTCTGCCTGGCCTGGAAGCGGATCTCGGACTCGAGCAACTCCGCGTCGTCGGGCTTCAGGAATGGATAGATTTCCGGCGCACAGGCGGTCCACCACTTCACAGCACGCAGGTTCTCCAGCTGTCCCGGATAAGTCCGGCCGGCCAGATGCATCTCCGCCAGGACTTCGCCGACCCGCGCGCAATGCTCGGGACCGGGCTCGAACACCGGTTGACCTTCCAGGCAGGAGACGATTGCCGCCGGCTTGCCATTGAGCTCGCCCAGCAATTCATTCTGCAGGTTGGCGATCGGTTTCGGGCACGGCAGTCCGTGACTCGACAGGTGCGCCATCAGATTCAGGTAAAACGGCAACTCGTTGCGGGTCAGTTTTTCGAACAGCGTCAGCACGTAACGGCCGTGTGTGGTGGTGACGAAATAATTGGTGTTCTCGATTCCGGAGAGGATGCCGTCCAGGGACGTCGGCACGCCGATCGAATAGTTCCTGAGCCAGGCCGAAAGCTGCTCGCGGGTGACGGTGGTAAAAACTGACATCGGGCGGTTCTAGAGATTCAGTTGTGCTTCGCGCTCGGCGGCGGTCGGCTCGAAACCGCGTTTTTCGTAATGTTCGAAGATTGCCGCGACTACTTTGTCGGGCTCATCGATCAGTTTGATCAGGTTCATGTCGGCGGCATCGATCATGCCTTCGCTGATCATCCGGTCCCGGATCCAGTCGATCAGTCCTCGCCAGTACGAAGACTGCATGAGGATGATGGGGAAGCGGCGGATCTTGCCAGTCTGCACCAGGGTCAGGGCTTCCATCAGTTCGTCCATGGTGCCGAAGCCGCCCGGTACGACCACGTAGGCGCAGGCAAACTTGACGAACATGACCTTGCGCACGAAAAAACGGCTGAAGGTCTGGCTCACGTCCTGATACTGGTTGGATGTCTGCTCGTGAGGAAGCTGGATGTTCAGTCCTACCGAGGGCGATCGGCCTGCAAACGCGCCTTTGTTCGCCGCTTCCATCGCGCCCGGTCCGCCGCCGGAGATCACGCTGAATCCGGCATCTGACAACCGGCGCGCCACATCTTCGGTCAGTTGATAGTAAGGGTGTCCGCGCGGCACCCGCGCACTGCCGAAGATACTGACCGCTGGCGGGATGTGGGCCAGGCGCTCGGTGGCTTCCACAAACTCTGACATAATTCCGAATACCCGCCAGGATTCCCGCGCGGTCCATGTCTTCTCGACCAATTCGGGGGAAAGCGGAACCGGCACCTTCTGTTTTTCGCTCATGTTGGATTTTCCGCGCTGATCGTCAATGAAAACGCTAGTGCTGGTGGATGGCTCTTCCTACCTTTATCGCGCATTCCACGCGCTGCCCGACCTTCGCAACAAGCACGGCGAACCGACCGGCGCCATAAAAGGCGTGCTGAGCATGCTGGAAAAACTGCGCAAGGAAACGTCGGCGGATTATATAGCTTGCGTATTCGACGCAAAAGGAAAGACCTTCCGCGACGACTGGTATCCGCAATACAAGGCCAACCGGGCGCCGATGCCGGAGGACCTGGTGAAACAGATCGAGCCGTTACACGACAGCGTCCGGGCGATGGGCTGGCCGCTGCTCATGATAGACGGCGTCGAAGCCGACGATGTCATCGGCACGCTGGCAAAGCAGGCCGAAGCACTGGGCGTGCAGACCATCATTTCCACCGGCGACAAGGACATTACCCAGCTCGTCAATCCGACGGTGCGGCTGGTGAATACCATGTCCAACGAGTCGCTCGATGAAAATGGCGTGCTGCAGAAGTTCGGCATCAAGCCGGCACAAATCGTCGACTACCTCACGCTGATCGGCGACTCCGTGGACAACGTTCCGGGCGTCGACAAAGTCGGTCCGAAGACCGCGGTGAAATGGTTGTCGCAGTACGGCACCCTGGACGAGGTGGTTGCGCATGCTGAGGAAATCACGGGTGCGGTCGGCGAGAACCTGCGCAAGGCGCTGCCATGGCTGCCGACCGCCAAAAAACTCCTGACCATCAAGTGCGACGTACCTTTGCCGGTCG
>DASWEZ010000109.1:0-5714 GCA_036394495.1 Burkholderiales bacterium
CCGGGAGAGGGTAAGAAGCTGATCGACTACCTGCTCTCGCGCGAAACGGAAAAGAAGCTCGCCAATTCCGATGCCGTGCAAATACCGCTGCATTCCGACGCTGATACGCCCCCCGCTGTCCGCCGTCTGGAGACATTGAAGGTGATGAAAGTGGACTACGCGGCTGTCGCAGCAAAGATGCAGATGATCCAGCCCCTGCTCCGGGACTGGGCGGGACACTGACTTGCAGCGGGGCTTCATGTTGCTGGTCGTTGGTGCTCTGGTCATCCTTGGTCTGTTGCCATTGGGGATAATGCTGGGAAAGACCTTCTTCGTTGATGACAGGTTTACGTTTGCCGTTTACGAAAAGCTATTTGCCAATGCCCGGGAATATTCGGCACCAATCGGACACAGCCTGACCCTTGCTTCCCTGACTGCAGGATTTGCCATAGTCTTGGGGGTACCGCTGGGGCTGTTAATCGGAAAAACGGATCTGCCGTTTCGACGCGCCTTCGCTGTCCTGCTCTCGATTCCGCTGCTTATTCCGCCCTACATCCTCGCCGTTTCCTGGTTCAATCTGCTAGCCCGCAACGGACTCCTCTCGCGCGCCATCCCGCCAGGGATCGTCGAGTTGTTGTCCGGCTGGCTGTTCGGTTTGTCTGGCTGCCTATGGGTACTGGCGAGTACATTCATGCCCCTTGTCATGATCCTGACCATGGTCTATTTGCGCGCGGTAAATCCACCCATCGAGGAGGCGGGACGGCTGATCGCGAGTTGGCCTGCTGTCTTTCGCCATATCACGCTGCCATTGATCATGCCTGGGATACTATTTAGCGGGGCCCTTGTATTCCTGCTCGCGCTCGGTGAAGTGGGCGTGCCGATGTTTTTGCGCTATCCGGTTTTTCCGGTCGAAACACTCACACAGTTTTCCGCTTTCTACGACTTTGGCGCCGCCGCGGCGGCTGCGACTCCACTGCTCTGCATCACCCTCGCGGTACTCGCCCTGGAACATTTTTGCCTTCGCGAGAAAATATACCGGTTGCAACCAATGACGCCCGGCACCCGGATGCTGCACGTTGCGCTGGGCCGTTGGCGTCTTCCAGCTTTCCTCGCGGTCAGCCTGCTGGTCGCAGCGATTGTCGCGTTGCCGTTGCTCGCGCTGATCACCGCATCCCTATCGCCTTTCGCTTATCCGGAAGCCTGGTCCAGGGCTGCCGATAGCTTGGGGCGCAGCATGATCTTTGCTGTACTCGGTGCATCGCTGCTGACGACGTTCGGATTCTTTTGCGGCTACCTTATTCATCATCGTGCGCTTCGTTTCTGGCGCGCGGTGGACACGCTCACGCTCCTGCTATTTACGTTACCGGGAACAGTCATCGGCGTGGGGCTGATCTCTCTCTGGAATCGACCGGCTACCAGCTTCATCTACGCAACGGCGGCGATAGTGATCCTCGCCTACCTGGCTCAATACACCGCGCTGACCAGTCGGATTACGATGGCTACGCTAGGCAGGATTCCCCAATCGCTCGACGAAGCGGCACAGATGGCCGGTGCCCCGTGGCTGGCGCGCGTCATCCACGTAGTAATTCCAGCCGCACTACCGGGCATTATTGCCGCCTGGCTGATCGGGTTCATTTTCTGCCTGCGCGATCTTGGCGCTTCCATGCTCGTCTATCCGCCCGGGCAGGACACGCTTCCGGTGCGTATCTACACCTTGATGGCCAACGGCGCACCCAGTCTCATCGCAGCCCTGTGCGTCATTCTGGTGTCCGTTACCTTAATGTCTTTGGCCATCCTGGGTTCCTTGTTTCGGGCGGCCGTTAATTACCGATGAGCGCCATCGAACTGCGAGATGTGTCGAAGGCTTATAGCGGCCGTAAGGTCATCGATGCAATTTCGGCGTCGGTAGCCTGTGGCGAGCGCGTGGTGCTGTTGGGGCCGTCGGGCTGCGGCAAGACGACCATACTTCGCCTGCTGGCCGGTCTCGAAGTGCCTGATTCAGGCTCCATCAGCATTGACAGCATCGAAGTCGCCGCGGATGGGATAAACCTGATTGAACCCGGGCAGCGCCACATCGGCATGGTCTTCCAAGACCTTGCTCTGTGGCCTCACATGGCCGTATTCAAACATCTTGAATTTGCATTGCGCTACGACAAGTCAACTCAAGTCGCGGACAGGCCAAACCGAATTCTGGAAATACTGGAAATGGTGCGACTGGCCGATCGCGCTCATGCGAAACCAGGCGAGTTGTCGGGCGGACAACAGCAACGCGTCGCACTGGCGCGCGCCTTGGTGGCCAGACCCGCCGTCGTGCTCATGGACGAGCCACTGTCCAGCCTGGATCATGAACTGAACCTGCATTTGCGCGGGGAGATCCTGAGGCTGCATGCCACACTGGGATTTACCCTGATTTATGTCACCCATGACCGCGAAGAAGCTGCCGAGATGGGTACACGTGTTATCGCCATTCGGAACGGAAAAGTACATGACGATGCAAACATGGCGACGACGACGGTGACAGGCTGAAGGAATCTCCATGCCATGACCTAAGGCTGCCGTTGACAGCTAACTATCTGATGCGCCGACGCCAGTCGCGGTGATTTTTATTTGCCGGCCGATTCTCCTTACCGTGTTGTTTACACCGCCGCTCCAAACAGAGCGCCGACCCCGGTGGTCACCCCCATGGCCAGCGCACCCCAAAATGCGACCCGCATCGCGCCAACTGCCATATCCGCCCCGCCCGCGCGCGCGGCCACTGCACCCAGCAATGCAAGGAAGACCAGCGAAGCGCCGGCAACAAGCGGGATGAGCCGCGCCTCGGGCACCAGGGCAGTGACCAGCAGCGGCATGGCCGCTCCGACGGAGAAGCTGGCAGCCGACGCTAGCCCGGCCTGAATCGGTCGCGCGCTCTGGGTCTGCGAGATACCCAGTTCATCGCGGGCATGTGCGCCGAGCGCATCATGCGCCATGAGCTGATCCGCGACTTTACTTGCGAGCGCCGCATCGAGTCCCCTCCCCACGTAGATCGCCGCCAACTCGCGGCGTTCGCCCTGGTCGTCTGTCTGGAGTTCCTTGCTCTCGCGCTCGAGGTCGGCCTTTTCGGTGTCTGCCTGCGAATGAACGGACACATACTCACCGGCGGCCATCGACATGGCGCCGGCAACAAGCCCGGCCACCCCGGCGACCATGATGTTGCCGTGCGTCGCATGTGCCGCGGCAACTCCCAGCACCAGGCTTGCCGTTGAAACGATACCGTCGTTTGCGCCCAGGACGGCGGCGCGGAGCCAGCCAATGCGTTCAGTTCGATGACGTTCCCAGTGACGCTTCGCCATGCCGGCAATCCATTTGTCGTGATTTGAGATCGTGAGCATGATGCCAGTTTCTTCCGCAGGACAGAAACGCATTCGGCGGCGGAATGCCGGTGATCGCTATATACTACTCAACATAACGTTCCTTCACCGCCGACGAGTCAGAGGAGACGAACATGTCCGACCCACGAAGCCCTTTTGGCTGGCCCCTGCTGATACTTGCCATACTGCTCTGCGGACCTGCGGCGGCGGACCCACCGGCGATCGGACTTCGCGTTACCGGATTGGATGGCACCGAAATACGAATCACTTCCGAACAATGGGCCGCATTGCCGCATGAAGCCGTCGATGTAATCGACCACGGCGGGGCGCAGGTACGCTTCGAGGGTGTGCCTGCCCGTGAAATTCTGAAACTGGCAGGCGCGCCGCTGGGCAAAGAAATGCGCGGTGCCAACCTCGCCTTGTATGTCGTCGCCGAGGCCAAAGATGGTTATCGAGTGGTTTATTCCCTGACCGAATTCGACAACGGCTTCACCGATACGACGATTCTCATCGCGGACAAAAGAGACGGAAAGTCCTTATCAGATGACGAGGGACCCTTGCGCATCGTGGTGCCGGGGGAAAAACGCCAGGGCCGGTGGACGCGGCAACTTGTCGCACTGAAACTCGGCAAGGCGTAGTCACGGCTGGCGACCCGCTTCCGATTGAGCCGGCGACGGGAAAGGAAACGAAACTGGAGCTGCCCGGTTTGCTTCGCCTGTTCGAGGTCAGTGGACTGCGTGACCGCGGAATTTCGACTCGCCCAGGAAAGATTCTCTAGCGAACAAATCAGCAAAAACTGCAGGGTATGTTAACCGCACCCCGGACCATGGCCTTCGCGTTGGCTTTCCGGCATTCCGAAGCGGACAGTCCATTTTCCCATTCGCGAAACTTCAGAAGCCTGGGTGGATCCATGACGCAGGCGTTGACGGCATAGGGGTGGTCATAGTGAAACAGCTGGTGCCCGATTTCATGAACCAGCACCAGACCGGCAAATCGGGCGGCGTCCTCGTCCGAGTAGACTTCATCGCCGCGAAGTTTTTTGATACCCGGATCTTTGCCGATTATCGGATAGGTGCTGACAATTGCACTGGTCTTGAACAATGTGTCGGGATTCGCAGTGGTAACCCCGTTGGTGATGCCCCCGCGAATCGCGCTGTGGACTGAGTTCATGGCGTATTCCGCGCTGGCGAAAAGCTGATTGGTGAGGATCACCTCCGCCGGGAACCCGGCCTGGGAAAATTCCTCCCAGAACACGAGTTCATTGAACGGGGAGCCATCTATGATCCCATTGCCGTCGGCCATCCGTATCTCTTTCCAGCCGTTGAGGCGCTTCAGTTGCGTTTGAACGAGGGCATCCGCGAAGGCCTGGTAGCTGTGCCCGGTCAGCGTTACTTCGAGATAAGGCGCGGCAAAACTGATAGCATCGTCGAGGTCCAGCTTGTCCTGCTCCATTTCCTGTGCAAAAGTTTTTATCATCAGATACCGGTTTCCCGTCCCTGCCTTGAAATCGTAGATGCTCTCTGCGATTTTTTTCTTCCTGTCCGCCGAAAGCCGGTCGAGCTTGAAGAACTCCTGAATGGATATTTCCCTGGGCTGATCAAAGGTGATGTCCCTGTCGAAATGCTCCTTGACTCCCGCCCTGGCGACCGAGAGAAGAAGCCCGATCTGCTTCTGCGCCATCCGGGGCAAGCGTGGATTGACGACATTGACCACGCGCAACTCGATCTTGTCGGGAAGCACGGGAACGGGAACCCTCCCGGTCTTCGGCTGCTCGCAGCCGCAAACCACCGCCAGAAGAACGCAGAGCATGCTCCTGGCGATTGACGATCGGCCGAATCTGGTTAGCTGAGCCAACTCTTGAGCCCGCACTACGCAAGGGCCCCCCGTTTTCCCCGCGAGGCGGGAGCCGATACCCTGCCCCTCCCGGAACGCGTCATTCACCAGGCACTTTCTCCAGCATCGCTTCCAGACCGGCCAGCATCGCATCGATCTCTTCATTCGAAACATTCAGCGCCGGCATGAAGCGCAGCAGGTTCGGCCGCGGGGCATTGAGCAGCAGGCCCGCATCACGCGCCAGGTCGACGACTTTCGGCGCGATGTCCCGTTTCAGATCCAGCGCGACCAGCAGTCCGCGGCCGCGGACTTCGCCCAGGCCGTGCCGGCCCGACAGGGCCGACAGACCTTTCATCAGATAGGCGCCGCGCGCTTGCACGGCCTGCAGGAATCCGGGGGCGAGCATCACGTCCATGATCGCGCAGCCGACCGCGGCCATGAGCGGGTTGCCGTTGAACGTGCCGCCCTGGTCGCCGTGGTCGAATACGGACACCGCTTCCTTCGCGACCAGCGCGGCAAGCGGGACACCGCCGCCCAGCCCTTTGCCCAACG
>DASWEZ010000110.1:0-22407 GCA_036394495.1 Burkholderiales bacterium
TCGAGGTGCTCGTCGAACGTGTTCACGGTGTAGGGATTGGTGGGATTGGTCGACGACGGCAGGCAATTCGCTTTACCCGCCACCGCGATGATGTCCGGCGCATGGCCGCCACCCGCACCCTCGGTGTGATACATATGAATCGTGCGGCCGTTGATAGCGGCAAGCGTATCTTCCAGGAAGCCGGATTCGTTCAGCGTGTCGGTATGCAGTTGCACCTGGAAATCGAGTTCGTCCGCCACCGACAGGCAGGTGTCGATCGCCGCCGGCATTGCGCCCCAGTCTTCGTGAATCTTCAGCCCCAGGCAACCACCGCGCATTTGTTCCTCGAGCGATTCCGGCCTGGACGTATTGCCACGGCCGAGGAAACCGAAATTGATCGGCCAGGCTTCGGAAGCCTGCAACATCTTGCCGACGTTCCACTCACCGCCACAATCGATGCCGACGGTGATCGGCCCGAGCGAGCCGCCGATCATGGTGGTCAATCCCGAGGCAATCGCGTGTTCGCAGAGTTGCGCCGAATCGAAGTGCACGTGCACGTCGATGCCGCCCGGGGTCGCAATCAGGCCTTCCGCATCGCGCACCGTGGTCGACACACCGCACACCAGCTTCGGGTGCACGCCATCCATGACTTCCGGATTGCCGGCCTTGCCGATGGCGACGATCCTGCCGTCCTTGATACCGATGTCGCCTTTGATGATGCCGAGCACGGGATCGATGATCGTCGCGTTGCAGATCAGCATGTCGAGCGAACCTTGAGCCGCGGTGTAACCGGATTTCAGGCCCATGCCGTCGCGCAAGGTCTTGCCGCCGCCGTGCAGGCACTCGTCGCCCGGGATCGCGTAGTCGTGCTCGATTTCCGCGAGCAGCGAGGTGTCGCCCAGGCGGACCGCATCGCCCTTGGTCGGGCCGTACATTGCGGCGTATTCTTTGCGGGTCATTCTGGCCATGCTGGTTTCCTTGTGAGATTCAGTTCATCTCGTGTATCTAATTCAAAAGCGTGCCGGGGGTAGCCCGGCGGCTAGCTCCTTTTCTTGCGCGGCCAAGAAAAGGAACCAAAAGAAGGCCGCCCTGATGTCGCGCCTCGTGTTCACGAGGTAACCCTGCGCTGCCTGACTCGACAAGGCAGCTGCGGAACTCGACCTGGCAGGGCACGCACAACGTGCCCTGCCATGGGACTGACTCGGTTCCCGGCGGGCGTAAGCTGGGGCGGAATCCGAGTCACGGGCGCCTGTACTGACATTGGTGGACCGAGTCTCGGCACCTGCTCCCGCAAACGGAGCTGCGCTTAACGTGTCGACAGGCGCACAGTCCTCGCCGACAACCCCTTGTCGAGTCGAGCTGCTCAGCGCGCCAAAAGGGGACAACGGCAAACGCTCTAGGGCTTACGGCTTTTACTCAGCACTCAGTACGCAGCACCCAGTACTCGTCTTTACCTTTCCTCTCACCTCTTTCCTCTCACCTCTTTCCTCTACGTGCAGCACCCAACACCTCTGTCACGCCCCTTTGAAGCCTCCGGCCTTTGCTTTCGCCAACGCTTTCGCCTTGGCGCTCTCCCCCTTCGTCGTCCCGTCCGTCAGATTGTTCAATCCGAATATTTCTCCGCTTCCGCCGAAGCTCGCGAGCGTGACTTCCTTGGCTTCGCCGGGCTCGAAACGCACGGCGGTGCCGGCGGGAATATCGAGGTGCATGCCGAACGAGGCGGCTCGATCGAAATCGAGTGCCTTGTTCGCTTCGAAGAAATGATAGTGGCTGCCGATCTGGATCGGGCGATCACCGGTGTTGACCGCCTTTATGACGGCTTTCCTGCGGCCGACGTTGAGTTCGATCTCACCCTCCGGCGTAAAGATCTCGCCGGGCACGACTGCCCTGGCGTCCTTCTTCTGTTTGCCTGGGCGAATCGGATCATGGACGGTCACGAGCTTGGTGCCGTCCGGGAAAGTTGCCTCGACCTGCAACACCGGCATCAAATCGGCCACGCCGGGCATGACGTCGTCCATGTTCAGGATGGTCGAACCATAGCCGATCAAATCGGCGACGGAGCGGCCCTCGCGTGCGCCTTCGAGAATTTCATCGGCAATGATCGCGGTGGCCTCGGGATAATTGAGCTTGAGCCCCTTGGTGCGTCGCTTCCGCGCAAGCTCCGCCGCGGTGTAGATCGTCAGTCGTTCCAGTTCTGTTGGAGTCAGTAACATGCCACCACCTCACCCCCAGCGCGCGGACTCGTTACCGATAAAATCGGCCGTTTGCGGGTAGCGCGCTTCGGTATCGCTTCCCGCCCCGGATGGCTCCGCCAACGCCGTGTCTGCGATACGCTCTCCCCCTGAGGCGGAGAGGGTGCCCTGTGGTCGTATTTGATTAAGAGGTAATTCAATTGTTGTCTTTCATTTGAAGATTGTCACCGCAGTCCCGACCACTCATCTGGCACGGAGGTCCACCGTGCCCTTCGCTCCCTCTCCGCCTAGTAGGGGGAGAGGGCTGGGGTGAGGTGATGCGGTGTCAGTTCGCAAACAGTCGTGAGTCCTGCACTTCATGTCGCATCGCGGCGATTTCGGCATGCGGCGTGTAGGCGTACAACTCCACGGCATCTCCCACAGGCAACTGCAGGAGTTCCACCAGAACCGGTCTGACCTGCAGCAAAATTTTCTGCGCGTCGAGATGGCCGATCAGCCCCAAGCGCAGCGCGGCGCCGACGATGCCGGTACACAACGTGTGAGCGGATACCGCCCGGCAGGCTTCTTCGGATAATCCGGTCGCATTCCACAGCAGGCCTTGCACGACCGGCAGATGTCCACGTGCCTTGCGCTGCGCGATTGCCTGGCGATAGTCGGCGGCTCCCGGCGTACCCAGTCCGGTGTGGACTTTCAGCAGCGACGCGCCGGCGCGGCGCGAGCCATCGCGCAATTCGGTGGCCAACGTCATCGCCTCGGCGAGATCGTCGAGGTCCGCCAGGCGATCGAATCTGCCGCCAGCGCGCATGGCTGCAACGAGCACGGGCGCATCGAAGGTGGCCCAGCGATGGGCAAGCTGCCCCTCGAGGAATTGCGCGACCTGATCCGGCGAGGCGATTTCGCCATCGGCACGCAACGTTTCCAGCCCCCAGGAAAAGGCGATGCTGCCGCTGGGAAAGAAGCTGTCGGCGTATTGCAATGCGCCCAGCAGGCTGTGAGGTTCAGGCATTGCCGATCTGCCTCGCCCTGCCGTCTTCAATGAACGGCTGCAACCGCTCCAGATAGCGGTCGGGCGGCCCTTGCAACGCAATGCGCAACCAGGCGCCTTCGAAGCGCACGGCCCAGTGCATGTTGCCGGCGAAATAACCCAGTTCCAGGGCGCAAGCGGTATCGCGCGGCGCCAGCGTCAGCCATTCGGTTTCGCGCATGCGCACCACCACCGCCCGCTCGTCGGTCAGCATCAGTACCGCTCCGTTGAACAACTTCTGGGCGCGATCGAGGACGACCGCACATTCGGTACCGGTATCGGTCGAGGCCCGCATCCGGTGGCGTTGCGTGTCCTCGCTGGACAGCGACAGGTACTCGACCTTGCCGTGATGTCCGAGACGGTGAAGCCGTTCGGCGATGGCCGGATCCGTGGCCGCGCCGATGATGTTGTCGAGTTTCAGCATGACAATTCAGCCGTGGATAACCGGACTGCGCAAGCGCAGTCCGGCGTGACGACTCCGGCCTTCAGCGGTGCGCCGGCTCCTTCTTGTTCGGAATACCGGGGATCGGCGCCTCGTCGGTACCGACGGTGGTCCGGGTGATTGCCTCCACCATCTCGCGCGTGGCATCCGGATCCGTGATCCACTTCTTGTAGAAGTCGTACGGGCAGGCGGCGACGCCCTTGTCGCCTTCGTGCGAATTGATCAGGCCGGTGTAGCCGCGGTGCAGCAGCTTGAACAGGTGGTTCTCCGATTGCATGTTCTTGCGCGCATCGCGGATCAGCGACTTCGACAGTGCCGCGTACTGGATGCCGTAATCCTCTTCGCCGCATTCGCCGAGTGTGCGGCCGTCGAAACCGATGATCGCGGAATGGCCGAAGTAGGAATACACGCCGTCGAAGCCGGCCGCATTCGCCACCGCGACGTAGACGTTGTTGGCCCAGGCCATGGCTTTGGCCATGATCACCTGCTGATCCTTGGCCGGATACATGTAGCCCTGGCAGCGCACGATCAACTCCGCGCCTTTCATCGCACAATCACGCCAGATTTCCGGGTAGTTGCCGTCGTCGCAGATGATCAGCGACACCTTCAGGCCTTTCGGGCCTTCGGACACGTAAGTGCAATTGCCGGGATACCAGCCTTCGATCGGCACCCAGGGCATGATCTTGCGATACTTCTGCACGATCTCGCCCTTGTCGTTCATGAGGATCAGGGTGTTGTACGGCGCCTTGTTCGGATGCTCCTCGTGCCTTTCACCGGTCAGCGAGAACACGCCCCATACCTTGGCTTCGCGGCAGGCGGCGGCAAATATGTCGGTTTCCTCGCCCGGGCAGGTGGCGGCCGTATCGTACATTTCCTTGCTGTCGTACATGATCCCGTGCGTGCTGTACTCCGGGAAAATCACCAGGTCCATGCCCGGCAGCCCGACCTTCATGCCCTTGATCATCTCGCCGATCTTCTTCGCGTTTTCCAGCACCTCTTTCTTGGTGTGCATCCGCGGCATCTTGTAGTTGACGACCGCAACGCCGACACAGTCCTTGCTGCTCGAAATATCACCGTGCATCATGATTCGATCTCCTTGTCTTCATTTATCGTGAAACCTTCGCTCCCACTAACGCAGTCGGGCTGCGCAACTACCGCGGGCTTCCGCCCATCTTCCTGTTTACTTCGTAACTACCATTAAATGCTTATTTTCACCACAGAGCACAGAGGAAATCACCTCATCCCCCGGGCGCGCGGACACGTTAGTGATGGAATCACCCGTCCGCGGGAAGCGCGCCATGCTCCGTCTCCCGCCCCGGATGGCTCCGCCAACGCCGTGTCGACGGAGTTCCTCCCCTGGGCGGAGAAGGAGCTGAAAGCCAGATGCGCGACCAATGGCGCTTGGTTTTCCATCTCCCTCTCCACCCGGTTGTTGGGGGGAGAGGGTTGGGGTGAGGGGGGGTGCCCTCTGTGCCTCTGTGGTGACATTCCGTTCTGCATTTCCGTTCTATACAGTAAGAAATGCGTGAATCTTGGCGGTGTCGACCCGCTCTTTGACGTCTTCGTAAACGAACTCCCCCTTCTCTATGATCAGGAAGCGGTCGGCGATTTCCTGCGTGAACCACAGCACCTGCTCCGACACCACCATCGAGAAGTTGCGTTCGGTCTTCAGGCGATTGAGCGTCTTGGCGATGTCCTTGATGATCGACGGCTGGATGCCTTCGGTCGGCTCGTCGAGGATCAGCACTTTCGGGTTCGACACCAGCGCGCGGGAGATGGCGAGCTGCTGCTGCTGTCCGCCGGACAGATTGCCGCCCTTGCGGTCGCGCATCTCGTGCAAAACCGGAAAAGTATCGTAGACGAACTGGGGAACGATCTTGTCCGGCATGTTCTCCATGCCCGACAGGATGTTCTCCTCGACAGTGAGATAGGGAAAAATCATGCGGCCCTGCGGCACATAGGCCAGCCCCGCCGCCACCCGCTCGTAGCTTTTCCTGCCGAGCAGCGGCTTGCCGTCCAGCGCCACGTTGCCGCTGCGCGCCGGCAACAAGCCGACCAGTGACTTGAGCAGCGTGGTCTTGCCCATGCCGTTGCGGCCCATGATGGCGAGCGTTTCCCGCTCGCCGACCGCGAAACCGACATTGCGGATCACGTGGCTGTCGCCGTAGTAGACGTTCAGATTTTGCACTTCAAGCATTGCTATCGCCTGCTAAATCCACCCTCACCGCAGAGGACGCGGAGGAAAAGGCAATACAGCAGGCAAAACTCGACGATGAAGTGGGAACCCCCCACATGATCGCATCCATGGCCAAATCCGGGACTCGTCGCTGCATTGTACTTTTCACGTTTTCCTCTGCGTCCTCCGCGTCCCCTGCGGTAAGCGCGGTTCGAAAGAATGTCAGTGACCTAAGTAAACATCGATGACGCGCTCGTCGTTCTGCACCTGATCCATCGTGCCTTCAGCGAGCAATTTTCCCTGGTGGAGCACGGTGACTTTCTGCGCAATCAGCCTCACGAAAGCCATGTCGTGCTCGATGACGACCATCGAACGGCCTTTGGCAATGCGCTTGAGCAGGTCCGCGGTCTGTTCGCGCTCGCGCGCGCTCATGCCGGCCACCGGTTCATCGAGCAGCATCAGTTCCGGGTCCTGCATCAGCAGCATGCCGATTTCGAGCCACTGCTTCTGGCCATGCGAAAGCAGGCCGGCCTTGGTTTCGAGTTGCTCGTCCAGGTAGATCTGGCGCGCAACGCTTTCGATCTTGTCCACGATCTCGGGTGCGCGCCGGAAGAACAGCGAGCCGAACACATTGCGCTTTTTCGGATACGAAATCTCCAGATTCTCCAGCACCGTGAGGTCTTCGTAGACAGAAGGATTCTGGAATTTTCGTCCCACGCCGGCGCGCGTGATCTGGTATTCGATCATGCTGGTGAGCTGGCGGTTCTTGAATTTAATGGAACCACTGCTCGGCTTGGTCTTGCCGCAGATCATGTCCAGCAGCGTCGTCTTGCCCGCACCGTTGGGGCCGATGACGACGCGCAATTCCTCTTCCTCGACATAGAAATTCAGGCCATCGACGGCCTTGAAGCCATCGAAGGAAACGGTGAGGTCCTCGACCGAGAGGATGAGCCCGCTCACTGCCGTGCCCCCGTGCCTGCGTTCCTGCCGCCCTTGATCTTGCCCAGGAGGCTTGCCAGGCCTTCGGGCAGGAAGATGACCACGAGCATGAACAGTCCGCCGATGAAATAAAGCCAGTACTCGACAAAATTTTCCGAGAAGAACGTCTTGCCCGCCCCCACCAGAATTGCACCATAGACGGCACCGATCAGCGACAGGCGCCCGCCTACGGCCGCATAGATCACCATTTCGATCGAAGGCACGATACCCACCAGCGAAGGCGAAGCGAGTCCGATCTGCAGTGTGAACAGCGCGCCGCCGATCGAAGACAGCACCGCCGCAACGGCAAAGATGAATCCCTTGAACATCGCCGGGTCGTATCCGGAAAAGCGCACGCGGTCTTCGCGGTCGCGTATGGCGACGAGGATCTTGCCGAGCCGGCTGCTGATGATGAAACGCGAGGCGACCAGTGCAACGAGCAGAAGCAGGATAGTCGCGAAATACAAGCCGGTGCGCACGCCCTGCGCTTCGAAGCTGATGCCGAAGAAGGTCTTGAAATCCGTAATGCCGTTGACGCCGCCGGTCACGCCTTGCTGGCCGATGATGACGATGGACATGATGGCCGAGAGCGCGAGCGTGATGATCGAGAAATAGACGCCGCCGACACGCTTGCGGAAATTGAGATAGGCCAGCACGAAAGCGATGAAGGCCGGCAGGATGATGATGGCCGGCAACGTGAACCAGAAGGAGTGGAAGGGCTCCCACCACCACGGCAACGCATCGACGCTGTTCCAGACCATGAAGTCCGGCAGGCTGGAGCCGAAGAATTCGGACAAGGCTTGCGCCGAACTGTCGCTGGTGGTCGACTCCAGTTTCAGGTACATCGCCATCATGTAGCTGCCCAGGCCGAAGAAGATGCCCTGGCCGAGGCTCAAGATGCCGCCGTAACCCCAGATCAGCACGATGCCGATCGCGGGGAAAGCGAAGCACAGGTATTTCGCCAGCAGGTTCAGGCGGAATTCGGATAGCACGAGCGGCACCAGGACCAGCATCAGTCCGAGGATCGGCAGGCCCAGCAGCCGCAGCCATTCGACCGGTGTGCGGCGAGCCACCGCGCTGCGTGCCGTGCCGTTTACCGCGCTGGCTCCGTTACTCAACTCATCTCCTCACTTTCGACGCAAACAGACCGTTCGGCCGGAAGTACAGCGCGACGATCACCAGCAGCAGGATCGAGGCCTTGGCCATCGAGCCGGTCATCAGGAACTCAAAAGTCGATTGCAGTTCGCCGATGATCGTCGCGGACAACAGCGTGCCGAGCAAGCTTTCGACGCCCCCGAACACGACGACGATGAACGTATCGACGACATACTGTTGGCCCGTCACCGGACCGGTCGAAGCGAGCATGGTGAACGAACTGCCCGCGATGCCGGCGAGGCCGCAGCCGAGCGCAAATGTCAGCGCATCGACGCGTTCGGTATTGATGCCGGCGGCACCGGCCATCGCACGATTTTGGGTTACCGCACGGATGCGCAAGCCCCAGCGCGTGCGGAACAGCAACAGGTACACGCCGAACGTGACCAGCAGCGCGAGCGCGATGATGAATATGCGGCTCAGCGGAAACGACGCGCCGGGAATCGCAGCCGGTGCCCATCCACCCTGCAACCAACTCACTGTTGGGACGCCGACTTCCTTGGGCCCGAACACGTGGCGAAACACCTGCTGCAGGATCAGGCTCAGGCCCCAGGTCGCCAGCATGGTGTCCAGCGGCCTCTTGTACAGGAAACGGATCAACCCCCGCTCGAGCGCGAAGCCGAATACGAAGGTCACGGCGAACGCCAGCACAATGCCGATCAGAAAGTAGATGTCCTTCAGCGCCGGCATGAATTTCTCGAAGAACAACGCGGTCGCGTAGGTCGTGTACGCCCCCATGGCCATGAGCTCTCCATGAGCCATGTTGATTACGCCCATCAGGCCGAACACGATGGCCAGGCCGAGCGCCATCAGCACCAGGATGGTGGACAGGCTCAGGCCGTTGAAGGCCTGCATCAGAAAAATGTCGAAGGTCATTCGGGAACCGGTTCCCCGTCGAAAGCAACCTGGAATCCGCCGGTCTTTCCGTGCCCGGATTTCACACCGGGCGCGGAAGACAGACGAAACACTGCTTGTTACGAGATCGGATCCTGGCTCCGGTCAAATCTTGGCGAAAGGGTTCGGCTCGATCAGCGGCGACTCGTAAATCATGTCGATCTGACCATCCTTCCTGAACGTGCCGATGCGGGCATGCTTCCACAGATGGTGGTTGGATTTGTGGAAATGGATTTTGCCTTCCGGTGCATCCATCGCCAGGTCAGAGGAAGCGGCCACGACTGCCGGCACGTCGATGCTCTTGGCTTTTTCCACCGCCATCTTCCACAGATAGACCGAGATGTAGCCGCATTCCATGGTATCGCCGACGACGCGGTTGGCGCCGTACTTGGCCTTGAACGCCTTGACGAACTTTTCGTTCGCCGCATTCTTCACGCTCTGGAAATAGCCCATGCATGACATGAAGCCTTCGAGGTTTTCCGGGCCGATGCCGGATGCTTCTTCCTCGGATACCGCCATCGCACACAGTGCCTGCGTCTTGCCAGTAATGCCGGCGGCGTTCAACTGCTTGTAGAACGCGACGTTGGAACCACCGACGACTGTGCTCCAGATCACATCCGGCTTGGCGGCCTTGATCTTGTTGATTTCGGAAGCGAACTCGATGGAGCCGAGCGGGTAATAGCTTTCGCCCACAACCTTCGCGCCGATCTTCTTCAGGTGCAGGTTGGCCAGCTTGTTCATAGTGCGCGGCCAGATGTAATCGGAGCCGATCAGGTAGAAGCTCTTGCCCTTGTTCTTGTACAGCCAGTCCAGCGATGCGATGGCCGACTGCGTGCCTTCCTGCGCCGTGTACATGATGTTCGGCGACATTTCGAGGCCTTCGTAATACGTCGGGTAGTAGAGCAGGCCCTTGTAGCGCTCCATGACCGGCAAGACGGCTTTACGCGAAGCCGAGGTATAGCAACCGAAGATCGCCGCAACCTGATCCTTCTCCAGCAGTTTGCGCGCCTTTTCAGCAAAAGTCGGCCAATCGCTGGCGCCATCCTCGACGATGACCTCCAGTTTTTTGCCCATTACGCCGCCGGCCGCATTGATTTCATCGATCGCGAGTTTTTCCGCGTCCACCACCGAAGCCTCGGCGATGGCGATGGTTCCGGTCAATGAATGCAGGATGCCGACCTTGATGGTGTCCGCCGCTGCCGCTGAACGGATGAACGGCGCGCCGGGCAACGCCGCGACGGTCGTGACTGCCGCTGCGCTCTTGATGAACTGTCTTCTGTTGAACTTCATGTCTTCCCTTTCCCCTTGAGGTATGCAGCCGTTCGGCGACGGCGAAAAAAAGCCCACAGGGCGGATGAAAATCCGTCCTGTGGGCTTCTATGCCTGTCCCGATCGCGACGTCCTTGTCGCGGCCAGGAATTGTTGTCCCATGATTTCTCGTTCACCGGGGTTCCCCCGGTCGAGATTCTCGACGCGTTTCTATTTCTATATGCCCTAAACGCGATAACCATATTGCAAAATCAGGGCCAATCCCGCAACCGAAATTAATTCGACCTCAACAACATCGCGAAAAACAGGCCAAACGAGACTGAATAGAAAGGTATTCGCCAAATAGTTGCGGGGACCTGACAAGCCGTCGAACCCGGTCTTGCTGCACTGCGTGTACCCGAACTCTCTTCGCGACGTCGCACGCATCCGGTGCATATTGCGGTGCAACGGCACCAACTTGGACAAACAGGAGACGCGGCCATGAGCCTGCTTTATATTTGTCCGGTTTGCGGAGGGTGAGGTACGCCCAAAGAGCCGCGAAGCGAGCGCGTCGTCCCCGCGGGTCCGGGACTTGCTCGACCAATGGCGGCAACAAAAAGCGATCGCGTGCAGGATCGCCCGCCAAAATACGAGTTCTACAAATATCGGACCGATGCAAGGAGGCATCGGCGCGCCGCTTGCGGCACGGCTTCGCGTTCCGGCCATTCGTTTCCATCGTGCGTGGCGTGTTGCCATGCGTGACCCGGCGAAGATGCGCCGTCACTCCGCGTTCAGCCAGGCCGCATTGGACAATCCGAACAACGCGCGGGTCGCAAGACCGCGCTGGAAAAATTTGACACCAGAGATGATGAAATCCACCAAGTCCACCGAACCGATCCGCGTCGGCGTCCTGTTCTCGGAAACCGGCGTCACCTCGGTAATCGAAGAATCCGAACGCATGGGCACGCTGCTGGCGATCCAGGAGGTCAACGACGCCGGCGGCATCAACGGACGCGAATTGCAGGCAGTCAGCTACGATCCGGCTTCGCGTCCCGCAAAGTTCGCCGCGCTCGCCGAGAAACTGATCCTGGAAGATCGCGTGCACGTCATCCTCGGCTGCTACATGTCCAGCACGCGCAAGGCCGTGATTCCGGTGGTGGAGCGATGGAATGCGCTGCTGATGTACCCGACGCTCTACGAGGGGTTCGAGTACTCGCGCAATGTCATCTATACCGGGGCCGCGCCGAACCAGAACAGCGTCCAGCTCGCGGAATTCATGCTGCGTGAATTCGGTTCGCGCGTATTCATGGTCGGTTCCGACTACATCTATCCGTACGAATCCAACCGCATCATGAGCGACCTGATCCTGGAGCGCGGCGGGGAAAAAGTCGGCGAAACGTATCTGCCGCTGGACGCCCCGTGGGAGGATTACCTGGCGGTGGCGAAAAAAATCAAGCAGGCGGCGCCAGATTTCATTTTCTCCACTGTCGTAGGCGACGGCACCGCGTTGCTGCATCGAGCCTACGCGCAACTCAAACTCGATCCGGCCGACATGCCGATCGCGAGCCTGACAACCTGCGAAGCGGAAATAAAACAGATGGGGGCGGACATCGCCGAGGGCCACATCACCTCCGCACCTTATTTCCAGTCGATCGCCACCGACGAGAACCGCCTGTGCGTTGCCCGCTGCAAGGCCCGTTTCGGCAACGACATCGTGACCAACCAGTGCTGGGAAGCGGCTTATTTCCAGGCTCACTTGCTCGCAAGCGCGATGCGGCGAATGAACTGTGACAGCGTGCCGGATCTGTTGCGCGCGCTGCCCGGATCGGAGTTCGCCGCGCCGCAAGGCAAGGTTCGCATCGACGAACACAACCATCACACCTATCTGCGTCCGCGCATCGGCAGGGCGACCGCGAACGGCCAGTTCGACATCATCGAAGAGGCCCGCCACTGGGTGCGTCCCGATCCCTACCTCGTGTCGCACACCCTGCAGGACTGGTCGGCACGGGTTCAGGCTCACTCGCGCTAGGTTCGTGAAATGAAAAGCGGCGGGACCTCACGGCTATTGCGCGAGCTGCGATCGCTGCGCGTCGTGGTTTTCCATCCGGACGACCAGGACGGCCAGGAACTGATCGGCCAGCTCGGCCGCATCGGCTGTCAGGTCAAGGCCTTCTGGCCGCCGCTCGACAAGCTGCCGGAGGAGGCGGACCTGGTGTTCTTCGCGATGCGCCCGGAAATTCTGTCGATGGACCTGCCCTGGCTGCGGCGCGAGGGCTCCCCACCGGTGATTCCGGTGGTGACCTACGAAAATCCGGTCATCGTCGAGGCGGTGCTGCAGTTGAACGCTTTCAGCGTGATCGCCTCACCCGTGAAATCCTTCGGCCTTCTGACTGCCATAGCCGTAGCGGTGAGTCAGGCGGAAAAGTCGCGCACCCGCGAAAAATACGTGGTGCGCCTGGAGCAAAGACTGACCGCGCAGCGCAAGATCGCCAAAGCCAAGGCGATCCTGATGACATCGCGGCATATGTCGGAAGAGGAAGCCTATGACCTCATCCGCAACCGCGCGATGACCAAGCGCGTGACGACGGAGGAAATCGCGGACGCGGTCATCAAGGCGAACGAGATCCTCGGATTCGATGTGAAAGGATGAGGGGCTAGGGGCTAGGGGCTAGGGGCTAGCAAAAGTCTAGTGGCTTCGCCGTTTCAGACATCATCCTTGATGGCTCCCTCTGCGCCTTGCGAGGCAGAGGGCAGTAGTGGAGCGCCCGCGATGAACTTCAGAACTTCATCCCGCCTCGCCATCGTATCCTTGTAGCCCAGCGCGATCAGCGCGCGGCAATAGGCCGGCTCGAACAGCAGATAGCTCGTCAGCGTGGCGCCGCCGGTGCGTGCCGCACCGAGCCCGCGCAACAGAAAGCGGATCGAGCGCGGCAGTTCGCGCCAATAGCGTGCCGCGATGCGATCGATTTCCTCGCTTGGCGAAATCACCAGGACGTCGACTTCGCGCAACTGCACGTTGTGTTTGTCGCGCTCCGCGCGCGGAATCAGGCTGATCGTCTTGTTGATGCGCTGCAGACGTTCGATGTCGACTTCCAGGCTGTCGAGGAAAATGCTGTTCAGCGCGTGCCCCGCGATCTGCGCAAGCGACGGATAACTGCTCATCTGCACCCGCTGCGGAGCCGAGTAATGCATCTGGCGACCCACGCCGATGACAACCACGCGATCGGCGCCCAGGTGCAGTGCGGGGCTGATCGGGGCGATCTGGCGCATGCTGCCATCGCCGAAGAATTCGCGCCGCAGCGGCACCGCGGGAAATATGAAAGGCAACGCGCTGGAGGCCAGCAGGTGCTCGAAGTCGATGATTTCCGGAATGCCGATCCGCCGCGCCCGCTGCCAACCGGGCAGTCCCGGGACACCCTGGAAGAAACTCACCGATTGCCCGGAAGAGTAACCCGATACCGTGATCGACAACGCGTAAAGCGCGCCGGCATCGATGCTGCGGCGAATGCCAGCAAGATCGAGGCGTGCCCGCAGCAATTCCGAGAGTGGCGTGTTGTCCAGCAGGGAGCTGGGATTGTTCTTGCCAAGCCCGCCCATCAACATTGCCATGAACCAGCGCATGCCGGTGCCGAATACGCCCAGCACGTCGGACCGATAGACCTGGTCGACGTGGAAGTATTTCCAGATCAGCAGCATCTGGCGCACCGCACGGTGGAAATCGGTCGCGTTGGATGCGAGCGCCGCCGCATTGACGGCTCCCGCCGAAGTACCGCAGATGATCTTGAACGGATTGGGGGCTCCGCGCGGAAGCATGTGCGATACGGCGCGCAGGAATCCGACCTGATAGGCGGCACGTGCGCCGCCGCCTGTCAGGATCAGGCCTATCTTGGCTGGGAAAGAGGATGGATTGTCCAACTTGAAGCCCGTCCGGGGAAACCGGACCGTACGCCGCCGTTATTGTTCTTTCTGCTCTGCCCGGGCGGATTCAATTGTAGGCCGGACCAGCTCGAGCGCATCGCGCAAAGTGTCTTCGGTAAGGTCATTGAGCGCGTGGGCGAGAATATCGGCAACCGCGTACGTGTCTTCCGGCAACGATTCGCTGTCGAGATTTGCGACAAATACCGCGGCGGCGCCCGTGGCGCGCAGCAGTGCCTGCCGTTCGCTCATCAGCATTTCAATTTCCGCGCGCAACATTACAATTTCCTGCGCGTGTTGTTCGTTGCTCATATCCCTCCCTGCCGCTTGACGTTAAAGTCATGATGCCACAAGGCTTTTCGCAGGGCCAGCGATGCCTTCGCGAAAGCCTTGAGATCGCGGGGGAATCCGGGCTATAAGTCGCACGAACTACTCGCCGGCATTTTCATTCGGAGGGCCATTTTCTGAAGATATTGGGCATTCCCCTGTTCGCCGTCGTGTTCGGCTTGCTGATCGTCGCGTGCTTCAGGTTGACGCGAACCCGGCTGGCCCTGGTCACCGGAGTGCTGTGGATCATCTACGGCATCTATGAGTACCTGATGCAGATCCGCGTGCTATGCAGCGGGGAATGCAATATCCGCGTCGATTTGCTGCTGATTTATCCGATTCTGCTGGTCTATACGATTGCGTCGGCGATCCGGATCGGCATGGTGTTGTGGCAAAGACGGAAAAGGGGCTAGCGCTATCGCGAGGGGCGAGCGGATCTAAATCTCTTTCTGTTGCGTTTAGTGAAGCCGGTTGACGTTGGAGGACGGCGCCGCAATGACCGGAAGATGCAGGGCCAGCAACTGCCGGCCAATTACCGTGACCGAGCCTCCGATGCGGTTATTGCCGGTATCGCTGAATTCGAATTCGTAAGTGCGCTGCAAACCGCTGCGCCCTTCGTCATCGCGTCCGAGCCGGATCTTCTTCATGGCGACCGTCCAGTCGAGCAGTTGCACGCCCTCGGCTTCGCAGGCCCTGCGGGCGCCGTCGAGGGCAACATCCCGCGCGCGCAGGCTGTCCAGCCAGAACCAGCCGGCAAGAACGAACAGCGCGAGCGTCGTGAGTTCAATCATTGGAAAGTCGTGAATGTCGTGAATGACGTGAATATCGAAGTTCGTAAATTCGGGGTCAACCCATTGACAACAGAAATGACGGGGCTGCTGACTGATTTACAGTGTTCAACCCCCAGTGTTGTTCCGACATTCACGATATTCACGGCATTCACGACATTCACGTTTCTTTTATTCCCACTTTCACCAACTTCGGCCCAAGGACGCGCACGACCTCCCCCGGCACAATACCCACCAAATACCCCCGCTTGCCGCCGTTGATATAGATCATCGGCAACTCCAGGATGGTCTCTTCCATATAGACCGGCATCTTCTTGCGCGTGCCGAACGGCGAGGTGCCGCCGACCACGTAACCGGAATGTCGGTTCGCCGTATCGGGATTGCAAGGGGAAATGGTCTTGACGCCGATAATTCTTGCCAGTTCCCTGGTGGAGACCCTCAGGTCGCCATGCATCAGCACGATGAGGGGATTCCTGTCGTCGTCCTCCATGACCAGCGTCTTCACTACGGCGTGCTCGGGCACACCGAGTTCGCGGGCGGATACGGCGGTGCCGCCCTTTTCCTCGTACTCGTAAAGGTGATCGGTGAATTCGACCTGGTTGGCACGCAGATCGCGTATCGCGGCCGTTACCGGCGCCTTTTCCCTGCTCATCACGCGGGCTCCGCGGTCAGTATCCGGTAAAGGCTGTGCAACATGCCCGCCGTGGCTCCCCAGATGTTGTGCTTTCCGTAAGGCATCGAATAGTAGTGGCGAACGCGGCCATTCTTCATGTCGCTATGGCGCTGATGGTTGGCGGGATCGAGAAAAAATCCGAGCGGCACTTCGAAAACATCGGCCACTTCGAAAGGATCCGGCTTCAGTTCGAACGGCGGCTCCACCCAGCCGACGACCGGCGTCACGCGAAATCCCGTGGGAATGTCGTAGTCCGGGAGGCGACCGATGATTTCCACGCGCGATGGATTCAGGCCGGTTTCTTCCTCCACTTCGCGCAACGCCGTGGCGATCCGGTCGGAATCGCCCTCGTCGACCCTTCCACCGGGAAAGCTGATCTGGCCGGCGTGGTCGTGCAAATGCGCCGTACGCTCGGTAAACATCAGCGTCAGGCCAGCCGGCCGATTGACGATAGGCACCAGTACGGCCGCGGACACCGGCTTGTGCCCGGGCGGATGGACGTATGGCGGAAAATTCGCGTCGTCCTGCAACATAGCCTGGCCCTGCAGGCGTTCCATGAGCCAGGCGCGACTGTATGGCGAATCCCTGACGACGTCTGATCCAGGCACTTAGGGCGGAGTAGTATTCATGAGATGGGCTATTTTAACTCCGGCGACGTGCGCGACCATTCCACATCGATGACCGGCCTATCGAATTTTCTGCTTTTCCGGCACCGCCCGCTCTTGTGCATCGCCATCGGCTCGATGTTCACCCTGGCCGTTACCGCGCGTGCGGATTGCCAGCAACAACTGCAACAGCTCTCCGCCGATCTTCGCGGCGTATCGCTGACCGAAATGCAGAAGCAAATCATTGGAGGCATGGTGGACGATGCCCGCCGCTATTGCTGGGTGCACCGGGAAACTCCGGCAATGGAAATCATCGCCAAAGCACGGCTGACAGCCGGCATCAAGCCGATGGGCGAGGAATTCGACTGGGAGACGGTACCGCTGGAATCGCTCGAGCGGCGCTAACGCGCCGCAGAGGCGAGAGGCGAAAGGCGAAAGATTGAAAATCACCCGTACTACTTGATTCAATTTCTGGTGATGTCTATAGCGGTTCGAGGGATTGTCCGACCTTGAGTACGCCGCCTTCGAGAATGCGCGCAGTAATGCCGCCGTGTCCGCGCATGGCGTTGTAGCCGCCTGTGCCGAGCACTTCTTCCATCCGCGAGCAGGGATCGCACGGGCCGCTGCCTTCCAGCAGTACGCCGCCGATGCGGAATTTGCGATCGCGCAGGGCGTAAAGGTTGATGCCGGACACCAGCAGGTTACGACGCACCCCGTCGGCGCGCACTTCGGATCTGCCGAGAATCTTCGCCACCGCTTCGAGATGCTCAGCCTGGATCAGCGTGACCTGGCGCTTGCCGTTGGATTTCGACGCGTAGTGATCTCCCGCCAGGCCGTAACCGGAAATTGCTTCGACCTGCTCCAGCGTCGCCACCGGCGCACGGCGCTCCGCGCGAATGCCGATCCATTCGAGCTTGCCGGCGTGGGGAAACTGCGCCATCAGTTTTGCCAATTCACTGTCTGGGTGCATGAATCAAAAACCGCTTTTTGCCACAGAGGTCACAGAGGACACAGAGGAAAACAAGATGTGATGGTAAGCGATGCAAGTTTTACTTTAGACGCGCACCCGCCACGGTTGCTGTTCAGCACTCATTGGGATTCTTGCATTTCTCTGTGACCTCTGTGGCTAATTGCCTTTTGGTTTTCCAACCATGTCTTCGGGCCGCACCCACTGGTCAAACTGTTCGGCGGTAACGTAGCCGAGCGCGAGTGCGGCTTCCTTCAGCGTCGTGCCTTCTTTGTAAGCCTTCTTGGCGATCTCGGCGGCCTTGTCGTAGCCGATGTGGGGATTGAGTGCGGTCACCAGCATCAACGACTGGCCCAGCATCTGTTCGATCCGTTCCCTGTTCGGCTCGATGCCGACGGCGCAGTTGTCGTTGAAGCTCACCGCGCCGTCGGAGAGCAGGCGGACGCTCTGCAGGAAATTATGGATGATCAGCGGCTTGAACACGTTGAGTTCGAAATTTCCCATGGCGCCGCCGATGTTGACGGCGACGTCGTTGCCGAGTACCTGGCAGCACAACATGGTCAGCGCTTCGGATTGGGTGGGATTGACCTTGCCCGGCATGATCGAACTGCCCGGTTCGTTCTCGGGAATGCGCAATTCGCCGATGCCGCTGCGCGGACCGGACGCCAGCCAGCGGATGTCATTGGCGATCTTCATCAATGAAGCCGCCACCGTCTTCAGCGCGCCGTGGGCGTGCACCAGCGCATCGTTGGCGGCGAGCGCTTCGAACTTGTTGGGCGCCGGAACGAAATGCAATCCGGTGGATTTCGCCAGTTCTTTCGCCACGCGCGCACCGAATTCCGGATGGGCGTTGAGGCCGGTACCGACTGCGGTACCGCCGAGCGCGAGTTCGCTGAGATGCGTCTGCGACGCCAGTACATGGGCGATCCCGTGATCGAGCTGAGAAACATACCCGGACAATTCCTGGCCCAGCGTAAGCGGCGTCGCGTCCTGGAGATGAGTACGGCCGATCTTGACGATTTCGTCGAAGGACTTCGACTTGGCGGACAGCGTATCGCGCAAGCGCTTCAGGGCCGGCAACAGTTTTTCGTTCAGCGCGCCTAGCGCCGCGACGTGCATCGCCGTCGGAAACACATCGTTCGAGGACTGTCCCTTGTTGGCGTCGTCGTTCGGATGCACCAGGCGTTTCTGGCCGCGCTCGCCGCCGAGCAGTTCGGAGGCGCGGTTGGCCAGAACCTCGTTCAGGTTCATGTTGGTCTGCGTGCCGGAACCGGTCTGCCAGACCACCAGCGGAAATTCCATGTCGTGTTGGCCGGCGATGATTTCGTCCGCAGCTTCGACGATGGCTTTCGCCTTCTTTCCATCCAGAACGCCGAGATCCGCATTGACTAACGCGCAGGCGCGCTTGACCCGTGCCAATGCATGGATCATTTCCAGCGGAATGCGCTCGCCGGATATGCGGAAATTCTGCAGGCTGCGCTGCGTCTGCGCGCCCCAGAGCCGGTCGGCGGGAACTTCGATGTCGCCGAAGGTATCTCGTTCGATTCTGGTTTTCATGGATACACCCTAAACCTAATTGGCCACAGAGGACACAGAGATCACAGAGGAAATCAAAAACTTATGTTTATAAGGGCCAGCGGAAAAACGACGCCAGCGCGAGCCGATTTTTACGAGAAGGTATCTCAGTTCCCGTCAAGGTGCTGGATTGTTCTTCTCTGTGTCCTCTGTGTCCTCTGTGGCAAACGGGTTTACCAAGGAATCGGCTTCTTGTCGCGGAAGAATCCGCCGGTGGGGCCGCTATCGGGGAGCATCGCCAGCCAGACCGCCGTTTGCGCACCCTTCTCCACGCTGCGGCTCGCAGTGGGGCCGCCCATATCGGTGCGCACCCAGCCTGGGCAGATCGAATTGACGAGGATATTCTCGTCCGCCGTCGCTGTCGCGACCATGCGGGTCAGCGCATTGAGCATGGTCTTCGACGTCCGGTAAGCCGCGTTCCCGTCGCCCATGTCCTCGAGTTGTCCCAAGCCGCTGGACAGGTTTACCACTCTTCCATAGCCGTGTTTGCGCATCAGCGGCACGACGGCCTGAACCAGGCGCAGTGCGCCGAAGAAGTTGGTTTCCAGCGTGGCATGGAACAGGTCTTCCTTCTCATCCAGGACACTGGTCGAGCCACTGTCGATCAGGATGCCGGCGTTGTTCACCAGCACATCCAGCCTTCCATGTTCCTTGACCAAATACCTGCCGAGCGCTGTTGCGCTGACTTGCCTTGTGACATCCAGTTCGCGGTAAAGCACTTCGAGGCCTTCCTTCGCCAGTGCTTTTTGCGCCCGCAAGCCCTTTTTCGCATCGCGGCTGGTCAATATCACCCGCAGCCCCTTGCGCGCGAGCTGCCTGCATATTTCGAAGCCGATGCCTTTGTTGGCACCTGTCACCAGCGCAATTTTCGTATCCGCCTTCGCCATGTTCGATCGCATCCCTCTCATGACACCAAGTTCAGATCAACTCGATGCCGTCTAGTTCCGCGGCGCATTTGGCGCGAATGATCGACACGAGTTCCAATACATAGGGTTTTTCCGCCAATGAGCGTGGCACGACCGCATGCAGTTCGCTCCACAGGCCTTTCGCTCCTATGCGCTTGGCCAGTATGTAGTCGTAATCGACGTAGTTCTTCACGCCCCAATTGGGCAACGCCGCGATGCCGCGCCGGCTTGCGACGAGCTGGAGTATGGCTATGGTCAACTCGGCGGTACGCCGCTGCAAGCGGATGCCCGCAGGGCGGAGCACTTCGCGGATCAAGTCGATCCTGTCTTCGGGCACCGGATAGGTAATGAGCGTTTCTCCCGTCAGGTCGGTGGCTTCGATCCGCCGCTTCGCGCGCAATCGATGCTCCACCGGCAGCACGGCGAGGATTTCAAAACGGAACAGCGGCATGGTCCTGAACTCGCGGCCGCGCGGCTTGCCGGAGCCGATCACCAGTTCCGCCTTTCCGGTCCGGAGCAGCCCGATCGGATCGCTGTGGAATCCAGCGACGAGATCGACCTCGACTTCCGGCCAGCGTTTGCGGAACTCGTCCATGACCGGCATCAGCCAGTCGAAGCAGGTGTGGCATTCGAGCACGATGCGCAGCTCTCCGCTCGTGTCGCCCTTCATGCGCTCGATGTCCCGCTCCGCATCCACGACCGCGGCCAGCATGTCGCGCGCGAGCTGCAGCAGGCGCAGTCCCGCAGCGGTATAACGCAACCCGCCGCTGGTGCGCTGGAACAGCGTGATTCCGTAATGCTGTTCGAGAGCCCTGACCTGGTGCGACAGCGCGCTTTGGGTCAGACGCACCCGTTCCGCCGCGCTGGCCAGCTTGCCGGCCTCGGCAATGGCGACGAGCGATCTGAGGTGGCGCAGCTCGATCATAAAACTTTCGATATGAATTTCATTCAAGTCCGTCGGAAAAACTATCGTTTGATTCTAACCCTGCCGCCGCCAATACTCCACGGCCTGTCCAAACAAAACAGGAACTGCCATGGTTACGACCCACGTTCTTGGTTATCCGCGCATCGGTCCGCGGCGGGAGCTCAAATTCGCGCTCGAGGCGTTCTGGCGCGGCGAGGCCGGCGAATCCTATCTGCAGGACGTAGGCCGCGACGTGCGCGCGCGCAACTGGGACAAGCAAGGTGAAGCCGGGCTGCGCTTCCTCGGTGCGGGCGATTTCGCGTTCTACGACCAGGTACTGGACATGGCGGCGTTGCTCGGCTGCCCGCCGCGGCGCTTCGGCTTCGACGCGGGCCGGCTTACGCTCCAGGATTACTTCGCGCTCGCTCGCGGCAGTGCGGAGCAGCCGGCCATGGAAATGACCAAATGGTTCGATACCAATTATCACTACCTCGTACCGGAGCTGGACCCGTTCTCTCGTTTCGACGGCGGTACCGGCTGGTATTTCGACCAGCTCCGCGAAGCCCAACTTCGCGGTACTGCGGTAAAGCCGGTCCTGATCGGCCCGGTCACCTTCCTTTACCTGTCGAAGGCCGCCCAACCGGGATTCGACCGGCTCAGCCTCCTGCCACCGCTGGCCGAAGCCTATGCCCGCCTGTTGGAGCGTCTGCAACAGGCGGGCATCGAGTGGGTGCAGGTCGACGAGCCTGTACTCTGCCTGGAGCTGCCACAGGAATGGCTCGACGCATTCGATCGCGCGTATCCGGTTCTCGCTATGCGTGCACCGAAAATCTTGTTGACGACTTACTTCGACGGCGTCGATTCCCACGCCGACCGCATCGTGCGTTTGCCGGTGCAGGGAATCCATCTCGATCTTGTGCGCGCGCCCTCGCAGATCAAGAATTGGACAACGGCGCTGCCGCGGGACTGGGTGCTGTCCGCCGGCGTGGTCGACGGCCGCAATATCTGGCACACGGACCTGCGGCGCACGTTGGCTGACCTGCAACCGCTGCACGACAATTTGCAGGACAGGCTCTGGATCGCACCGTCGTGTTCGTTGCTGCATGTTCCGGTGTCGACGGAAAATGAACCGAAGCTGGCTGCCGACACTCATTCCTGGCTGGCCTTCGCGGATGAGAAGCTCGATGAAATCCGTATTCTCGGATGCGCCCTGGATGCGGGAGAAAGCGCCGTCACGAGCGAACTCGATCATTCGGATACGATTCAGAAATCGCGCCGCGACAATGCGCGAGTTTCCAACGAAGGTGTACGCAAACGCCTCATGGACGTGAGTGCGGACATGGCCGAGCGCGCCAGCCCGTTCGATGTGCGCATCCTCAAGCAGCGCGATCGACTGAAACTTCCACCCTTGCCGACGACGACGATCGGTTCGTTTCCCCAGACGCAGCAGATCCGCTCGGCGCGAGGCGCATACAAGCGCCGTGAAATCGGCGCCCTCGAATATCTCGAGCGCATCCGCGCCGAAATCAGGATCGCGGTCGAACGGCAGGAAGCCCTCGGACTCGACGTGCTGGTGCATGGCGAAGCCGAGCGCAACGACATGGTCGAGTACTTCGGCGAACAGCTCTGGGGATTCGCGTTCACGGACAACGGCTGGGTGCAG
>DASWEZ010000111.1:0-1580 GCA_036394495.1 Burkholderiales bacterium
GGCGCGGTGGCGACAAATTACGGGCTGGGCTTCTTCCTGCCGCAGATTGTGAAGGCATTCGGCCTTAACATCTTTCTGACGACACTGGTCTCCGCCACCCCCTACGTTGTCGGCATCATCGGCATGGTATGGTGGGGCCGGCGCTCGGATCGCGTCGCCGAGCGCCGGTTCCATACCGCCTTTCCGTTGTTCCTTGCGGCGGCCGGCATCGCGGTCTCCACCGCGCTCGATGATCCCCTGCTGAAGATGATCTCGTTTTGCATTGCCGGCTTTGGCATTTTCGCGTGCCTCCCGGTGTTCTGGACGCTGCCGACCGCATTCCTGTCCGGCGCTGCCGCCGCGGCCGGCATCGCTGTGATCAATTCGATCGGCAACCTCGCGGGATTCGCCGGGCCATTTGCGATGGGATGGATCAAGGACCATACCGGCAGCTACGCGGGAGGGCTCTTGCTATTGGCTGCGCTCGGTATCATCGCCATGGGAATGATGCTGATGCTCGGCCATGACCGAGCGTCCGAAGGCGCTCTGGCCGAGTAGGTGAGGTCCTGGTCAGCTGGCCCACGCGCGTTCCGGCCGCGCGGCTCAACCGGGTCAGTTCTGCTATTTGAGCATGCCCGCTAAAGTCTTCGCGAAGGTGTGGGCGTCGCCCGGCCACCTCGCCGAAACATAATTGCGATCCCGGACGACGAAGGCCGGTGTTTGATCGTCCATAGAGTCGCGTTGCAGACCCGAGGTCTTTCGACGGTAGTCCGGATCGGTCTTGGGGACGTCGCGAAAATCGTCCGGGCGTGCAAGCGCGCGCGTCACTTCCTGCTGCACCGACATAAACCCCTTTGGCTGCCCGTTCTGCTCCGGATAAGTCCGGTAGTAGTTGGGATCCCAGAACCGCGTGACGCGCGCGACCGACCACGCGGTGTTTTCGAACGCCCAGGTCAAGGCGGTCGTCTGATATCCCCAGAGAACGGAACGGCCCGTGTGTTTCGAGATGCTGCGCGCGGCCAACAGCACGCCGTGACAGATGGCCGCCACCGGCTTTTCTTCATCGAAAAAGCTGGCGACATGGCGTTGCAGAATTTCGCTTTCGAGGTATTCACGCATGCCGCGCGCACGATGTCCGCCCGGCAACAGCAGCGCATCGAAAGCGGATACGTCGATGGCATCCCATCGCTGCGGCGCGACGTAATTCGGATCGACGGTCATTTCGGCGTAGGCTTTGCGCGCGTCGCGATTTGCCCGCATCAAAAGTCCGACGAGGGGCAGATTTCGCAATAGCCAAATGGCTCCCCATGGATCGAGGCCCTTCCCCGTCAGCATCATCTCGTCGGCAACAGCGGGTCGTCCTTCGGGTGTGGCAAAACTGACGGTGTGCCCCGCGTTCGCGAGGACCCGCCAGCCCACGGCAGCTTCGCTCGGATCGAAATCCCGGGCCGGCAACAGGACCAGAACGCGCGCCATGGCAAAACGCCCAGGTCTCAGACCAGCAGAACCGTCGATCCCGTGGTCTTGCGTGCGCCGAGATCGGCGTGCGCCTTGGCTGCGTCCTTCAGTGGATAGGTCTGGTTGACCTCGATCCTGACGGC